>DAOOFR010000154.1:7382-8496 GCA_035415285.1 Opitutaceae bacterium
ACGGACGGCAGAGGACGGACGACAGATGCCAGACGACGGAAGTTATCGCCACAGATAGCACAGATATAGCAGACGACAGAAGGTAACGAAGACAACGAAGGACGGACGGCAGCACATTGGAGACGGCGTCCTTCTCGGATCAGAGACACATTTTTCAGAGTTCAGTCAGGATGCAGGGTTGCGGAAATGACCTGTCACTTTCGCACCTTGTCACCAGTCACGGAGCAGCGAAATCGCGTGGGGCGCAGCCCTCTACGCGACCCCAGTTCACCACCATGCGCGCCACCAACAGCGCCGATGCAGTCACCTCCCCGGGAAGTGACGGGGCGAAGCTCGGCCGGATGGGGGAGGGGATAATGTGGAACTCAGGAAATCAGGAATGAACGGAGGCATCGAAGCTCTCACGAGCTTCGCTACATCGATCACTGACCACTCGTAGGCGCGCCAGCGCCGGAGATTCTTCCCGCGAGGGTAGAACGCCCTCCGTCCTCCGCCCTCCGTCCGCTGTTCCTGATTTCCTGAGTTCCAGATTCTTCCGTCCCTCCGCCTTCCGTCCCTCCGCCTTCAGCCATCTGTCGTCCGCCTTCCGCCGTCCGTCCTCCTCACCGCCGTTCCCCATCCCATGAACTCCCTCACGATCAACTGGCCGCTGCTCTTGGCAGCGATGGCGCTCCTTTGGTTGCCGCTGGTGTGGTGCGTGGGACCGGTGCTGCGGAAGAAGCTCACCTTTGCGGAGCGCAACCAGAGCGTGACGATCCTGCACCTGCTCGCCTCGCCGTGGTCGTGGGTCGACCTCGCCCGGACCGGTGCAGGGGCGTGGGTGCTGACAGGGATGGCCGTGCAGGAGCCGGAGGTTCGCGATGCCAGTCCGTACCCGGCATTGGCCATCAAAGCGGTCATCATTGCGGTCGGCACGGTTTCGCAGATGTACGCGACCCGCGACGTTCGCGTCCGGGTGGCCCCGTTGTTCTATACAATCGGCATTGCGGCCGGTGTGGCGCCCTGGCAGGTGGCGGTGTTTGGTGGCGCGCTCGGCCTCACGTTGGCCGGGATGATCGGCCGGCCCTGGACGGCCTTCCTGCTCTTGCCTGTGGCCTTTGCCGTGGCCGCCTTC
>DAOOFR010000155.1:0-8255 GCA_035415285.1 Opitutaceae bacterium
GTGAGCGTGCCGCTGTAGCCGGCCTTCTCCGCGCTGTTCCAGTGCGCCGCGTAGCCCTCCGGCCAGATCACCTCGACCTGCTCCTCGCGCGCCTTCGTCTCCTGCAGGCAGACGACATCGGCCTGCTCGCGCTCGATCCACTCGAGCAGACCCTTCTTCAAGGTGGCGCGCACGCCGTTGACGTTCCAGCTGACGAGCTTCATGCGCCGCCGAGCCAAGCCGCATCGCCGCCCGGGCGGCGAGCGAAAACCGGCGGCGCGTTCCAGCCGCTGTTCGCCAACCCGCCGACCGCACTCGCGAAACTTGCGCGACCTTGGCCGCACCACCACGCTCCGCAGCATGTTCGTCCACAGCGTCCGCTTCTACCTGAGCCCCGCGCTCCCCGCCGAGCGCCGTGCCGCCCTGCGGGCCGGCCTCGAAACGTTGCGCACCATCCCCTCGGTGCGCCAGCTCTTCGTCGGCACCCCCGCCCCCGTGCCCGCGCGTCCGATACTCGATTCCGAGTACGCCTTCGCGCTCACCGTGCTTTTCGACGATCTCGCCGGCCACGGCGCCTACCAGACGCACCCCACGCACCTGAAGTTCGTCGCCGACCACAAGGATTGCTGGACGCGCATCGCCGTCTTCGACGCCGCCTGAGCCCCCCCGGGAAGGCGCGCCACCCACCGTTCGCTCCCTCCGCACCTCGTCCATGGCCACCCCGAAGAACGCCACCGGCCCCGCGCCCGCCTCCTGCCGGCTCGAGGTGAAGGTCATCCCCGGCGCCTCGCGCGACGAGGTCGCCGGCACGATGGGCGACGCCGTGAAGATCAAGCTTCGCGCCCCACCCGTCGAGGGCCGGGCCAACGAGGCGCTCATCGAGTTCCTCGCCGCGCGGCTCGACCTGCCCCGCCGCGCCTTGTCACTGGTCCGTGGCGACACCTCCCGCCAGAAGCTCCTGCGTGTCGACGGCCTCGACCTTTCCGCCGTCCGCGCCCGCCTCGGTTTCTAGCCTGCGGCACGGAACGCACCCCACGACCTCAGCACCAGCGCCGCACCCGCCGGCAGTAGCCGGCATAGGCGTCGCCGAAGAGTGCGCGAAGTGCCACCTCTTCGGATGGGATGATCACCCAGTTCGCGAAGATGAAGAAGAGGCCGGGGGCGAGCAGCAGGCCGATCCGTCCCCACCCCAGCCACGGCACCACCGCGAGCAGCAGCATGGCCAAATAGAGCGGATTGCGGGAGACGCGGAACGGCCCCCGGCACAGCAAGGCGGTCGGTTGCCGCTGCGGCAGAATCGTCGTGCGGTGACGCCGGAACTCGAGCGCCGCCCATCCGCACCAGATGAGTGCGCCCAACGCGACAGCCCACGCCAGCCACAACGAGTGGAACCACACGGTCCGCAGCGGCGGCACGAACCAGCCCGCCAGAGCGGATAGGCCGATCGAGAAGGCCCACGCCAGCGGAGGGGGGATTGTTGCCGGTGTCATCAGCGCGGGAGCCTGCGGCCGGTCCGGTGCGTCGTCGAGTCCGGCCATGGCGGCGGGAGCTTCCCGAACCCCACCGCCTCCGGATTGTTCGCGAAAGGTGCCTGCGGCGCGAAGGGAGCCCGCCCCGCGGACATGAGGCCGGCGGGGCAAGTCCGCCATCGCCCGGTCCCGTCTCCGATGGCTGGTCTGCGAACGAAGCTTCGGGATACCACGCTGGCACGCTCGCCCGGAGACGGGCGCGGGCGCCCCGAACAAGGCGCCCACGCAATAGAATCTAGGATACAGAGGATCAGGCCTTCGGCTCCGGCTTGCTCTCGGCGGAGGCGGCGCCGAGGAAGCTCGGGAGGTTGAGCCCGACGTTCTTGGCGAGCTCGTTGATCGGCAGCACGCCCTTGTAGAGGTCCTGCACGAACTGGCCGGGGCCCGCCGCTCCGCCATTGCCGCCCCCCATGACCACGATCTTCTCGAAGGAGAGCCCCTTGATCGCGGTGGCCTGGATCTCGGCGATGCGCACGATGTTCTCGGCGATGAGCAGCTGCGTGGCGCCCTGCGTGTCGTGGGAAACCTTGAGGAGCTTCTCGAAACCGGCGGCCTTCGCATCGAGAAGGGCCTGGGTGCCCTCGGCCTCGGCGACGAGTTTGGCGCGGATGCCAGCGGCCTCGCCCTCGGCGACGCGCTTCACGCCATCGCCCTCGGCCTGCTTCTGGATGAGGTAGGCGGCGGACTGGCCTTCCTGGAGGAGGCGGGCCTGGGCGGCCTTGGCCTCGGCATCGATGCGGATGCGCTCCTTCTCGATCTCGGCCTTCACGATGAGGTCGGCCTGTTGTTGCGCTTTCTCGCGATCGGCGCGGGCGAGCTCGGCCTCCTGCTGAGCCTTGTAGCCTTCCTGCAAGGCGCGGGCCTCGGCCACTTTCTGCGCGGCCTCGACGCGGCGCTTGGCCTCGGCCTGTTCGGAGGCGAGGTCGGCATCGGACTTGGCGATGATGACCTGGGCGGTGTTCTCGCCCTTGCGCGCCTCGGCATGGGCGTTGGCCACGCGGATGGCCTGCTCACGCTCGGCCTCGGCACGGCCGATGGCGCCGCGCTGGTTCTCCTGGGCGACCTTGATCTGGGCGTCGTTGATCGCCTTCGCGGCGGCTTCCTTGCCGAGCGCGTCGATGTAGCCGGAGGCGTCGCGGATGTCGCGGATGTTGCCGTTGATCATGCGCAGGCCGACCTTGTGGAGCTCGACCTCGACACCCTTGGTGATCAGCCCGATGAGCTTCTCGCGGTCGTTGTTGATCTCCTCGATCGTCATCGAGGCGAAGACGACACGCATCTGGCCCATGATGATCTCGGAGGCGAGCTGCTGCACCTCGTCGAGCGTGCGGCCGAGCAGGCGGGTGGCGGCGTTCTGCATGACCTCCGGTTCCGTGGAGATGCCGATCGTAAACGACGCCGGAGCGTCGATACGGATATTCTGGCTGGAGAGGGCTCCGCGCAGCTCGATCTCGATGTTGATCGGGGTGAGATCGAGGTAGGAGTAGCTCTGGAACATCGGCATCACGAAGGTCGAACCGCCGTGGTAACATTTCGAAGACAGGCCGTTGGCGAGCTTGCCGTAGACCACAAGGATGCGGTCGGGCGGGCACATGCGGTACCGCGAAACGAGGGTCATCGCCACGATGAGGACGAAGACGATGGCGAAGGCCACGAGGAGGATGTTGATGATGTCCATGGTCGGAAGGATTGGAGAAGAGGCGGAAGACAGGGGGGGGCGGGAGGGCGGCAGCGGCGTTGCCGCCCGCGGGTTGAATCGGTCGTCAGGTCAGCGGTTCAACGAGGACCGTGCGGCTGTCGACAATGGCAACGACCTTCACCTTCTCGCCACTGGGGATCGCCTTCTCGGCGACGCTCAGCGCGGCGTAGGTCTCCTGTCGGCCCTTGAAGTTCACGATCACTTGGCCGCCGGCGGCCTTGGCGGCGGGAAGTGTGAGATAGACGGTGCCGACGGCGCCCACGGTGTCCTCGATCCGTGCGGTGCCGTCGCTGCGCATGGCGAAGATCGCGCGGAACATCAGCACGATCACCGCCATGATCGCTCCGCCCGCGCCGAGAGCGCAGCCGATCGCGGCGATGAAGGAGAAGCCCGCGTCGAGCGCGAGGCCGCCCGCCCAGCCGAATCCGAGGAAGAAGCCGGTGAGCGGCTTGACCGAGAAGATGCCGCCACCGCTGTCGCCATCGTGGGCGCCGGCCGCATCGGCAGCCCCGAGCGCATCGACCGCATCGTCGTGGTCCATGCCCAACAAGGAGAGGATCATGAGCACCACGCAGACGATGCCGGCGACGAGCCCGATGCCGTAGAAGAACTGCTTGGCGAGCGAGAGCTCGGTCCACCAACCGTTGAGGCGTTCGATGAGGGCGAGAGTCGTCATGGGGTTTCCTCCGGAAGCATCATTGCAGATACCGCGCGCGGTGGGTATTACAATCCTGTTTACCCGTTTGTCGCCACGCGGTGCAGTCCGTCTCCACAATCTTCATGGGGCCGGCCCGTATCGCGCGCCGCCGCGGCCGATTTGGGATTGCGGCAGGAAAAACACGCGCCGACAGTGCGGGACACACGATCCGTGCTCGGATCGCCCTCGCCATGTTTCAGGTCACGTTTTCCGATCAGAGCGTCAGCGAGCTCAACAAGCTCGACCAACTTGCCCAACTCGGGGTCATCGAACCGTTGGGCAGCTTGACGGCCGCACAATTGGCGCAGCCGCGCGAACCGCTCGGCCAGTTCTCCCGGGCCGGGCACACCTTCTACCGTCTGCGCTCGGGGGACTTCCGGTTCTACTTCGAGCGCCAGGGCGACACCCTCCACGTGCACTGGATTCTGCACCGCAACTCCCTCGAGGACTTCCTTTTCCGCACAAAGCTGCCGGTGACCGACCAACAACTGGTGGAACAACATTCGAAGTTCTGGAAGTACCTCGAGAGCCTGACCAAGTAGGCTCCGCATTCCGCCAATCACCCGCCATGTCGTCGGATCTCCATTCCCGCGAGAATCCCTACAACGTCACCCAGGCCAGCCGGATCTATTTCCTGCCGAACCTGATGACGGCAGGAAATCTGTTCTGCGGTTTCGTGGCGGTGATCAAGTGCATCCAGGCCCGGCTGATTGCCGATGCCGGGATCTACGCGTCGGTCCACGGCAGTGCCTCGCCGCGCGAATACTACATCCAGGCGGTGTGGCTCATCCTTGCAGCGGTGCTTTTCGATTCCTTGGACGGCCGCCTGGCCCGCATGGGGGGGCGAACCTCGCTGTTCGGCGCCGAGTTTGATTCGCTCGCCGATGTCGTCTCCTTCGGCATCGCTCCGGCCCTGATGGTGTTTTTCCTGATCCTCGCGCCCAAGGACGGATACCAATGGTTTCGCGAGTTCGGCTGGTTCGTCGCCTTCATCTATCTGCTCTGCGCCGCGGTGCGGTTGGCACGTTTCAATGTGATCACGAATCCCCTGCTCCAGCGCGCCGAGCACGAGTCGAACAAGGATTTCCTGGGCCTGCCCGTGCCGGCGGCCGCCGGAGCAGTCGCCTCGCTGGTACTTTTTCTCCTGCACCTCGCGGACAACGAGCGCTCACTGCAGAAGACCACCTTCGCCCTCCCGGTGCTGTTGCTACTCATCTCGTTTCTGATGGTGAGCACCATCCGGTACCCCAGCTTCAAGAAGATCGACTGGCAGACCAAGACGCGTCTCTGGACGTTCATCCTGCTGCTCATCGTCGGGGCGCTCGTCTGGAAGCTGCAGGAGATCTCGTTTCTTGTGCTTTTCCTCGGCTACATCGGCTTCGGCATCGTGCGGCACGTCCGCCGCCACGTGACCGGCAAACACCCTGGAGTTTCCCACAAACAGGATGTGAGCAACCGACCAACAAATTCCCGATAACCCGATCGGCGTGCCGAACCCGCCTTTCGCCGACACTCCCGCCCAAGTTGCTCACACCCTACCGGACTCCTCATCGCTCCTCTGAAAAAACGCCCTTGTGTCCACGGAATCGGCGTTGTTCACACCCCATAATAAGAAGAATAATCTGTAGTTCCTTCTTTTCCCAATCCACTCTCGTGTCAGCAACCACCCCATCGCCCCGCCGCGCATGAAATTCAAAATCAACCGCGATCACTTCAGCAACGGCCTCGCCCAGGTGCTCAATGTCGTCGGCTCCAAGGCCACGATGCCCATCCTCAGCAACGTGCTGATCGAGGCGGACAAGGACCACATCTCGCTGGCCACGACCAATCTCGATCTCGGCATCCGCTGCAAGATCAAGGCCGAGGTGAAGGAGGCGGGCGCGATCACGCTGCCGGTCAAGCGCCTTGCCACGATCGTCCGCGAGCTGCCCAATATCGACGTCGCGATCGAAACCACCCCGAACCATCAGGCGAAAATCACTTCCGGCGGTTCGGTCTTCAAGATCATGGGCATGGGCAAGGAGGAGTTCCCGCCGATGCCCGAGTTCGCCGACGAGAAGGCGGTTGCACTGGAGCAGGAGGAGCTCGCGACGATGCTCAAGAGCGTTTCCTACGCCCAGTCGTCAGACGAGACGCGCTACATCCTCAATGGCGTCTACTTCAATTTCCGCGACGACAAGCTCACCCTTGTCGCCACCGATGGGCGCCGTCTTGCCCTGACGAGCAAGGACCTCACCACGCCGGAAGGCGCCGGGAGCATCATCCTTCCGGCAAAGACCGTAGCCGAGTTGGTGCGCATGCTCGACAAGGGCACGAAGGTCCGGCTCGCCGTTTCCGAGAAGCGCTCGGCCTTCCAGATCGGCACCGACAAGGTCGGAGACAACGGCTTGATCGACAACATCTACCTCTTTTCGAAGGTCGTCGACGGCAACTACCCGAACTACAACCAGGTGGTACCGAAGGAGACACACCAGCGCATCAAGTTGGAGCGTGAGCTCTTCCTCCAGTGCGTGCACCGCGCCGCACTTGTGACGAGCGAGAAGTCCAACTCGGTGAAGCTGAAGCTCAGCAACAACCTGCTCGAGATCACCGCCTCGAGTCCGGATTTCGGCGATGCCCACGAGTCGATGGCGATCGAGTACAGCGGCCCGGAGCTGCAGGTCGCATTCAATCCGCAGTTCGTCATCGATCCGCTGCGCGCTTTGAACAAGGACCAGGTTTTCTTCGAGCTGAAGGACGAGGTGAGCCCCGGCGTATTCAAGACGTTGGAAAGCTTCCTCTGCGTCATCATGCCGGTGCGGCTGAGCTGATCAGCGCCCGCCCGACTTGCCTGCGCCGCCGGCCTTGGAGTCGGCGGCGTTTTCGTTGGGCGATTTCCCGCTTTCAGCCACAACGGTAGCCTGTTGCGATCATTCACGATGGATATCGGTCGGATCATTGTCGGCTTCTCGGTGATTTCGCTCCTGTTGCATCTGCTCAACTCGCGGGTGTTGCTGCCGGCTGTGACGATCGCCAACCGCTGGGTGCGCTGGATCCTTTTCTCGCTCGGCGTGGCCTTTCTGTCCGACGAGCTGGGCTGGAGCGACCGACCGTTGTGGTCGGTTGCGGCGGTCGCGTTCCTGGGGTGGTTTCTGGTCGAGTCGGTCTACCATTGGCTCGCCATCCGTGCGCTTAGCCTGAGTCCGCTCCCGCTCTTCCCCCGGTTTGTCGTCAACACCAGTGGCGAGGAGTGGCCGACGCAGCGCCGGCTCTTCGCCCTGCGCGACTGGTTGCGGCGCGAGCGCTTTCATCTCGTGCAGTCGCTCAAGTCCGAGATCGCCCCGGGGGCCTTCCTCCGGCTGTCCATCTACCAGGACGCGAGCAATCAGATCCGGGCGCAGATCGCGTTCCTGCCGCAACCCGGCGGTGCCATCGCGCTCTGCTGCACCTTGTCCTCCCGCACCGCGGACGATGTGCGCTACGTGACCGACAATCTCCATCTGCCGTTTGGCGGCTTCTACCCGGAGAACTGGATGGTCGAGCGGCGGCCATGGATGCGGAACATCAGGCGCCTGGTCGCAAGGCATCGGCGGCGGCTGGAGCGTGCCGGGGACGCCATGCAACCGTGGACCACGGAACCGCTCGACGATCTCAACCGGCAACAGGGACAGCTCGAGAAGGTGAACACCGAGCTTGGTTTCCTGCTCCCCCACCATGACCGCGAGGAGTATGGCAAGATCTCGACCGAGGGACGCTACCGCGTCTGGAAGGAGATCTGGATGCTCAATTACCTCGGCCGACCGGTCACTTACCGTTGAGCCCGCCTTCGAAGCGAGGATGTCCCCCCGCGCGCAGCAGAAAGCTTTTCGCTGCGACCACAACCATACTTGCCTCCGGCTCCAATCCAGTGGAGATTCGCGCCCTTGGAGGAGAAGGCATGGGTACCACAATCTTGTTGGTAGATGATGATGTCGGGGCGAGAAGGACGCTGGCTTCGTTGCTGCAGCGTTTCGGATTCCGCGTCGTCGAAGCGGAGGACGGTCCCGAAGCGCTCATCACTGCGCGGACCCTCGTACCCGATCTCGTGTTGAGCGACTACAACATGCCCGGGATGAACGGCGCGGCGTTGCTGCGGGAGCTGCGCACCAGCCTGCCCGAACTGGCCTCGGTCCCCTTCATCCTTTTCAGCGGCTACATCGACCACTGGACCGGGACCGCCGAGGATCCCACCCCGGATGTGGTGCTCGCGAAACCGGTGACCGTCGAGCGGCTCTTGGGTGAGATCAACGCGGTGCTCAAGCGTCGGCGGGCGGCGGACCACGTCGACCCGGTGAACAAACCCGCGGTGTGAGCGGCGCGCGGGCGCGCTAGC
>DAOOFR010000156.1:0-1358 GCA_035415285.1 Opitutaceae bacterium
GCGTCCATCTGTGTGCATCTGTGGCTGATACTCCGGCTGTATTGCTGAATTCATGAAAAACCTCCTCATCACCGGCGCGGCCGGGTTCATCGGGCGAGGTTTCGCGTGCCGCAAAACCTTAGGCCGCTCTGCCGTACGGCAGAGCGCCCCGGGGCGGATCTGAGTTTATGAAGACGGTTCTGGTTACTGGTGCGGCTGGGTTCATCGGACGGCGCATGACCGCAGCCGCGCAGGCCGCGAACTGGCATGTCATCGGGCTGGATCGGGAGGTTTTGCGTACCGCAAAACCTGAGAAGGCGGCGCTGCCGCCTTCCGCCACCAATCAACCGGCGACTGCCCACGGCTTACCGTCCACCGACTGGCTCGTGGCCGACCTCACCGCGGACGCCCCGATCGAGCTGCCGACCGGGATCGATGCGATCATCCACCTGGCGGGCAAGGCGCACGCCTTGGCGGAGGTGGCGCAGGACGAGGCCGAGTATTTCCGGATCAACACCGAGGGCACGCGCCGGATGCTCGAGGCCGCGCAGCGCGCCGGCGTGCGGGCGTTCGTGCTGTTCAGCACCGTGAAAGCCGCTGGGGACAGCGGCGAAACCGGAAACCGGAAACCGGAAACCGGAAACGCGGAACGCGGAACGGGCGGACCGGAATGTGGAAATCAGGAAAGCAGGAACGGAGGAGGCTCGGGCATCCGTGTTCATCTGTGTTTTCTGCCGTACGGCAGAATGGTTCCAACTCCGATGGACGAGCTTTGCTCGGCTCCGCCCGACACGCCGTACGGGCAATCGAAGCGCGCGGCGGAGAAGCTGGTGCTGGAGGGCGGCCACGTGCCGCACCCGGTGGTGTTGCGTCCATGCCTCGTCTACGGGCCCACGCCGAAGGGCAACCTCGAGAAGATGATCGCGGCGGTGCGGCGCGGGCGGTTCCCGCCGTTGCCGGAGGTGGGCAACAAACGCTCGATGGTGCATGTGGACGACGTGATCGCGGCGGCCTTGCTGGCGGCGGAACACCCGGCGGCCAAGGGACAGGTTTTCATCGTCGCCGACAACGAGCCGTTCTCGACCCGGCAGCTCTTCGAATGGATCTGCGCGGCGGCGGGCCGGAAGGTGCCACGCTGGACGATGCCGCTGTGGTTCCTGCGTGTGCTGGGGCGCGTGGGCGATCTGATCGGCCGGCTGCGCGGGCGGCGGTTTGTCTTCGATTCGGATGCGTTGGCGAAGCTTACCGGCAACGCCTGGTACACCTCCGCGAAACTGCAGCGCGAACTCGGCTGGAGGCCGCGCCACACCCTGCGCGAGACCATGCCGGAGGTTTTGCGAGAGGTTTCGCGGGACGCGAAACCTTAGGGCGCTCTGCCG
>DAOOFR010000156.1:1458-8219 GCA_035415285.1 Opitutaceae bacterium
GCGCGACGCACGGAGAGGAAGGGAATCGCTGATTCACACGGATGCACACCGATGCGGAGGCGAAGCAGACGAGGACCGAGTGCTGAACCGCCGGTGGCACGAATTGACTGAGGTCGGGATGTCCGCATAACGAACCGCATGCCTCCGGCACCGACTGCAATCACTGCGTTGCTTCACCCTGTGCAGGGTGAGTTGGCCCGGCTGGGCGTGCGCGAGTTGCTGCTTTTCGGTTCGCGCGCGCGTGGCGATGCCCGGCCGGACAGCGACTGGGATTTTGTCGTCGAGTTCGTGGGCGAGCCCGGTTTCGACCAGTTCATGGGTGTCCGCCAGCTCTTGGAAGATCGATTGGGCGGGCGGGTCGACCTCCTTTCCCGTAGCGCCTGCCCGCCGCGCCTGTGGCGGGCGATCGAGCCGGAACTGCGTCATGCCGCGTAACCCGGCCGATCGGCTGCAGGATATCGTGGAGGCGTGCGATGCGATCGCCCGCTATATCGCAGGTTACGATACCGTGGCCTTTGCCGCCGATGCCAAGACCCGCGATGCGGTCATCCGGCAGTTCGAGATCGTCGGTGAAGCGGTGAAGCGGTGAAGGCGGTGCCGGTGGAATGGACGGAGCGCGAACCCGGTGTGCCGTGGCGGCAAATCACCGGTTTTCGCGATGTGCTGGCCCATGCGTACTTCGCCGTCGAGCTGTCGGTGGTGTGGGATGCCGCGTCGCACAAAGCGCCCGAGCTTCGTCTCGCCTGCCTGCGTTTGCTCGCCTGAACGTCGCACCGATGGCGTTGGAGACCATCGCGCGACGGGCGGAGGAGCGTGGAAACGCTGGTATCGGTCCGCCGGGGTCAGCGCCCCCGGCTACGGGTTCCTGATTCCCTGATTTCCACATACACTCTTTTCTCAATCCCTCCCCATGAACTCCCTTTCGCTGCTTCTGCCCGCGGCCGGCTTCGGCGTCGCGACGGCGCTGGCGACCTGGCTGCTGGTGGGTCAGCTCATCCGGCTGGCGCCGCAGATCGGTCTGCTCGACCGGCCGAACGAACGCAGCTCGCACACGCGCGTGACGCCGCGCGGCGGCGGGATCGGCTTTGTCGTCGCGATCAGCCTCGCGGTCGCGGTGTACGCGGCGGTGGACGGGGGGCGGTCGGCAGTGGACGGTGGACAGTGGGCGGTGGGCGGTGGACGGTTGCCGGTTGCCGGTGACCAGGCGCCGGTGACCGGTCGGCAGTGGACGGTGGACGGTGGGCGGTCGGCGGTGGGCGGAGCGGAGGAGTTGATCGCTGCGGTTCTCCCGCCGGGGGGCCCATCGGCCATCCTCCTTCAGCCATCCGCCATTCTTGTGGTGCTGGCGGCGGCGCTGTTCATCGCGGCGATCAGCCTGCGCGACGACTTCCGCTCGCTCGGGGCGGGGCTGCGGTTCGCCTGCCACTTCGCGGCGGCGGGCGCGGTGGTGTGGGCGGTGGGGGCGTTCGATCGGCTCGGCGTGCCGCTGGCGGGCGAGTATCCGCTCGGCACGGTCGCTGGCACGGGGCTCACGCTGCTGTGGATCGTGGGTCTGACGAACGTGTACAATTTCATGGACGGCATCGACGGGATCGCGGGCGTGCAGGGCGTGGTCGCGGGCCTGGGCTGGGCGGTGGCGGGTGCGTGCCTCGGTGCGCCCACCGCGGCGCTGCTCGGTGTGGTGCTGGCGGGCGGCTGCGCGGGGTTTTTGGTGCACAACTGGTCGCCCGCGAAGATCTTCATGGGCGACGTGGGGAGCGCGTTTCTCGGCTTCCTCTTCGCCGTGGTGCCGCTGGTGGCGGTGCGCGAGGCCCCGGAGTTCGCGGCGCGCTGGCCGGTGTTTGCCGCGCTGGCGGTGTGGCCGTTTGTCGGCGACGGCTTCCTGACCTTCGTGCGGCGGCTGCTCAAGCGCGAGAAGGTGTGGGAGGCGCACCGCAGCCATCTCTACCAGCGGCTCGTGCTGACGGGCTGGAAACACCGGCTGGTGAGCGAACTCTACGCGGGCTGGGCGGCGGCGATGGTGGCGGTCGGCTGGCTGTGGCTCACGGCGGCCCGCGGGACCGCTGCGCTGGCGCCCGTGGCCGCGCTGGCGACGCTCGGCGGGGTGTTTCTCTTTGTCTCGCGGCGGGAGCGGGCGCGGCGCGGTTGAGACCGAAACGAAGTCGGACGCGACAGAAGGCAACGAAGGAAACAAAGGCACTGCGGACCAAGGGAGGTCGGTGACCTCACGCCCCGGGGAACCTCCCTTCACCTGCCAGATGATGACCGGCCACAGGCACTCCTTAACCACCTCGTTCACATTTCGTTCTCTTCGTTGTCTTTTGTCGGCTCCAACTGCGCTTCTCAGGATCATCCCATGATCCGCCTCCGGCACCTTTCTGTCGTGTGTCTGCTCGCCCTCGGGGCGGTGCTGCGGGCGGAGGTGCCGGTGTATGCGGACGGTCGGGCGTTGCTGCCGGTGTACGTGGCGGCCGACGCGGCGCCGGACGAGCGGCTCGCGGCCGAGGAGCTGGCGCGGGTGCTCGGGGTGATGTCGGGGCTGGACTGGCCGGTGCGCGTGGAACCGGTGGGGCAGGGCGCGGGCTTTTTCGTGGGCCGGACGCACGCGGCGGCGCGGACCCTGCCGGCGTTGCGACCCGCCAAGGATCTGCTGGCGCCGGCGGCAGGCGAAATCGGGCCCGACGGCTTCCGGCTCCGCACTCGCGGCGGCCGGGTCTACATCGAGGCCGCCACCCCGGAGGCCACGCCGTTCGCCGTCTCCTGGCTGCTGCAACGCTACGGCGGGGCGCGCTGGTATGCGCCGGGCGCGCTGGGCGAGGTGATCCCGTGGCGCGCCGCCTGGACGCTGCCCGACCTCGCGGTGGTGCGCGAGCCGGCCTACGTGTCGCGCGAGATCACGGGCCTCTACGACGCGGCGGGGCGGGACTGGGCGCGCCGCAACGGCCTGCGCCAACGGCTCGAATACAGCCACAATCTCACGCGGGTCTTTCCGCCGGAGTTGTACGACACGCACCCGGAGTGGTTCGGACTGGTGGATGGGGCGCGGCGACGTCCGCTGGGCGGGAGCGACTACCATTGGCAGCCGGACCTCGCGCGGGCCGACGTGGCGGAGCACGCCGCGGCGCGCGCAGCGGAGGCGTTCGCGCGGGACGCGGGTCGGGCGAGCTTCGCGCTCGGGATGAACGACACGGTGCGCTTCGACCAAGGCGCGGGCACGCGGGCCGCGGTGGAGCCGCTGCGGTATTTCCGCGGCATGCCGGACTACTCGCCGCTGGTCTTCGGCTTCATGAACCGCGCGGCGGAGGCGCTGGGGCGCACGCCGGGCGGCGCGCCGAACCGGTACCTCGGCTGCCTGGCGTATTTCTGGTGTGAGAACCCGCCGCCGTTCCCTGTCGACGCGCGGGTGGTGCCGTACGTGACGACGGATCGCACGCAGTTCTACGACCGGGCGTATCGCGCCGCGGACCTGGAGCTGATGACGCGCTGGGGCCGGTCGGGCGTGCGCGCCTACGGGCTGTGGGAGTACGCGTACGGGAGCGCGTTTGTGGTGCCGCGGGTGCCGCATGCGGCGCTGGCCGAGGCGGTGCGCGAGGGCTGGTGGCGGGGGGCGCGCGGCTACATCGCCGACACGGGCCCGCACGCGGGCTTCGATGCGTTCAAGGTCTGGATTCTGGCGCAGCTGCTCTGGGAGCCGGACCGCCCCGTGGCGGAGCTGGCGGACGACTTTTTCGGCGGCTGGTACGGTCCGGCCGCGGAGCCGATGCGGCGCTTCTTCGCGCGGTGCGAGGAGGTCTGGATGGCGCAGCCGGGTCCGCCGTGGTGGATCAAATACTACCAGCAGCAGGATCAGGTGCTGCTGTTTCCGCCGGCGGTCTGCGCGGAACTGCGGGGATTGCTGGATGAGGCGCGGGAGATGGCAGATAACGGAGGGCAGAGGACGGTGGACGGTGGGCAGTGGGCGTCCTGCCGTTCGGCAGAATCTACGGCGCAGGAGCGCCTGCGAGATGGGCGGAAGGCGGAGGGGCGGAAGGATCGCGGAGTAGAATGTGGAAATCAGGAAAGCGGGAACGGAGAGCGGAGGGCGTTCTGCCGTTCGGCATTCGTGCCGAGGCAGAACCTCCGGGATTCGCCGGCGCGGTGCGCCTCCGAGAGGGGTGGCGGTGCACGGTCTGCAGAGGACGGAAGGCAGATGGTAGATGGCGGAAGGTGGGCGCCGGATGCTGTCTCCGGTAGCCGGTCTCCTGACTCCTCACTCCTCGCTCCTCGCTACTTCGAGCGTGTTTCCCTCACGAGTCGGGCATTTGCGGTGACGGAGGCGGCGGGGACGTTCGATGGGCTGCGGCGCGAACTGGCGGCGCCCGCGGCGGAGACGCTCCCCGCGGCCGAACTGGGCGCGAGACTGGTGGGCTGGCTGCGGGCGCGGGCCGCGTTCAACCGCGCGCTCGCCGCGGCGACGGGGGGCGAGGCGCCAGCGCTCGCAACCCGTGGCGCGGATTTTCTGCTGCGCAACGATCCCGTGCCGGGCCTGCTGGCGTCGCTCGGGCGCCGCGACCGGGTCGCCCCCTTGGCGGCGCTGGCGGAGCTCACGATCGCGGGCGAGCCGGTGCCGGCGCACTGGGCGGCGTTGGCGGTCGCGTACGCGAAGAACCGGCTCGCGGGCGCCCCCGAGCGGCTCGCGAACGGCTGGTTCGGCGATGCGGCCCCGGGCGGGCTCCAACCGGACTTCCTGCACCCGCGCTCCGGCGACATCCCGGCGGGCTGGGAGGTGCGGGCCGCGCCGACGGAGCAGGGCCGCGTTGCGCTGGGATCCCGGATACTTGGCCGGCGCATCCTGCGCGTGGAGGGCGCGTGGGACACGCAGGTGACGCAGGCGCAGCCCGTGCAACCGGGGGAGCTTTGTGTCGCGGAAGTCCAGATGCGCGGGCGGAGCAGTCCCGGAAACGATGCCGCGCTCACGTTGGCGTTCGTCGACGCCGCCGGAAAGTTGGTGGGCGAGTACCGTGCAACCATGTTGCCGAAGGGCGAGAGCACGTGGCGGCGGATGACGCTGGCCGACACCGCGCCGGCGACGGCGCGGTATGTCGTGGTCGGCCTGGTCGCGACGCGGCAGTTCGATGGCGATTGGCTCGAGGCCGCCGAGGCGACGCTGCGCGTTGCGGAATGACGGAGGGCGGCCGGCGGAGGACAGAGGGCGGAGGACGGACCGCGGAAGGATGATGGAGGACGGCGGAACGATCTCGGAGTAGAATCTGGAACTCAGGAAATCAGGAACGGAGCGCGGAGGGCGGAAGACGGAGGATGGAGGACGGAGGGCGTTCTGCCGTTCGGCAGAATCTACGGCGCGATGCGCCTCCGAGTGGGGAGCGGAGGACGGTGCGAAGAAGGATGACAGAGGTCGGCTTGTGGGGTATCGAAGATGTGAAATCGATGAGTGAACGGATCGAGAGCTTCCTGCAGCTTCGTGTCTACCAGGCGGCTTGTGCGTTGGACTTGGCGATCTTTGCGGAGTCGAAGGCGTGGCCGCGCGAGGAACTCTACTCCCTCACCGATCAGGTCCGGCGCTCGTCGCGTTCAATTGGGGCGAACATCGCCGAAGCTTGGGCGAAGCGTAGATATGTGGCGCATTTCGTTTCGAAACTGACGGATTCTGATGGCGAGCTAAACGAGACATGGCACTGGATCCTGCGGGCCGCGGCGTATGGCTACCTGCCCGAGCAACGCGCGGCGGCCTTGCTTACGGAGTGCGATTCGGTGGGCCGCATGCTCGGGAAAATGATGGCGGAGCCAGAGCCGTTTTCTGGCGCATGAGACACTTGAATCGGATGACCGCTGTCTGTCCTCCGTCGGCTGCCGTCCGTCTTCGCTCCTCCGGAGCGAAGCGTCTCCTCGATTTCTGCGGTGCGCTGGTGCTGCTGCTCGTGCTCTCGCCGTTGCTGCTGGGGCTGGCGATTGCGGTGCGGGTGAAGCTGGGTTCGCCCGTGCTTTTCCGGCAACCACGCCCGGGGCGGGGCGGGCGGATCTTCACGGTGGTGAAGTTCCGCTCGATGCGCGACGCCTGCGGCCCGGATGGTCGGCCGTTGGCCGATGCCGAGCGGCTCACGGAGTTCGGCCGCCGTCTGCGGGCGTCGAGCCTGGACGAATTGCCGGAGCTCTGGAATGTGCTGCGCGGCGAGATGAGCTTGGTCGGGCCGCGACCGTTGCTGGTGGAGTATCTCGACTACTACACGCCCGAGGAGGCGAAGCGGCACAACGTGCGGCCCGGGCTGACCGGCTGGGCGCAGATCCACGGCCGCAACGCCACCTCGTGGGACGAGCGGCTGCAGCTCGACGCCTGGTACGCCGAGCATTGCACGCTGTGGCTCGACCTGCGAATCCTCTGGCGGACGGTGGCACTGGTGTGCTCGCGCGACGGGATCAGTGCACCCGGTGAGGCCACGATGCCGAAGCTGCGCCCGCCGGGTCAGCGGTGAGAAGGCGAAAGGATGACGGCGGCTGAGGGTTTTCGGGGAAGAATCTGGAACTCAGGAAATCAGGAACGGAGGACGGCGTTCTTCGCTTGATGGAGGAATCATCGGCGCCGGAGCGCCCACGAGATCGGACGATTGGCAGTGGCCGGTGGACGGTGGGCGGTAGACGGTGGGCGTTCTGCCGTTCGGCAGAATCTACGGCGCAGGAGCGCCTGCGAGATGGGCGGAAGGAGGAGGGACGGAAGGATCGCGGAGTAGAATGTGGAAATCAGGAAAGCGGGAACGGAGAGCGGA
>DAOOFR010000157.1:0-8168 GCA_035415285.1 Opitutaceae bacterium
CGCCGGGGTTTTCCGCATCTCGACCCCCGCCCAGATCGCGGAGGGGAAACCGGCCGTCCGCAACTACCGCCACAGCATCCGCCCCGGCGGCACCACACCGCCCCGGCTGATCCACGTCGGCCCCCATGTCGCGGTCGTCACCGAGACGGGCTTGGCGCTGCGAACCGACGCCGGCGACCGGTTTCTCCCGCTTCCCGGCGTCACCAATATGCGGGTGCACGCCATCTCGCCCGGCGAGCCCGACCACACCGTCTGGCTCGCGGTGAGCCAGCGCGACCGGTTCCCCTTCCAGGTCCGCATCGCCCGCCTGCAACCCACCGCCGAGGGCCTCTCCTGCGAACTCGTGCGGCTGCCGCCGCTGCCGGTGGAGGGGGCGCCGTCCGCCCTGCTCTCCGAGGCCGGCCCCGCCGGCCCCGCCCGCGTGTTCTGGCTCGGCCTCCCCGGCCGGGTGGTCCGCATCGAAAGCCCGGGCACACTGGCGGACAACCCGCCCCAGCCGCCCCGCATCGCCGCGCTCCAGCTCGCCGCGGACGGCCACAGCGCCCGCCCCCTGGCACCCGCGGCCGCGCACGTCGGTTTCGAGAACCACGGGCTGCGTTTCGACGTCTCCGTTCCTTCAGGTCGCCTGGGGCAGCGGGTCCATCTCGAATCCCGTCTCTGCGACTTCGACGACGACTGGGTCCCCCTGGGCGAGGTGCCCTCGCGCGTCTTCCGCGGGCTGCGGGACGGCACCTACCGGTTCGAGGCCCGGGCCATCGACGCCCTCGGCCGCACCTCGCCCGCGGCCGCCCTGCCGTTCACGGTGCGGCCGCCCTGGTGGCGCTCGGCGCCGGCGTATGTCGGCTACGCGCTCGGCCTGGTGCTCTTCTCCGGCGTGGTGTTTCTCACCCGGCTGCGCCTCGCGCGCCGCCACCGCGAGCAGCTCGAGGCGCTCGTCGCCCAACGCACCCGCGAACTCGCCGCCGCCAACGCCGCCAAGACCGAGTTCCTCTCGCACATCAACCACGAGATCCGCAACCCGCTCAACGGCGTCATCGGTCTCGCCACGATGCTCGCCCAGCAACATCCGCGCGACGATTCGCGACAGCTCGCCCGCTCGCTGAAGGCCTGCGCCGGCTACCTCAGCTCCGTCGTCGACAACGTGCTCGACCTCGCCCGCATCGAGGCCGGCCGGATCGAGCTCGCCCCCCAGCAGTTCGAGCCCCGGACGCTCGTCGCCGACATCACCGAGATGTTCCGTCTCCAGGTTGAGGAGGCAGGCGGCCGCATCAGCTGGTCGGTCGATCCCGAGATCCCCCAGCAACTCGTCGGCGACGAACACCGGATCCGGCAGGTGCTCGTCAACTTCACCGCCAACGCCGCCCGCTACGCGCGCGGCGGCGACGTGCGGCTCTCGGTCCGCCGCCGCACCCAGGTCCAGAACCAGCTCACCGTCACCTTCACCGTGGCCGACACCGGCCCCGGCATCGCCCCGTCCGATCAGGAGCACATCTTCGAACGTTTCTCCCGCGGGCGCACCGCCGGCGAGACCGAGGCCACCCGCGGGTACGGCGTCGGTCTGGCCCTCGTCCGCGACCTCGCCTCCCTGCTTGGCGGCGAAGCCGATGTCGACTCCCAGATCGGCCTCGGGGCCAAGTTCCGCCTCACGATCCCCCTCGCCCTTGTGGACACCATCCCGACGCCGGAGCGCCCACCGGCCCCGGCCGATGCCGCGGCACTCCGCGTCCTCGTGATCGACGACCAGTCGTTCAACCGGCTCATCCTGCGCGACCAGCTCGAGCGCCTCGGTTGCAAGGTCGAGGAGTCCGCGGACGGTCCCAGCGCCCACCTGCTCCTCCAGACCCGTGCCCACCAGCTGGCCTTCGTGGACCTGGACCTGCCCGGTCTGGATGGGCTGAACCTGATCCGCCGCATCCGCGCCGAGAACCGCGCCCGCCGGGTCTTCCTGGTCGCCACCACCGCGGCCGCCACCCGCACGACCGAGGAGCAGGTGCTCGCCGCCGGCGCCGATGCCTTCCTGCCCAAACCGATCGCCCAGTCGCGGTTGGCCGGCCTGCTCGCGGCCTGTATCCAGCAGCCGGGAGACAACCGCCCCGGCCCGACACCGGCACCCCCGCCCGCCGCGCCCGCACCGGCCCTTGGCGAAGGGTTGTTCGCCCAACTGGCGCTCACCGGCGAGATCGCCCGCAGCCTGCAACGGGAACTCGATGTCGAGGCGGCGGCGCTCGCCACCAGCTGGCGCCGCACCGAGACCGAAGCGACCCGCCACCACGCGCACCGTATCGCCTCGCTCGGGATCATCGCGCGCGACGAGCAGCTAATCCGCGCCGCCCGCACAACCGAGGACGCGATCCGCTCCGCCCGCCCCGAGGTCAGCCAACTGGTCGACGCCCTCCAGACCGCCGCCCGCAACCGCATTCGCCTGCTCGGCGACTCCCGCGCCGACACCGGCCGGGCCGGCGAGAACTGACCTGCCCTCCCTCCCCCGGGGCAAGCGCCTCCGCGCGGATCAGCCCAGCGGCCGCCAAGCCGCCCGGCCGTGCGCGCCACCGGGCCCGAGCAGGCGGCATGTTCGCCGCGCGGCCACGCCCCTGCTGCGCCCTAGAACTGCGAGCTGTCCTGCCGCACGAAGCCCTTGCGCAGCGCGTACCGCATCAGCTCGGCCTGCGTGGAGGCGCCGAGCTTCTTCATGATGTTGCGCCGGTGCGAGTGCACCGTCCACGCCGTCAACCCCATCTGCGCCGCAGCCTCCTCGTTGGACAAACCGCGCCCGAGCAACTGCAACAGCTGCTGCTCACGATCGCTGAGAATCTTCGTGAAGGACTGCGGGTCGTTGCGCATCGCCTGCTGCACCTGCTGCACCACCTCGGCGAAGAAAACCCGCCCGGAGACCACCTCCTCGATCGCGTTGCGCAGCACCTCCGGCTTCTGCACGTTCTTGTCGACGAAGCCCTGCACCCCCATCGCGCGGATGCGGTGGATCGTCACCTCGTCGTGCAGCGAGGTCAGCGCCACCACTTTCAGGTCCGGCAGCAGTTCGTAGAGTCGTTTCGCCACATCGAGGCCGTCGCCGTCGGGCAGATGCAGGTCGAGCAGGAGCACCTCCGGGTTGGCCGCGGGCACCCGCTCCAACGCCTCCGCCTTCGATCCGGCATCGCACACCACCGTGAAGCCGAACTGCGTGGTGCAGAGCCCGACGAGCAGCCGCCGGAACAGTTCCTGATCCTCCACAATGGCTAGCTTGATCGGCATGGGTGCAATGTTCGCGCGGGTCCGATACAGGGCCAACCCGGCGGCGCGGGCAAGCTTGCTTGCGGGCCGGCGCCGGCCGCCGCGCCACCACCGGCCCCGGGCGGGCGGCGGCGCCCGGGGACACAACAAGGCCCGGCTTTGCGGCCGGGCCTTGTCGTTTGCGGAAGTAATCGGCGGATCGCCGGGCTCAGAGGCCCTTGGCGGCGAACTTCGGGCCGAGGTACGCCGCGCAGCTGTCGAGGGTGGCGAGCTGCATGTAGTCGGCCTCGGGCACCTCGATGCCATGGCGCTTGCGCAGCTCCATCACAATGTCGAGGAAGTCCATCGAATCGAGCTGGAGCTGTTCGCGCAGCCGCACGTCCGGCTTGAGGCCGCTGAGGTCCTCGTCGGGAGCGATGTCGGCAATGATTTCAGTGACCAGCTTCTTGATATCGTCGTTCGTCATGAGATTCAGGCGGAATAGCGCTTCACGATCAGCGCGGAGTTGATTCCGAGCATACCGAAGGAATTGTTCAGAATGGCGTCAACCCGTTTAACCTTCTTGGGCTGGTTGAGCACGAGCGTGGGCAGCGCGCACTGCGGGTCGAGGTCGTCGACGTTGATCGTCGGGTGCACGACGAGATCGCCGAACGACGGCAGGTTGCCCGCCAGCTCGAGGCTGCCGGCCGCCCCCATCGCATGGCCGATGAAGCCCTTGGTGTTGTTGATGTGCGGCAGCTGGTGCCCCTCGAAGGCCGAGGCCACGGCCTGGCACTCCTGCACGTCGCCCAGCGGCGTGGAGGTGGCGTGCGTGTTGAGGATGTCGATCTGCTCGGGCGCGAGCCCCGAGTTCCTGATCGCGAGGCGGATGCACTCGGCCTGGCGCACGGGGTTGGGCAGCACGTAGTCGGTGGCGTCGGAGTTGACCGCGTAGCCGGCGATCTCGCCGTAGATCTTCGCGCCGCGGGCGACCGCGTCCTCGAGCCGCTCCATCGCGAAGAGGCAGCCGCCCTCGGAGACGACGATGCCGTTGCGCGACTTGTCGAACGGCCGGCTGGCCTTCGTGGGATCGACGTGGTGGGCGAGCGCACCCTGGCTCTTGAACGCCGCGAAGATGCCGAAGGAGCGGATGCTCTCGCTCACGCCGCCGGCCAAGGCGAAGTCGACCTCGCCCAGCCGCAGCATCTGCGCGGCGTGGATGAGACCGAGGTTGCCCGCCGCGCAGGCCGCCCCGAGCGTGTAGGCGGGGCCGGTCACGCCGAGATTGAGCGACGCCTCGCCGGCGGGGTTGTTGGCCACCGTGCGGGGGTTGTGGTAGTGCGACCAGAATTTGGTGTCGTTGTTGAACGTGGCGAGGCTGGCGATCTCGTTCTCCGTCTCCACGTTGCCGTGCTCGGTGATGCCGAGGTAGATGCCCACCCGGCCCTTGTCGACCTTGTCCCAGGCGATGCCGGAATCGTTCACCGCCTCGTGGGCGCTGTAGATGCTCACGCTGCCCGCCCGCGTGCCGATGCGCAGCTCCTTGCGGGTCTGGTACCGCGTCGCCTCGAACTTGCACACGCCCGCCAGCACCTTGCCCATGTGGCGCGTATCGAACCACTCCACACCGGAACGCCCCGTGAGCAGGGCCTGGCGGAATTCGGTGAGGTTGTTGCCATTCGGGGCCGTGAGGCCCACGCCGGTGATGACGATGCGGCTGAGGTTCATGATGCGGAAGAAAGGCGATAGCGCTGGGGCCGCGCCGGAAAAAGCCGAAAGATTGCCTAGCCTCCGGCCCGCGAGGCAATAAAAGTTTCCCGCATCTCCATGAACGTCCTCGTCGTCGGCGGAGCCGGGTACATCGGCAGTCACTGTGTTCGCCAACTCGCGGCCGCCGGGCATCGCCCGGTCGTGCTCGACAGTCTGGTCTACGGCCATCGCGCCGCCGTGGCCCCGGCAATCCCCTTCCACTCGTGCGACCTCGGCGACGAGACCGCGCTCGCGCGCATCCTCGCCGCCGAGCAGATCGAGCTGGTCATGCACTTCGCCGCCTTCGCCTACGTCGGCGAATCCGTCACCGACCCGCTCAAATACTACTTCAACAACACCGTCGCCACCCTCCAGCTCCTGCGCGCGATGCTCAAGGCCGGCGTGAAGAAGTTCGTCTTCTCCTCGACCTGCGCCACCTACGGCGTGCCGCCCACCCTGCCCATGACCGAGGCCACCCCGCAGGCCCCGATCAACCCCTACGGCCAGACCAAGCTCGACGTCGAGAACGCCCTCAAGAACCTCGCCCGCGCCCACGGCCTCTCCTTCGCCGCCTTCCGCTACTTCAACGCCGCCGGCGCCGCCGCCGACGGCACCATCGGCGAGGACCACAAACCGGAGACGCACCTCATCCCGCTCGCCATCGACGCCGCCACCGGCCGCGGCCCCGCGCTCCAGCTCTTCGGCACCGACTACCCCACCCCCGACGGCACCTGCCTGCGCGACTACGTCCACGTCGACGATCTCGCCCGCGCCCACATCGCCGTCTTCCCCAAGCTCGCCACGCCCGGCGCCGGCTTCTTCTACAACCTCGGCACCGGCACACCCACCTCGGTGCGCGAAGTCATCCGCGCCGTCGAGCAGGTCACCGGGCGCAAGGTCCCCGTGCACGAGTCCCCCCGCCGCGCCGGCGATCCGCCCGCCCTCTACGCCGACGCCACCAAGGCCCGCGCCGAGCTCAACTGGGAACCCGAGTTCAAGACCATCGAGCCCATCGTCGCGTCCGCCTGGAAGTGGCACGAGTCGCACCCGAAAGGCTACAACGACCGCTGAGGTTCCCCGTAGCTGGATCGCGCAGCGATTCGGCATCAGCCCCTCCGCTCCTGCTTTCCCCGGCCCGGGCTCCCGCCCGGGCCGGGTTGTTTCCGCCTCCGGCCGATCAGTCCGATCTTTGCGCCTCCACCGTCGCCCACCCTTCCGCGCCTGATTCCCTGATTTCCACATTCTCCTCCTCTGCTCCGTTTCCCTTCCTGATTTTCTCTCAAGTAACATGAACCTGAAACCACGGATTCCACGGATGAACACGGATCATCCAGCGACCATCCGTGCCGATCCGTGTTCTGCCGCACGGCAGAATGGTCACTCTCCGCCCCGCTCGCTCAGCATTGTCGCTTTCCCGCAAGGCCGCGCCCCGGCGCGCGTCTACGCTGAGTTCCAGATTCTACGCCGTTCCAAGTCTCCCCTTCCGTTCCTGATTTCCTGAGTTCCAGATTCTCCGGATTGCTCCGCTTCCGCCCTCCGTTTCCAGTTCTCCAGCTTTCCACATTTCGCTCCTCTTCCGTCTTCCACACGCCATGGACCGCCTCGCCCAGCAACTCGCCTTCCTCCTCGAGATCGACCAGCTCAAGGAGATCCGCCGCCAGAACTACACCATCCGCGGCCGTCGCCAGGAAACCGATGCCGAGCACGCCTGGCACGTCACCATGATGGCCGTCCTCCTCGCCGAGCACGCCAACACGGCCGTCGATCTTCTCCGCGTCGTGAAGATGCTCCTCATCCACGACCTCGTGGAAATCGATGCCGGCGACACCTTCGCCTACGACACCGCCGGCGCCGCCACCCAGCACGAGCGCGAGGCCCGCGCCGCCGACCGCCTCTTCCCGCTGTTGCCCGCCGACCAGGCCGCCGCCTACCGCGCGCTCTGGGATGAGTTCGAGGCCCGCACCACCGCCGAGGCGAAGTACGCCCACGCCATGGACCGCGTGCTCCCGATCTTCCTCAACAACGCGACCGAGGGTGCCGCCTGGCGCCGGCACGGCGTCACCGCCGATCGGGTACTCGCCCGCAACCGCCACGCCGCCGAAGGCTGCGCCGCCCTCTGGGCCGAGGCCGAGCGGGAGATCGCCCGCGCCGTCGCCGCCGGCCACTTGGCGCCGGCAAAGCCGTAGCGCTCGTTCGGCCGCCCCCCCCGTTCGACCCAAAGGTCCTATCGGACCTGTCGGTCTATTTCCGCTCCAGCGCCAGCCCCGCGCCGAACCCCACCAGCGTCGCGCCCACGCCGCGCTGGAACACGGTCCGGAACCGCGCCCGCCGGAACAGCCCCTGGATGCGCTGCCCCGCCGTGGCGTAGAGCATCATGCAGCCGAAGGTCGTCGCCAGTGTCGACCCGCACAGCAGCGCCGCCTTGCCCGGCGTCAGTTGCCCGTCGACGAAGAACTGCGGAAACAGCGACGAGAAGAAGAACACCGCCTTCGGGTTGCTCGCCGTCACGATGAACGCCTCGCGGAACAGGCTGCGCCGCGGCCTCGCGCCCTGCACCGCCGCGCCGTCCGCCACCATATCCACCGGGCCGAACAACAACCGCCCCCCGAGGTAGACCAGGTACGCCGCGCCCGCCCAGCGGATCGCCGCGAACACCCACGCCGCCTGCGCGAGGATGAAGCCCAGCCCGGCGAAGGACACCACGCACTGCAACGCCGTCGCGACCACGTTGCCCCACGCCGTCGCGAGCGAACGCCGCCAGCCGAAGCAGATCCCGTGGTTGAGCGCCAGCAGCATGCTCGGCCCCGGCGTGATCGTCGCGATGAACAGCGTGGTCAGGAAAACCGCCAGGAACGAGAAACTCATCCCCGTATCGCCTACACGGATCGCCGCCCCGCGCAAGCCCGGCCGCGAGCTGGCCCATTCTTCCCATTCGACCTATCCGCCCCTTTCGACCTAATCCTCGCCTCCACCGATGGCCACCCCGCCCCAGCCTCCCTCTCCCTCCGCCAAGCCCGGCCTGCACCCGCGCAACCGCCACCGCGACCGCTACGATTTCGCCGCGCTCTGCGCCCACGCGCCCGATCTCGTCCGCTTCCTCCGCCCCAGCCCGCACGGCGACGCCACCATCGACTACGCCGATCCCGCCGCCCTGCTCGCCCTCAACCGCGCGCTGTTGCTCACCCACTACGGCCTGGCCGACTGGTTTC
>DAOOFR010000158.1:0-8128 GCA_035415285.1 Opitutaceae bacterium
AACCATCCTCCCGCCCAGCCCCCTCAATGCCCTCGCCTATGGGATGGCTGTGGTCTTCGACCGGACCTCCGCGACTCCACCGCTACCCACGGCGACGCGCTCCACTCCGCCTCTCGTGCCCATCGCGACCGGTCGGAGACCGGTCCCACCCGCCACCCCATCGCCGTTCTGCGCTCAATGTCCCCGTGGATCCGGTCTCCGACCTGACTTCCAGGCTCCGCCCGAGTTCCAGTTCTTTCGCCGTCGCGACCGGTCGGAGACCGGTCCTACCCGCCGTCCCGACCTCCGTGTCGCGGTAGGTCCGGTCTTCGACCGGACTCTCTGACTCCCGCCCTCTCTCGCGCGCCGCACCCCCGGTCCCACTCGCTGTCCCGTTCTCTCGCGCTCTGGGTGCCGCATCCCTAGTTCGACTCCCCGCCATGTCCGCCTCTCATCCCGCCAGTACCACCCGTCGCAGCTTCCTCACCAAAGGCCTCGGTCTCACCGCCGCCGCCCTCGCCATGCCCGTGCTCTCGTCCGCCGCCTCAGCATCCACCACCACCGAGCACCCCGGCACCGCCCCCGCGTCCCGTAACGACAGCGGCGCCTCGCCGGTGCCGCCCGACTTCGAATGGGGCGTGGCCACCGCCGCCATCCAGGTCGAGGGTGCCGCCCGCGCGGACGGCCGCGGCGACAGCATCTGGGACACCTTCTGCCGCCAGCCCGGCCGCATCGCCGACGGCGGCACCGTCGACGTCTCAGCCGACCACTACAACCGCTTCGCCGCCGACATCGCGCTCATGGCCGAGCTCGGCGTGAAGCACTACCGTTTCAGCATCGCCTGGCCGCGCATCATCCCCGAGGGCCGCGGCGCGGTGAACGAGAAGGGCGTCGATTTCTACCGCCGCCTCGTCGACTGCCTGCGCGAGCACGGCATCACCCCGCACGCCACGCTCTACCATTGGGACCTGCCGCAGCCGTTGCAGGACCGCTACGCCGGCTGGCAAAGCCGCGAGGTCGCCCAGGATTTCGCCGCCTACGCGAGCGCCGTGGTCTCGCGCCTCGGCGACCGGATCGACCGCTGGATGCCGCTCAACGAGATCGCCACCTTCGCCTACTACAGCGGCTACGCGGTCGGGCGCACCCCGCCCCACGCCCCGGGCATCGCGCTGGCCACCGCACGCGAGCAGTCGCAGATCATCCACCACACCCTGCTCGCCCACGGCCTCGCCTGCCAGGCGATCCGCGCCGCCTCGCCGCGCCCCTGCCGGATCGCCGGCGCGGAGAACTTCGAGAGCTGCGTGCCGATCGTCGAGACGCCGGAGCACATTGCGGCGGCGAAGCGGGCCTTCGCCGACTCCTTCGTCAACGGCGCCATTCTCCACCCGCTCCTCCACGGCCGCTGGGATCCCGCGTGGGCGGAGCTGCACCGCGAACGCCTGCCGGAAGTCGCCGACGGCGACTGGCGGATCATCGCCCAACCGCTCGATGCGCTCGGCTTCAACTGCTACACCGGCAGCTACATCAAGGCGTCGTCAGAAGGCCGCGGTTACGAGGGCGTCGCGCTTCCCGCCGGTTACCCGAAGGGCGGGCTGCCGTGGCTGAGCATCATTCCCGAGGCGCCCTACTGGGGCATCCGGCTCGTCTCCGAGGCGTACAACGCCCCGCACCTGCCGGTCTTCATCAGCGAAAACGGCCTCTCCGACAGCGCCGCCGCCGACGCCTCCGGGCTCGTGTCCGACGTCGACCGCATCGCCTACTCGCGCGCCTACCTGCGCCAGATCCTGCGTGCGAAGGCGGAGGGTTATCCGGTTAGCGGTTACTACCACTGGAGCTTCCTCGACAACTTCGAGTGGGCCGAGGGTTACCGCAGCCGCTTCGGCCTCGTGCACGTCGACTTCGCCACGCAACGCCGCACCCCCAAGCTCGGCTACCACTGGTACCGTGAGACCATCCGTGCCGGCCGCGTGCTCTGAGCCGCCCCCGCGCGGTAGCTCCCCCGGGATGGTTCAAACTGCCGCACCGCCACTGCGCCTTTCCGCGCCCGCTCCACGTGACGGTCAAGTGCTCGGCGGTTGGTTTTCGCCCGGGAGCGCACACATTCTTCGCCTTCCTATGCGCACCACGCTCCTGTCCGCTCTGGCCGTGCTGGCGGCCGCCGCATTCGCCCCGCTCGCCTCGGCCGCCGACGCCCAGCTCATCGTCGACGCCGCGAAGCCCGGCCCCGTCATCAACAAGAACATCTACGGCCAGTTCTCCGAACACCTCGGCCACTGCATCTACGAGGGCATCTGGGTCGGCCCCGACTCGTCCATCCCGAACACCCGGGGCTACCGCAACGACGTGCTCGCCGCGCTCAGGAACCTCCAGGTCCCGCAGCTGCGCTGGCCCGGTGGGTGTTTTGCCGACGAATACCACTGGCGCGACGGCATCGGCCCGCGCGAGAAGCGCCCGTCGATGTTCAACTCCCACTGGGGCGGCGTCGTGGAGAACAACCATTTCGGCACGCACGAGTTCCTCGACCTGTGCGAACTCCTCGGCATCGAGCCGTACATCTGCCTCAACGTCGGCAGCGGCACCGTGCAGGAGGCGATGGAGTGGGTCGAGTACATGACCTCCCCCGCCGACTCCCCGATGGCCAACCTCCGCCGCCAGAACGGCCGCGCCGAGCCCTGGAAAGTCCCCTACATCGCCGTCGGCAACGAGAGCTGGGGCTGCGGCGGCAACATGCGCCCCGAGTTCTGCGCCGACAATTTCCGCCGCTACAACACCTTCATCAAGAACTACGCCGACGTGAAGATCCAGCGCATCGCCTGCGGCGCCAGCGCCGACGACACGGACTGGACCGAGAAGATGATGATGATCGCCGGCAAGCAGATGGACGGCCTCGCCCTCCACTACTACACCCTGCCCACCAACGACTGGAAGGGCAGCAAGGGCGTCTCCACCGGTTTCGGCGAGGACCAGTACTTTTCCACCCTGCGCAACACCCTGCAGATGGAGACGCTCATCACCCGCCACCTCGCCGTGATGGACCAGTTCGATCCCGAGAAGAAGGTCGGCATGGTCGTCGACGAGTGGGGCATCTGGACCGACGTCCAGCCCGGCACGAATCCGGGTTTTCTTTACCAGCAGAACACCCTCCGCGACGCCCTCCTCGCCGCGCTCAACTTCCACATCTTCCACGACCACGCCGACCGCGTGACGATGGCCAACATCGCCCAGATCGTGAACGTGCTCCAGGCGATGATCCTCACCGACAAGGAGAAGATGCTCCTCACGCCGACGTACCACGCCTTCGAGATGTACAAGCCGTTCCAGGGCGCCACGTCGCTGCCGGTGAAGCTCGCCACGCCCGACTACGTTTTCAAGGACGAGAAGATCCCCGCCGTCAGCGCCACCGCCGCCCGTGCCACCAACGGCAAGGTCTACGTCGCGCTGGTGAACGTGCTGCCCAACGAGGCCGCCACCGTTTCCACCACGCTCGTCGGGCTCGCCCCCAAGGGCGTCACCGGCCGCCTCCTCACCGCTCCCGCGATCGACTCGCACAACACCTTCGAGGCGCCCGCGGCCGTGGCCCCCGTCGCCTTCACCGGCGCGGCGGTCTCCGGATCCACGCTCACCGCGAAGCTCCCGGCCAAGTCGATCGTCGTCCTCGAACTTCAGTAGGCCCCCGGTCGCTCGGAATCACCAAGGCGGCGCCACCCGGCGCCGCCTTTTTTTTCCGCCGCCGCACGCCCCCTCCGCCCCTTTCCCCGCCGCGCCGCCCGCCCCGTGGGTCCGGTCTCCGACCGGACTCCCCCGATACAATCCACCACCCCGCACCCCGCGCACCCTTCCCCGCAACACCCGCCGCGACCGGTCGCAGACCGGTCCTACGGCACGGTGGGTTCGCCCGTTGCGCTGTCCCTCACCGATAGAGCGCGGTGACCGGCTGGGCCGTGAGCACGTTGTACTGACGCACCGCCAGTTGCCACCAGTCGGCGAGTTCCGCCTGCGGCCGCCGCCAGAGCTCGCGGTGGAGCCACGTCATGCTCTCGGGGTCGAGCAGCAGCGCACGCTTCTCGCGGGGGGTGAGCTTTGTCGGCCCCTCGCGCAGCAGCCGCTCGCGCAGCAGCAGGAAGTACTCGCGCGTGGCCGCGCCGGGGCGGCGCTGGCGCTGGAGCGAAACGTGGAGGGCGTTGATGTACGGGTCGACCACCGCCTGCAGGAGGCCGTAGTCGTCGCGCAACTCCTCGATGGGCCGCATGTGCCGGTAGCACTCGCCGAGGTTCTTCTCCAGGCGCCGCAACTCGTACGGCGGGCTCGACTCCTCCGGGAACAGGAACAGCCCCCAGCGCCGCGTGAGCTCGCCGATCTTCGCGCTGCCCAGCAGGAGCGAGAGCGGGATCGCGAACAACATGCCGGCCAGCACCGGGCTGAGCCACCAGAAGAACGAGCGCAGGACGACATAGGCCGAGATGCCCCAGACGATGCCGAAGACCGTCTGTCCCCAGTGAGTGAGGATGGCCTCGCGCCAGTCGTTGCCCTCGGCGTCGCGCCGCTGGGTGACCCAGCCCACGCCCTGCCCGAGCAGGGTGAAGACGACGAACTTCGAGTGGAAGAGCATGTTGATCGGCGCGAGCAGCGACGAGAGCGCGACCTCGAGCACCGCGCTGAGCACCAGGCGCAGCCGCCCGCCGTACAACGGCCGCCGGCCCTCCGGTCCCCATTGCACGATCACGCCGAGGATCTTCGGCAGGAAGAGCATCACGAGCGTGAGCCCGAAGAGCGCGAGGGTCTGCGGGACCTCGAAATAGTAGCCGAAGCCCTCGACCACGAGCTCGTCGACCGGGCGCTGGCGGCCGGCGGTGACCTGGTCGAACACGTGGATCGTGCTCAGCAGCAGGAAAAACAGCCACAGGGGCGACGCCACGTAGCCCATGATCCCCATGAACAAATGCAGACGGCTGGCCCCGCGCAGCCCCTTGGCGAAGAGCAGCCAGGAGTGCTGGAGGTTGCCCTGGCACCAGCGGCGGTCGCGTTTGGCGCTGTCGATCACCGAGGGCGGGCCCTCCTCGAAGCTGCCGTCGAGATCGTAGGCGAGCCACACGTTCCAGCCGGCCCGGGCCATGAGCGCGGCCTCGACGAAGTCGTGGCTGAGGATCCGCCCGCCGAACGGCTCCGTGCCGGGCAGGTCGGGCAGGCTGCAATGCTCCATGAACTGCGCGGTGCGGATCACCGCGTTGTGTCCCCAGAAATTGCCTTCGCCCTGCTGCCAGTAGTTCAGGCCGGCGAGGAAGACCGGGCTGTAGAGCCGGTTGGCGAACTGCTGGAGGCGGGCGAAGAGCGTCTCGCCCCGGATCAGCCGCGGCACGCTCTGGAGGATGCCCACCTTCGGGTTGCGCTCCATCAGCTGCACCATCCGGACCAGCGCGCGGCCGGTCATGATGCTGTCGGCGTCGAGCACGGCGAAGTAGCGGTACTTGCTGCCCCAGCGGCGGAGGAAGTCGGCCACGTTGCCGCTCTTCTTGTTTATCCCCTGCCGGCGCTTGCGGTAGAAGATGCGGCCGAAGCCGCCCACCTGCTTGCACAACTCCACCCAGGCGAGCTCCTCCTGGATCCATTTGTTGGGGTCGGAGGTGTCGCTGAGGATGAAGAAGTCGAAGTGCGCCAGCTTGCCCGTCTCCTCCAGCGAGCGGTAGATCACGCGCAGGCCCTCGAACACCCGGCTGGAGTCCTCGTTGCACACCGGCATGACGATCGCCGTCGGCCCGAGCGGGGCGTCGACGTCGTCGAACCGGAGGGTGCGCTGGATGCGCCGCAGGTCGCCGCCGCGGTTGAGCACGTAGAAGCCGAACAGCGCATGGGCGAAACCGGTGGCGACGTGCGCGAACAGGACGACGAACAGCGCCAGCACCACCCACTCGATCGGGCTCATGTGCCCGGGCCGGGCGCCGCTGTTCCAGAGCAGGTCCGCCATGAACCACGCCGCCAGGGTGGTGAGCAGGAAGATCGTCGTGAAGAACAGGAAACGCCGCTTCACCACGCGGCGGCGGTCGAAACGGTCGGCGACGAAAAGTGTGGGGGCGGGGGCGGCCATGGTCTCAGCGCCGGGTGAGGGCGAACACCGCGGCCATCGCCGCGGCGAACAGCGCCCAGAGCAGCAGCAGCCGGATCAGGGGCCAGCGCTCGAGCGTGTCGAGCGTGTCGCCCGCGGCCTCCGGCAGCACGCCGAGGTCGATCTCGCGCGGCACCATGTTGGACACCGCGAGGTCGGGGCCAGCCTGCAGCGCGCTCTTCGCCATCGCCACCCGCGCCTCGCCGGGCGTGTGCTCCTGGTCGAGGAAGGCGTAGGGCCAGCGCGTGGGCAGGTCGCTGAGCAGCATCGCCACGCGCGCCTGCGCGGCGAGCCGGTCGTGGGGCAGCCCCTCGGCGCCCAGCTGCACCGCGAACCAGGCCTGCATGAGCCGGTCGACCTCCTCCGCGGCCAGCACCACCGGATCGAGCGCGGGGTTCGCCTCGTGGCGGTGGGCCGCGCACTCGAGCACCCGTTCGATCACCCGGCTCTGGTGCAGGCGGTTGTGGAGACGATGCGCGCGCAAATAGTCCTCGACGCGCACATACGCGGCGTTCCATTGGTCGAGCGAACCGGTGCGCGGCTGGAAGCCGCTCAGCCGCGACAGGCCGGGCCGGAAAGCGTTCGCCGGAGGGCTGACGGATTCGTCGCTCAAGGCTGCCAGCGATAGCTCCAGGTCTCGGTCAGGACGTTGTCGTCCTTGCGCAGGAACGCCCGCAGCTCGACCGGTCGGCCGCTGCCGTCGGGCTTGAGCTCGAAGGCCAGCCGCCAGCTGCAGTCGTTGTGGTTGCGCTGCGTGTTCACCCCTTCGAGCGTCGCGCCCGGGCCCACGGAGACGAGCCCCTCGACGCCCTCGCCGTGCCGGCCCAGCACCGGGCCGGCGAAATCGACGACGAAACGTTTCAGGTCGGGCCGCCCCATCACGGTCGAGGGCCGCGTGGCGATGGTGTAGCCGGCCGGCGGGCGCTTGCCCAGGTCGGTGAGCCAATGCAGATCGTACTCGAATTCGTAGGGCGCGCCGACCGCCGGGCATTTCTCCGGCGACCAGAAGGCCACGATGTTGTCCATCGTCTCGTCGGCCGTCGGCAGCTCGGTCAGCACCACGGAGCCGCGGCCCCAGTCGCCGACCGGCTCGACCCACACGCTCGGACGCTGGTGGTAATGGGCCTCGAGGTCCTGGTAGTGGTCGAAGTTGCGGTCGCGCTGGAGCAGGCCGAAGCCGCGCACGTTCTCCGCGGCGAGGTAGGCCATGGTGACCTGCTTCGGATTGTCGACCGGGCGCCAGAGCCACTCGCCCGTGTCGTGCAGCACCAGCAGGCCGTCGGAATCGTGCACCTCGGGACGGTAGTCGCCGTTGGTGGTGCCGGAGTTCTCGCCGTGCCAGAACATGCTGGAAAACGGCGCCAGCCCGAGCAGGCCGATCGGTTCGCGCAGATAGAGCGTGGCGCGTACCCGCATCGTCGTGTCGTTGCCCGGTTTGATCGCGAAGCGGTAGGCGCCGGTCACGCGCCGGCTATCCATGAGCGCATAAACCACGACCTCCTTCGCGTCGGGCGCGGGGCGTTCCAGCCAGAACTCGCGGAAGACGGGGAACTCCTCGCCGGCCGGAGCGGCGGTGTCGACCGCTAGGCCGCGGGCCGACAGGCCGTAGTGCTGCCCCTTGCCCAGGGCGCGGAAGTAGCTCGCGCCGAGGAACACCGCCAGCTCGTCGAGGTACTCGGGCCGGTTGAGCGCGTAGTGGATGCGGAAGCCCGCATAGCCCATGTCGCGCGGGATCGACTCGTTGAAGTTGTTCTTCCCGTAGTCGAAGAACCGCCGGCTGAAGGGGAAGGGGATCTCGCGCTTCCCGTCGAGCTCGTGGATCTGCACCGTCTCGTGGAACAGCCAGCCCGGGTGGAAGAACTGCACCTGGAACGGCAGCTGGTCCTCGCGCCAGAGCGAGCGGTCGGTGCGGAAGCGGATGTCGCGGTGCTGGTCGTAGTTGATCTTCGGCGGCAGCAGCCAGTCGGGCACGCGGGTGGGCGGCCGCTCGAACGGCTTCGCAGCGAGGTTCTTCGCGCGGTACTGCAGCTCCTGATAGTCGAAGCCGTA
>DAOOFR010000159.1:0-8087 GCA_035415285.1 Opitutaceae bacterium
CGGCCACCGATACCCGCCACATCTACCAAGGCCCCATCGCGAGCGTGACCGGCACGACCATGACCCTTGCGGCGCCCACCATCACCACCAGGGACGGGAAGTCGGCGACCAAGGACTGGGCCGGGGCGGCCGCGGTCCTCATCGCCGGCCGCGGCGCCGGCCAATGGCGCTACCTGCGCTCCGTCCCCTCCGAAGCCACCACCGTCACGCTTAATCGCCCGTGGGATACCACACCCGACGACACCTCCACGGTCACGATCGTTGAACTCCAGGACGGCGGCTACACCGCCGACGGCAGCGATGGCATCTACCGCGGCCCCGTCGCCGCCGTGAACGGCACCACCATGACCCTCGCCGAGCCGACCCTGAGCGTCGCCGGCAAAGGGATCCCGGCCGCCAACTACAACTGGACCGGTGGCGTGGCCCTGATCCTCGACGGCCGCGGCGCCGGCCAGTGGCGCCATGTCCTTGGCGTCACAAAGGGCGCCACCGCGGTGACACTCGACCGTCCCTGGGACGTCGCGCCCGACGGCACCTCCACCGTCTCCATCATCTCGATGCTCGGCCGCTACCTGATGGTCGACAACGACTACCTCACCGACGCCCAGCACGACGACTACTACATCGCCGTCGACAGCATCAAGGCGGGCAACCGCTGGGGGCGCACCGGCACCGCGGGCGTCGCCACCACCTGGACCGGTCGCCACTATCAGGGCACAATGCCCGGCTGGCACATCCAGTTCCTCGCCAACACCTTCGCCGGCGACGGCGACTCGTCGTTCAAGACCCTCGTCAACAACGAGGACAAGTCCGACTACGACGGCGTCGTCCTCGCCGCGCACGTCTATCGCGGGAACCGCGAGACTCCGGCCGGCACCGGCATGACCGGCTTCCAGTTCCGCACCCTGCACGGTCGCGCCGCCGATGTGCTCTACGACTCCAACGCCGTCGACTTCCTCACCTTCCGCGCCAAGGGCAACGAGCCCATCCACGTCGGCGGCCTCCTCCTGCGCCGCAACACCCTACCCGACGCCACCACCCCGCTCGCCGCCGAGCCCGCCGGCACCATCCCCGGCGTCACCGTTGTCCCCTGACCGCGCTCCCGCCGCCCACCCCACAGTCCGCGTCCCCTCGTCTGCTCGCCTCCTCATGCGCGCGTCGCCCCGCCTGTTCGCCGCCCTCCTGCTCGCCACCCCGACGCTGCACGCCTTCGTCGACGCCAACGCCGACGGCATCCCCGACGTCTGGGCCGCGCGTTACCCCGAGGCCGGCCCCGCGGAAGCCGATCCCGACGGCGACGGGCAACTCAACCTTCAGGAGTCGCTCGCCGGAACGAATCCCTTCGACGCCGCGAGCCGTTTCGTCGCCGCCACGCCGTTCACCGACTCGGCCGGCGACCTGCGCCTCTCCTGGTCGGGCACGGCCGGCACCCGTTACCGCATCGACTCCTCCCCTGATCTCGCCTCCTGGGAGCTCGGTACGGAGACGCTCGCCGCGACCGACAGCCCCCGGCTCATCCGCCCGGCCGGGGTACCCGCCGATCCGCGCCGTTTCTGGCGGGTCGTCGTGCTCCCTCCTAACACCGAACTCACCCTCGCCTACGCGCTGCCGACCCTCGTCGAAGGGATCGAGATCGGCACCCTGCCGGCGCTCACCTCGGGCGAGACACCCGGCGCCGCCGCCACCTTCACCCTCGTCACCGGCACGCTCCCACCGGGCCTGAGCCTGCGCGCCGACGGCGCGCTCGTCGGCACCCCGCAACAGGCCGGTTCGTTCACGTTCGCCGTCCGCGCCGCCAGTGGTCCTCGCTCGGCGGAGACAACGTTCCGCGCCCTCGTCGCCCCCTGGCCCGGCGAAACGATGTGGCGCCAGCCCCTCGCCTCCGACCCGTTGGCCAACCAGCCCGCCGGCATCGCGTGGACACCTGCCGGCCCCGGCGGCGAACCCTGCCTCGAGATCGTGCGCGACACCACCGGCTCCGCTGCGATGGCGAAGATCCCGGTCGATCTCACCGCCTACCGTGGCATGCGCGTCTCGCTCGAAGCGCTCGTCCGCGCCGAAGGCGTCACCCAGCCCGCCGGCTTCGGCAACGGTGTGAAGTGCATGCTCACCTTCTTTGCCCCCGGCTCCGGGCGTCGCGGCTTCATCAACCTGCTCGGCCCCGGTGAGGGCCGCAACGTCTACGGCACCTTCGACTGGACCCGCCTCGCCTCCGACCCGTTCACCATCCCCGCCGACGCCACCGAAGGGTTCCTCCACGTCGGCTTCCAGGATTGTCGCGGTTCAGCCTGGGTGAAGGACATCGGCCTCCGCCTCTGGCGCCCGGCCGTCGACGAGTTCGCCCCGCTCCCGCCGCGCGGCCACGCGCCGCTCCGCGGCGTCATGACTCCGTGGATCTACCGCCCCGCCGACTTCGCCGAGCTCGACCGCTGGAACGTCAACATCGTACGCTGGCACTTCGGCCCGAGCGACACCGCCGCGCTCACGATGTCGCCCACCGAGTACACCGCCTACATCGACGCCCAACTGCCGATGCTCGACGCCATGCTCGCCGACGCCGCCGCGCGCGGCATCAAGGTGCTCCTCGATCTCCACGGCTTCCCCGGGGGCCGCAACCCGGACGAGTCGAACCCGATCTTCGAAGACGTGGCGCTCCAGGATCTCCTCGTCTCCACCTGGGAGGAACTCGCGCGCCGTTACCGCGGCCATCCGGCCGTCTTCGCCTACGGTGTGATGAACGAACCCGCCCACCCCGACCGACTCCCGCCCGGCGTGCTGGATGTGGTCGACTTCCAGGCCCGCGTGGCCCGCGCGATCCGAGCCATCGATACCGCGACTCCGATCACCGTCCAGATCGGCTGGCGCGGCCTGCTCCGTCCGCCGATCAGGGTGCCCGGCCTCCTCTACGAGTTCCATATCTACAGCCCCGCCGCGTACACCCACCAGGGCCTCGCCGGCCGCCCGCTCGGCCTCGCCTACGGCGCGACCGACCCCAGCGACGGCCTGCCGCTCACCCAGGCGGGCCTGCGGGCGCGTGTCGCCTCGATCCGCAGCTACCAGCAGGCGTTCCGCGTGCCGGTCTTCGTCGGCGAGTTCAGCGCGGTTCGCTGGGCGCCCGGAGCCTCCGATTACCTCCGCGACGCCATCGCGCTCTTCGAGGAGTACGGCTGGGATTGGTGCTTCCATGCCTTTCGCGAAGCCTATTGCTGGGACCCGGAAATGGAGGCCCTGCCCGCCGACCCGAACGTTGGTATCCGATCCGTAACACCAACCGACCGCATGCAGGTGATCCGCGCTTGGTTCGAACAGAACACCCGGCCGTGATTCCGATGCCAGCTATGCGCCCCCTGTCGACCCTCTGCTGGACGCTGCCCCTGCTCGCGCCCCTCCCGCTTCTCCACGCCTTCGTCGACGCCGACGCCGACGGCATCTCCGATGTCTGGGCCGCACAGTATCCCGACGCCGGCGACCCCGCAGCCGACCCCGACCACGACGGAGCCGACAACCTCGCCGAGGCCCGCGCCGGCACCGACCCGCTCGACGCCGCGAGCTGCCTCCACGGCACCATCACCGCCGACGCCAACGGCGCCCTGCAGCTGCGCTGGCCCTCCGTGGCCCACAAGACCTACCAGGTCCAGGCCTCCACCGATCTCAGGTCCTGGAGCAACTTGGGCGCCCCCCTCGCCGGCACGGGTACGGAGGTCTCCGCACTGGTTCGCGGCGCAGATGCCGCCGCCACGCCACACAACTATTGGCGAGTGCACGCCGCCGACAGAGACACCGATGCCGACGGCATCTCCGAATGGGAAGCCGCTGTTTCCTTCGCCCGGATCACCGCGCGATTGGAGGCCGACGCACTCATCGATTACCGCTCCGATCCGTACACGATCACTGCCTGGCTCAACGCCCAGAATCCCGACGGCAGCTGGTTTGATCGCAGCGTCTACGAGAGCCGCGCGCGCAACGATTGGCCGCCCTACGCCCACCTGCGCCGCCTTGTCTTCATCGCCTCCGCCTTTGCCGATCCCGCCAGCCCCCATCAACACAGCCCCGCCCTGCTCTCCGCGTATTCCCGCGGACTCCAGTGCTGGATCGAGCTCGCCCCCGCGAGCGACAACGTGTGGCACAACTACATCGGCGCGCCCCAGTTGCTCGGCCCCGGGCTCGTGCTCATGCGCGACCAACTCGACCCGGCGCTGCTCGCCGCAGGCGCGGCGCTCATTCCCGCCGAGCCGCACGATGGCGCGTGGAGCACCGGTGCGAATCTCGTCTGGAACTCCATCCTGACTCTGCACCGGGGCACCGCCGCACGGGACCCCGCGCTCGTCGCACGTTCCATCGCCCAGATCAAGCGCGCCCTCGCGACCACCACCGGCGAAGGCATCCAGATCGACGGTTCATTCTTCCAGCACACCACTCTGCTCTACAACGGGGGCTACGGGCTCGCGCTCATCAAGGATGCCGCCCGCGCCGTCCGCGCGGTCCACGGCACCGCCTACGCCCTCGGCCAGGCCGACCGCGCCGGCCTCGACCACCTCGTGCTCGACGGCGACGCCTGGATGATCCGCCGCACCACCTTCGACTACAGCACGCAGGGCCGGAACCACGCCCGCGCGGTCGGCGAAACAACCACCGCCCTCACCCAACGCGTGCTCGACACGATCGATCTCATTCTCGCCGTCGGCAGTCCGCGCGCCGCGGAACTGCAGCAACTCCGCGCGCACATCGGCGGAACCGCCGACGGCGTCACCGGCCATCGCCACTTCTGGCGCAGCGACTACACCGTGCACCGCGAGCCCGCCGCCATGGTCAGCCTCCGCCTCGTCTCCAGACGCACCGTCGGCGCCGAGTCCGGCAGCAACGAAAACCTCCTCGGCCTCCACCAGGGCTGCGGCCAGACCCTCCTCTACCGCGACGGCCTCGAGTACCACCAGATCTTCCCGGCGTGGGATTGGCGGCGCATCCCTGGAACCACGACAGAACAGGGCACCGCCGCCCCCGGCTTCCATGGGTTCGTCCGTTCCACCGAGCCCTTTGTCGGCGGCGTCTCCGATGGCGCCGTGGGCCTCTCCGCCTTCACCCAAACCGAGATCAAGTCGGTGACCTACGATGGCCAACCTCCGGTGGTTTTCCCTCTCCCCGCCGCGCGCAAGAGCTGGTTCTTCTTCGGCGACGGCTTCCTCGCCCTCGGCGCCGGCATTTCCTCCGCCACCGCCAACCCCGTCGCCACCACCCTCAACCAATGCCTGCTCCGCGGGGATGTCCGCGTTTCCGCCGGCGGCACGGTCTCGACGCGCGCCAATGGCGACACCTCCATCGCCAACACCTCGTGGGTTCAGCACGACGGCGTCGGCTATGTCTTCCCGGCACCCACCACCGTCCGACTTTCCAATACACCCCGGACCGGCAGCTGGAGCCTGATCACCGCCTACGCGTCGGCCGATCCGGTCACCAAGGACGTTTTCACCCTCGGCCTCGACCACGGCACCGCGCCGACCGACGCCACCTACGCCTACGTCGTCCTCCCCGGCGCCGACGAGGCCGCCACCGCCGCCTTCGCCGCGCAGAACCCCATCGTCATCCTCGCCAACACCCCGCAACTCCAGGCCGCGCGCATCGCCAGCCTGCACCTCAACGCCGTCGCCTTTTTCGCGCCCGGCTCCGTGACGCTGAAGCCCGGCCTCGGCATCGCCAGCGATCAACCCGCGCTGCTCCTCGTCCGCACCGTGACGAACGGGCACGATCTCACCGTCGCCGAACCCACCCAGCTCCTCGCCGTCCTGAACCTCACCGTCACCGGCCGCTACACCGCCCCCGGCGCCACCTACGACTCCGCGTCGAACACGACACACCTCGCCGTCACCCTGCCTGCCGGTGAACTGGCCGGCTCCAGCACAACCATCCCGCTTCGCCAAGAGCCGCCTCCCCCGGTCATCACGATGCTCCGGTGCGTGAGCAGGTAAGGTGACGCTGTCCGCGGGTCGTACGAAACCTCCCGCCTTCGCTGAAGCTGCGTCGGGCTGCAAGTGCTCCCGGGCTGCGAAGCCGTGGTGGAGCGGGCCGGAGGCGCCGCGGCTCGGCGTTCTGCCGTGCGGCAGAATCGCCCCACCACGGCCAGGTCGATTCTGTCGTGGGGATTAGGGCCGCCCCCTCTTTCCTCGCCTGCTCCATCCGCCCCCTCCCCGTGGAAATCGTCCCGCAACCCGCCCGTCTTGGCCCGACAGTTTACCTTCACGACCGTGAGGGTAAACTGTCGCGATTCCCCCGGCGCCGCCCGTAGCGCCGCTTTCGGAACCGGAGGGAAGCGCCCGCCCGCTCACCCCACCGGCGCGCGCTCGACGGCCACCGCCTCGCCGGCCGCCGCCGGTTGCACGATGCCCATCGTCCGCCATCTCCCGCTGCGCCAACGCCACAGGTTGATGCCGGCACGGAGGATCTCATCGGCGGCGAAGAACAGCCAGAAGCCGGCGATCGACAGGCCCCACCAGCGGTTGGCGAAATACACGATCGGCAGGATGCCCCAGATGAAGGCGTTGCCGACCAGCATGGGGAAGCGCGAGTCGCCCACGCTCTTGAGGGCGGTGCCGCCGATGATGTTCACCGCGCGCGCCGGCTCGTAGAAGACCGCGATGCCCAGCAGGGTCGTCCCGATGTGTTTGATCTCCGGATTCACCGTGAAGAACCCGAGCACCTGGTCGGCGAACAACCACAGCGTGCCCGCATAGACGAACGCCACCGCCGACGCCCGCCGCACGATCGTCCAGTAGAGGCGGTCGACATCCGCGAACCGCCGCGCGCCCATCCAGTGCGCCATCAGGATCTGCGCCCCCAGCGCGAGCGAGAAGGCGAAGGTGATCTGGAACATCTGCGCCCGCGCCGCGTAGGTGTTGGCGGCCATCGAATCGAGGCCGAGGGTGATGATCATCGCCGAGAGCAGCAGCTGCTGGGCGCTGTAGCTGAACGGCTCGAAGGCGTTCGAGATTCCGATACGCCCCATCGGGCCCACCACCTGCCGCATCTGCCGCCAGGCTCCGCGAAGCTGGAACCGGATCCCGAGGCCCCGGTGCACCCAGAACATCGACAACACCATCGCCGCCGCCGCACTGATGACCGAGGCGCCGACGATCCCCCGGATGCCCCAGTGGAAGCCGAAGACGAAGAGCGAGTCCAGCGCCAGGTTCAGCGTGGCGACGACCAGCGAGTTGTAGAGCAGCCAGTTGGTCATGCCACGCGAGGAGAGGATCGCGTTGTAGGCGACATGCACCCCGAGGATCGCGAAATAGAAGCAGATCGCCCCGATGTAGGTCGTCGAGACGACGTTGAGCGGGGCGCTCAGCCCCATCCACCGCCCGATATCCGGCGCGAGCAACCACAGCAGCGCGCAGTACCCCACCCCCATGCCGGCGGTCAGGCTCAGGTTCATCATGTAGGTCGGCACGACCTTCTCGAACCGCTGCGCCCCCATGTACTGCGAAGCCACCGCCACGCCGGTGCCGGCAAACGTGGTGATCACCCCGGCCCCCATCCAGATCAGCGGCAACAACTGCCCGACCGTCGCCGCGATCTCGTCGGACAAGTGGGCGAAGAACCAGAAGTCCACCAGCCACACGACCCCTTGGGTCGCGTTCTGGAGAAGGATCGGCCAGGTGAGCTTGGAGAGGCTTTCGGTGCGGAGAAGAGGCGAGGACATCGGCGGGCGTTCGGTGCAGCGGAAACGATCCCCTCAGCACAACGGCACCATCCCTGCCCCGCTCAAGACTGAACTGCCACCGTGACCACCCCGAACATGCCGGCGGCACCACCGGCCTGTTGCCATGAACCGCGGCGCCCCCTGTCCTTGATCCTCCCGCCGGACGACACGAAGGCGCCCTTCAGCGGTCTTGTGCTCCCGATCCCACTCTCCGAGCGCGATCACCCGGAAGACCGGGAGACACGGCTGCGCTACGCCGTGGTCTCAGCCTTGGGCCGCGCCAATCTCATCCCCCGTGAGCGGGAGCACCTCCGGCGGGCGCGTGTAGTTCTTCAGGACGTTGCTAGTGTAGTGTCCCACAAATAGGTCGTCATAAGCGCGGAGCCGGCAGGATGGC
>DAOOFR010000160.1:0-8060 GCA_035415285.1 Opitutaceae bacterium
GGCGGGAGTGGCCTGCTGGTTCACGGCCTCGGCGGTGTAGGCGACGTTCTGCGACTCCTCTTCGCCCTCGTACTGGACGGGGTAGAAGAGCAGGCCGTTGTTCTTCTCGAAGACGGGGAGCACCGACTTGCGGGAGACGGAGGTCCAGCAGCCGAAGGTGACGGCGACTTTGTCCTGCTCAAGGAGCTGCTTGGCCTTCTCGGCGAAGAGCGGCCAGTTCGAGGCGCCGTCCACGACGACGGGCTCGATCTTGTAGGTGTCGCCGCCGACCTTGATGCCGCCCGCGGCATTGATCTCGTCGAAGGTGAAGAGCAGCACGTCGCGCAGCGAGGTCTCGCTGATCGCCATCGTGCCGGAGAGGGAGTGGAGCACGCCGACCTTGACGGTTTTCTCGGCGGCGGTGAGGGAGGTGGCGAGGCCGGCGAGGGCGAGGGCGGAGCCGGCGAACAGTGTTTTCCAGGTAGTGCGCATGGTTATCTTGGGACGGAGTATGGCTGGGGACTGAACAGACAGAGTGGGGGAGAAGCGCGCGGCCCGTCGCAACGAGCCGCGCGCGGAAGAGTGAACGTCGGGCGACGGTCAAGCGACACGCTCAGAACTTGAAGCGGGTCTGGAGACCGAGGAATTGGTAGTCGGCGATGTCGGAGTCGATGTAGCTGTACTCGGCGACGATCTCGACGTTCTCGGTGATGGCGTAGCTCGGGGCGAAGGTGCCCTTGACGAAGTCGTCCTTGGCCAGGCCCTCGCCCGCGCTGGCGCGGAAGGTCGCCGCCCATTTGTCGTCGAACTTGTACTTCACGAGAGCCGAGGCGAAGAATCCGTCGACGCTGCCGCCCGCATCGAGGTCGATGTGGCCGTAGGCGAGCTCACCGGCGACGGTGAGCCTGTCCTTGGCGTATTGCACCCAGAGATCGCCCACGAAGTGCTTGTCGCCGGCCGCGTCCCCGGTGTCGTAACCGAGGCCGGTGAACACGGTGACGTTCTCGATGCCGGTGTAGCTGAACACGGCCTCGAGGCCGACGCCGTCGTCGAGTTCGCCGTCGCCCTTGAAATTGCCGGGGCTGTAGATCGAGTCGACGACCGCGATGCCGATGCTGTACTGGTCGGTGGCCTTGTCGAATTTCACGCCGGTGTGGTAGCCCGGAATGAAGCCGGTGAGGCCCTCGTTCGAGTAGCTGATCTGCAGCATGTTGACCGGGTCGAAGGCCTCGTAGCCGAGGTAGCTGAGGAACTTGCCGGCGGTCGTCGAGGTGCCGTCGCCGAAGTTGTAGGTGCCGTACGCATCGAGCACATACGGATCGGCATCGGGGCCGGCGTAGAGGCTGCCGGTGATGGAGACCTTCTCGAACTTGGCGACCGTCATGAACTTGTAGGCGTCCAGGTCGAGGGTGGAGTCGGAGGAGCCGTCCTTCGGGTCGACCCAGCGGGCCGAGCCCACCACGTAGCCGCTGATGGCGAGCTGCTCGTTGAGGGCGATCTCGGCGAAGAGCGGAGCGGAGACGAGGGCGACGGCCGCGGCGCCCGCGAGTTTCATGGATGTCGGAATATTCATTGTCGGTGTTTGGTGTTGCTGGAGAGGGCGACCGCTAGGCGGTCGCGAACGGACCCCATTCAGCAGGCCCCATGCCTCGCGGGTGTTTGGCGCCATGAAACGTATGCATGGTTGGCCTCCCGGCCGGTGCGTCCCCGGCGGTCCGCCCTGTCCGGGGCGGAACCAGGCCAGGACACACGGGCGGGCGAAACACCACGCCAGAGTAACCGGTAATAGGAGACGCAGGGTTGCCCGGGGGCGCCGGAGGTCGGGGCGGGGCGCCCCGGTCCCCGCCTGCCAACGGTGGAACGCCAGGTACGGCGGATTCGCGCCGAGCCAACGGCACCGGATGCGTGAACAACGAGCGCTGAAAGCCCGTGGCCGAGCCGGTCCCCGGACATTCGGGACCTCAAGGACGAATACACAGAAACCGGCGACACAGCAGGTGCGAGGCGCCCCTGGGCGAGGTCGGCGTCACTTGCTCGGCCAACGGGATCCGTTGGCCGACTTGAGCGATCGGCGCCAGCTCACCCCGAGCCTCTGGCAAGCCGACCGCGTCGTCGTTGGGCCATCCTCTTGGTGCTCATTGCGCCACTCAATGAGTCCCATTGGGGCATCGCTTCAGTCTTCGGAAGCGCCACCGCGGTAGGTAGTTCGGCCGGACGCCTCAGCCTGAGGCGTGAAGGCGAACGGCGAAGGCCGATCCCCTTTGCCTGTCTCATCGGTTAGCCGAGAGGGGGAGGAGGCGGTAGCGGCGCAGCAGTTCGGCATCGTTCGGCACGCTCTTCTGGGGCACGCGCACGAGCACGTGGAAATGGTTGCTCATGATCGCGTAGGTGAGGATTTCGACGCCGCAAAACTCGGCCGTGAGCCAGAGCTGGCCGCGCAGAACCTCCTTGGCCGGGTCGTCGATGACCCGCTCGCCGTTCACCGTCCGGGTCATGCAGTGGTACACCGCCGTCCCCTCCTCCGCCGCGATCTTGATGCGCGCCGTCCTCATCGCCGTGCCCGGAACCTACCCACAAGTGGCGTTACGGCTCGTTTCAGACCTGTCCCTTTTAGGCTCTCAGACCTGTCCCTTTTAGGCTCATTACGGCTCGTTTTAAACCTGTCCCTTTTAAGCTCCCTCGTTTCAAACCTGTCCCTTTTAAACTCAAGGAAAGGAAGGCGGACGGCTGAGGATAGGCGGTGGAGCCGGTTCAGGTCACAGAGGACACAGAGAGGGAGGAGGACACGGAGGACGGATGGTGAAGGGCGGACGACGAGGTAGCAGATTGCAGAAGACGGAGGTCGGACGACAGACGACGGATGACAGAGGGCAGGTGTTTCGCTCCGGCGGCGCGGGATCCGCTCCTGCCTGAAGATTCTAGCTCCTCGCGGCTGCCCGACCGCTTGGCGGTTCATCCTCCTCGCTCCCCGCTACTCGATGCTCGCACCTTTCTATCGGCGGCGTTCGTGGTCGAGTAGGGGGCGGCGGGATCGAATGGGGGCCTGGTCCAGAGTTTGGGCGAGCCCCCTTTGAGCCCGAAGAAGGCGGCCGTTGACCGTTTGGCGGCGCGGCGCAAAGTGGCGGCATGACACGCATCGAGGCACTGACACGCGAGGCGGCGGCGTTGCCCAAGACGGAACGGCTGGAGCTGGTTCGCGTCTTGCTTGATCTCGATGTCGGTGCGGTGGCCGAGGCGGAGGAGGCCTGGGATGAAGAGATCCGCGCGCGAGTGAAGGCAGTGGATGAAGGTCGGGCGACCAGCGTTTCCCTCGAAGATCTGCGAAGGGAAATGGCGGCCGGTTCGGCGTCGGCTGTGCTGGTTGACGCAGGGGGACAAGACGGCAGAATGCTCGCGCGATGACCACCGCCGTACTCACCGATCTCCAGCAGCGGATCGACAAGCTGACGCCCGCCGAAAAGGTGGAGCTGATGGAGGTGTTGTGGCGTGGTCTTGCTCGGGACGAAGCGACCTATGAGTCGCCAGCATGGCATGCTCAGGCGCTGGAGGAGAGCGAGCGGTTGGTGGCGGAAGGCGGGGCGACGTTCTCGGATTGGTCGGAGGCGCGCGAACGTTTGACGGCTCGGTTTCAGCAGAAGCCGTGAAAGTGCGGATACTCGATCTGGCGGAGGGCGATCTGGTCGCCGGCTACCGTTTCTACGGGCAGCAAGCGCCGGGTGTGGGTGCGTATTTCTTTGCGACGCTGGCCGGAGAAATCGACACGTTGGCCACAATGGCGGGAATCCACTTCCGGGTGAGACGGTTCTACCGGATGCTCTCCGCGCGTTTCCCGTATGCGATCTACTACACGATCGACGGCGACGAGGTCCGTGTCTGGCGAGTGCTCGATTGCCGACGCGATCCACGCTGGGTCTCGGCCCAGTTGCGGAAGGCCTGAATCGGGTCAGTCGAGATTCAGGACCTGTCTCCTTTGGCTTGGCCCCGATCGGACGACTGATACCGGCGGGCAGGCGGTGGCGGACGGACGACAGATGATAGATGACAGCGGAAGCCGGAGAGCACGATGGAGGGCGGCGCTTCGTCGCCGCCGTAGTGGGGCGATCCCGGAGAGTGGAACCATTCTGCCGTACGGCAGAGCACACTGATGGACACTGATCCGGAAAGAATCGCGCGGAGGCGCAGAGGCGCGGAGGCACGGACACGGAGGACGGACGACTGACGACGGAGTGAAAGGTGACAGAGTGGCAAAGTGAAAGGACGACCGACGACAGATGGCGGAGGACGGACGACGGCTTGGCGGTTCGGCCTACTCGCTACCCGCTACTCGATGCTCGCTACTGGCTTGGCCGCATCGAGCGCGCTCAACGGGAGAAGCCCGGCACGGTGACGGAGGCGTTCGTGGTCGAGTAGGGAGCGGCGGGAGCGAATGGGGCAGTGGTTGAAGTTTGGACGTGGTTCCTTCAGTCCGGCCTGACCGAGTGCAAACTGCCAAGTTCGCCCCGGCCTCCCCTGGGCTAAGCTTTTTCGGAGGTTCAGTTACCATGAAAAAGCCGCATTGACTGCGGGATATTCATGGTACCTTCTGGAGGCGTGATCGATCGCACCACCGACATACGACAGGTTCGCGGCGCGCTGAAGCGCAGCCGGGTGGTCGCGCTGCTCGGCCCGCGCCAGTGCGGCAAGACGACGCTCGCCCGGAGGTTCGTCGCCGCGGAGTCGCTCAACTACTTCGACCTCGAGGACCCGGCGAGCCTCGCCCGGTTGGCCGAGCCGGACACCGCTCTGCGCCCGTTGAAGAAACTGGTGGTGATCGACGAGATCCAGCGCCGCCCCGATTTGTTTCCGCTGCTCCGGGTGCTCGCCGACCGCCGACCGTTGCCGGCGCGGTTTCTCATCCTCGGCAGTGCGGCACCGGATCTGTTGAAACAGTCGTCGGAGACGCTCGCCGGGCGGCTGGAGACCGTCCCGCTGGAGGGATTCCGGCTGGCCGACTTGGGGGCGGGCGCCCAGGCCCGGCATTGGCTGCGCGGAGGGTTTCCTCTCTCGTATACGGCGCGCACCGAAGCCGACTCGCTGGTGTGGCGACAGCAGTTCCTCCAGACCTTCCTCGAACGGGACATGCCGCAGCTTGGCGTGACGATCCCAGCCATCTCCTTGCGGCGCTTCTGGAACATGGTCGCCCATTATCACGGGCAGATTTGGAACGCGGCGGAGCTGGCCCGCGCCCTTGCCGTCAACGAATCCACCGTGCGCCGCTACCTCGACCTGATGACGGGGGTGTTCATGGTCCGGCAGCTGCCCCCGTGGTTCGAGAATCTGGGAAAGCGCCAGGTAAAGGCCCCGAAGGTCTACGTGCGCGACAGCGGCCTGCTGCACGCCCTGCTGGGCGTGACGAACCAGCGCGACCTCGAGCACCACCCCAAGGTGGGCGCGTCGTGGGAAGGGTATGCCGTCGAGGAGGTCCTCAAGGCCTTGCGACCCGACGAAGCCTACTACTGGGCGACGCACAACGGCGCGGAGATCGACCTCGTGCTCTTCAAGCAGGGGCGGCGCATCGGCGTCGAGTGCAAGCGGGCCGACGCGCCCGTGCTCACGCCCTCGATGCGCATCGCCCTTGCCGACCTGAAGCTCGACGTGCTGTACGTCGTGTACCCAGGCGAGAAGCGCTACGCGCTCGCCCGGAACGTCGAGGTCGTTCCACTCGCGGAACTGGCGGGGGCCGGCGCGGGATAAGGGCCGGACGACCGACGGCGCAGGACTGCCGACGGGGAACGGGCCACCGACGACAGACGACGGAGGACGGATGGCAGACGACAGAGGACGGACGACAGAAGGGAACGAAGGGAAGGAAGACGGACGACGGCTTGGCGGTTCTCCCTCCTCGCTACCCGCTACCCGATACTCGCTACTGGTTTGGCATCATCGCGCGCTGGACCGGCGAGGGAACCGTCTTCCCGTTTGCCATTGGCCGCCTCGATCGCGCTCAACTGGAGAAGCCCGGCACGGTGATGGCGGCGTTCGTGGTCGAGTAGGGGGCGGCGGGATCGAATGGGCGCCGGGTCGAAAAACGCGACATGACCCCGTCAATCCCCGGATCATGCCCTGACCGGTTTTGCCGGCCTTTTGCCGGCCCTCAAGGACCTGGAGCAGGACGTTGAAGACATCGGGGTGCCTTCCTGGCCCCTTGAACGCGGCCGGTCAGACGATCAGAACAGCACCGAGCGCGGTGAGCGGTCGATCAGCCGTCGCCAGCGTCATGCCGTGCGCCTTGGCGAGGCCCAACAAGTGCGCGTCGGTCGCATCGTTCCCGGTCTTCACTGTGCGCGGGAGGCTCTGCGTCGGCTCATCATCCACCAAGAATTGCGCGGGGATGGACTGAGCAACTTTTCGCATGGCGTTCACCGCGCTTTGCCAGTCGGGGACGTACTTTCCACCGACGCCGACCCGGAGGAATCCAAGTTCGGAAATCGAACAGACGAAGAACTCTGCGCCTTGGTTCTTCTGGTTGGTTAGCCATTTGTCAGCTGTCGCGTGCTCCGAGTGACCAGCGTATCCCAGCGCCGCGAACGCACTGACGTCCATCAGGTATTTCATGGAAAATCGGCCAGGATGGCGCGCACGCGTTCCGTGGTGAGCGGAGCCGCCCCGGGGACAGCGGCCACACTCACCAATCCGCTAGTCTTGGACCGGACAAAACGAGGCTTGGTCGGTGGCGGTTCGGCCAGCTCCAGCACGATTTCGTTGCCTCGCACCTTGCAGTTGAACACGGCGCCGGCCCGAAGTCCGAGGCGGCGGCGAGCGGCCGCGGGAAGGACGATCTGGCCCTTGCTGGAGAGTTTCGTCGTCATGCCTTACCGTCTTACGGGGGCGATGGGACGTCAAGGGCGATGGCGGGAAGGCGGCGGAGGGCGGAATGGCGGGCATAAAGCCCGCCCCACCGGGCGGAGGATCGAGCGCGGCTGGCGAGCAATGGGATTCGTGGCGCAACTAGACAACGGCGACTTCAAGTCTCACGAAGGCACCTCTTACGCGTTTTCTGCGGCCAGTGTGGCGTCACGGCGACCTGCTACCAGCAGACTTGAGCTGGTGGGGAAGCGGAGCGAGCCGAGCTGGCCCGGCGAGGGAACCGTCTTCCCGTTTTCCATCGTCCGCCTCGAACGCGCTCAACTGGAGAAGCCCGGCACGGTGATGGAAGCGTTCGTGGTCGAGTAGGGGACGGTTCGCGTGTGACTGGAGTCGCGAGGTAAACGGTAAAACCTGACCCCTTTTGACTGCCACGTGTGACTGGAGTCGCGAGGTAAACGGTAAAACCTGACCCCTTTTGACTGCCCACCGGGAGAACACCAAGTCGCGATGTACTACCATCGGAATTGGTCCCGTGCGTATGCCACGGTTCCTTTCACTGGTGCCGCTCACGGTCAGTACCGAGTCGTTGCGCACCGGAACGAGGGTTCTGCTCGGGTGGAGTTCTGGATCGAAGACGCTCGCTCGGGCGAGCATGTCTCGACGACGATCGCCAGCGACCTCAAGGATACCGGCAACCGGCCGGTGCCGATTGTGATCCCCGTTTACTGAATGAACCGACTTGCCCCGATCTTGGTCTCCGGGCTCCTGCTTTTGGGCAGTGGCGCGCTGGCTGCCGAGGATACGGGGAAGGCGGCGGCGATTGAGTTGAAGGACCTCAGCCAGATCACGGATGACGAGTTATTCCTGGTCGCGCCGCCTCCGGCCTACAGCAAGTGGGGCGAATGGGGTCATGTCGCAAAACTAAACAGCGGGGGCGAGCGCCCGAGCTAGGCACTGTTCGTTCTCTGGTTTCTGTCGCCAGCGTCGCACGGACTGGCTGACGCCTCCGGCTGCGCCCATCTGCAATCGCCGGGCGAGCCACCCGTTGCTTGCCGCAGTCGCACTCCGCATCGCCGCTGCCAGCAGGACTTTTGCCGAGTCGGACTTTCTTGCGCCGAGGTTGTCGAGATCGACATGCGCGGCCTCCGCGAACCGGAGGGGCCGGCGAATGGGGTCATGTCGTGTCACCGGTCACTTCAAAACCAGCCACTTCGGGTCGGTTCAAAACCAGCCAC
>DAOOFR010000161.1:0-8054 GCA_035415285.1 Opitutaceae bacterium
CCTCCCGCAACCCCCTCGACGCCTCGCTCGTCCACGAGCACAACCTCTACCATTTCACCGACGGGGGGAGACTCGGCGACGCCTGGTTCACGCTCGATCCGACCGAGCTCCTCGCCGACCCGCGCTTCGCCGCCACGACCCTCGGCGACTGCCGGCTCACCGCCACGAGCCCGGCCTGCAACGCCGGTCTCCCCGCCCCCGCGGCCGAGGATCTCCGGCGCGCGCCCCGACCCGCCGAGGGCGCACCCGACCTCGGCGCCTATGAATTCACGAGCTCCTCCACGCTGCACCTCCGCGCCAACCCCATGGCCCGGGCCGGCTTCACCGAGATCGTTTTCGGCCCGACCACCGTCGGTTCGACCTACCGGCTGCATTTTTGCACCGATCTCAAAGCCGGCAACTGGACCCCGCTCGGTGCCCCTCTCAACGGAACCGGGGGCTACCTGACCGTCGTCGACTCCGCCGCCACGGACTTGCACCGCTTCTATCGGGTGCACGTCGCCACGCCGTGACCGACGTGGGCTCCCTTGGGTAGTCTGCTCCCGCCGCGTGAAACGCGTTCATCGCGGTCGCCCCCACCACCCAACACGCGTTCGTTCCGCTCCGTCCGTGTAGGAGCGGCCCCCTTCCGGTCGCGAATCCAATCCTACGAAGGCGCGAGCGGAGCCAACAGCGCCCGGTCGCAGACCGGACCGACAAGGATAAGCGCCGCCCAAACCAAACACGCCCTCCTCGGCTCCCGATTCCGGGAGCGAGCCACCAACCACGTAACCGCGCGCAACCCCACACGACGGCGACGCAAGCCGTCGCACGCCTTACGCTGCCGCGAGGAATCGTTCCAGCCGGGCCAGCACACGCTCGCGGCCGAGCACGCGGAACATGCCGGTGATCGACGGGCCAACGTTCGTGCCGGAAACAGCGAGACGCGCCACCGCCTGGTAGTCGCCGAAGCCGAGGGCGTTCTTCGTCGCCAGATCCTTGATCGCGGTCTCGATGGCCGTGTCGGTGGAGAAGTCGGCGGTGCGGAGCACGTCGATGAGCTCGCGCAGGCGGGCCTTCGGGTCGCCCTTGCCCATGACCTTCGCCTTCACCTTCTCGTCGGTCGCATAGTCCTCGGCGAAGAAATAGGCGGTGTAGGCGGGCAGTTCCTCGAGCCCCTTGATCTTGGGCTGGCTGAGCAGCATGACCTCGCGGAAGTACGCCGGTTCGGCGGCCAGCGCGGCGGCCACATTGTGCCGCTGCAGGTGCGCGCGGGCCAGGGCGACGAACGTGTCGGCCGGCTGCTCGAGCAGGTAAACCATGTTCATGTGCGCCATCTTCTTCTCGTCGAAGCGGGCGTTGCTCTGGTTCACGCCGGGGAGGTCGAAGAGCTTCACGATCTCGGCGATCGGCATCTTCTCGCGGTCGTCGCCAGGATTCCAGCCGAGCAGGCAGAGGAAGTTGACCACGGCCTCCGGCAGGTAACCGCGCTTCTGGTACTCCTCGATGAGGGCGCCGCGGTCGCGCTTCGACATCTTGCCCGGGCCGTCTGACTTCAGGATGAGCGGGATGTGCGCGAACTTCGGCGGCGTGACCCCGAAGGCCTTGAACAACTCGACGTGCTTGCTGGTGTTCGAGAGGTGGTCCTCGCCGCGGATCACGTGGGTGATCTCCATGGCGATGTCGTCGACGACGTTGACGAAGTGGAAGACGGGGTTGCCGTCGGAACGCACGATGACGAAGTCCTCGTCCTCGACGCGCTCGACGCGGCCGCGGATGCAGTCGTCGATGACGGCGGGCGCGGCGGCGACCTTCGTCACCGTCTTCTTGCGATGCTCGTCGAAGACCTCGGAGCGCTCGCCGAGGAGCTTGAACCAGATGGCGCCGTCCTTCTCGTAGGTGCGGCCGGCGGCCTGGAGCTTCGCGAGGTACTCCTTGTAGACGGCGTCGCGCTCGCTCTGGCGGTAGGGGCCGAAGTCGCCGCCCTTGCCCGGGCCCTCGTCCCAGTCCATGCCCAGCCACTTGAGGCTGTCGTAGATGACGTTGAGGAATTCCTCGCTGTTGCGCTCCTTGTCGGTGTCCTCGATGCGCAGGACGAAGGTGCCGCCGGTGTGGCGGGCGTAGAGCCAGTTGAACAGCGCGGTGCGGGCGCTGCCGATGTGGAAGAACCCGGTCGGGCTGGGAGCGAAACGGACGCGGACTTTGTTCGTGGACATGGCGAAAAACGAGCGCCGATGAGGCGCGAGCACAGCGAAAAAGACAAGAGCCGATCGGGCGCGGTTCGCGGCGTCGCGGCGCCGCGCCGGCTTCGCGTGGCGACGGGCTGAACGGCTGCGCCGTCCAGTAACGCCGGCACGGGAGAAGGCCGGCGGGGCCCTGCCCTACTTCTTCGCCGCGGTCTCCTGCACGAACTGCTCGATGCGGTCGCAGGCCTCGCCGATCTGCTCGTAGCTGGTGGCGAAGCAGGCGCGGACATGGCCGGCGCCATTGGCACCGAAGGCGGTGCCGGGGACCACGGCCACGTGCTTGCTCTGCAGCAGACCGACAGCGAAGTCCTTCTCGCTCAGCCCCGTGCCGCCAACGTACGGGAACGTGTAGAACGACCCGCGCGGGCTATGGCACTTCAGGCCGATCTCGTTGAAACGGCGGACGATGAAATCGCGGCGACGTTGGTACTCGGCGCGCATCTTCAACACCCCGTCCCATCCCCGGAGCAGCGCCTCGGTGGCAGCGTCCTGGCTGACGATGGAGGCGCACATCATCGAATACTGGTGGACCTTCATCATCGCCTCGATGAGCGGCGCGGGCCCGCAGGCGTAGCCGATGCGCCAGCCGGTCATCGCGAACGCCTTGGAGAAACCGTGCAGGAAGATGGTGCGCTCGCGCATGCCCGGCAGGCTGGCGATGCTGGTGTGCTCCCCGTCGAAGGTGAGCTCGGAGTAGATTTCGTCGCTGAAGACGAGCAGGTCCTTCTCGACGGCGAACTTCGCGATCGCCTCGAGCTGCGCGCGCGAGCAGGTGCCGCCCGTCGGGTTGCACGGCAGGTTCAGCATCAGGATACGGCAGCCCGGATCCCAGGCGGCGGCGAGCGCCTCGGCCGTGAGCGCAAAGTTGTCCTTGGCGAACGTCGGAACCGGGATGCCGGTGCCGTGCACCAGCGTGACGCTCGGGTGGTAGCTCACGTAGCAGGGCTGGTGGAAGAGCACCTTCTCGCCCGGGTTCATGAACGCCCGGAACGCCAGATCCAGCGCCTCGGACACACCCACCGTCACCAGCACGTCGCTCTCCGGCCGATACTCGATGCCGAAGTGGCGGCCGACGTAGGCGGAGATCGCGCGGCGCAGCTCGATCAACCCGAGGTTGGCCGTGTAGTGCGTGCGCCCGCGTTCGAGCGAGTAGATCGCCGCCTCGCGGATGTGCCACGGCGTGCGGAAATCGGGCTCGCCGATACCGAGCGAGATGACGTCGTCGCTCTTCATCTTCGCGACGACATCGAAGAAATCGCGGATGCCGGAGCGCGGCAGACCGATGACGTGGCGGGCGATGAAACGGGAGGGATCGCTCATGGCGGCAGGCGGCGGAACGGGAGGCGGGGGCGCGACGAGGGCGGCGGCGTTACGGGGTGATCTTCAGCGGGCCCGTCTCGTCCTCGACCTGATCCATGAGGACGTTGTGCTCCTTGTAGGTGCGGAGCATGAAATGGGTCGCGGTGGAGAGCACACCGTCGATCGTCGAGAGGCGCTCGGAGACGAACGAGGCGACCTTCTGCAGGCTCGGGCCGCTCACGAAGACGAGCAGATCGTAGGCCCCGGAGTTGAGGTAGCAGGAGTCGACCTCGTCGAAACGGGCGATGCGGTCCGCCAAGCGGTTGAAACCGCCGCCGCGTTCGGGACGGATCTTCACCTCGATCACGGCGCGCACGACCCCGGTGTCCTCCTTGGAGAGATTGAGCACCGGTCGCCACCCGAGGAAGATGCCCTGCGCCTTGAGCTCATCGAGCTGGCGGGTGACTTCGGCTTCGGGTTGTCCCAGCACCTGCGCCATCTGTGCAGGCGTCAGGCGGTTGTTTTCCATCAGAAGCTTGAGAACAGGGTTCATGCCGGGTGCGAAACTCGCAGATTCGAGAACGACTAAGCCACTCTTAATTTCAAGGGCGCTGGCGGGTGGCGCCCCCCGGCAGCGCCGCCGATTCCCACCTCAAGTTCCCCCCGCTTTCAACCGATAGAAACCGGGCGCGACCCGCGCCCGCCCCCAGCACCCCGAACCCAGCTGCCGCACTCCTCCCCTTTATGCCAGCCGTCCTCTTCATCGAAGACTCGCGGACGTTCCAGCGTCTGATGACCAAATACCTGCCGGAGGACTACGAGCTGACGATTCTCGACAGCCTCGCCGCGGGCTGGGAGTCGATCCAGTCGCGCAAGTACGACCTGGTCATCACCGACTTCCTGTTTCCGCAGAGCGACGCCTTCGAGCTGATCTTCCAGGTCCGGCACCGTTTCTCCCCGCAACAGCTGCCGATCATCGTGCTCACCAGCGTCGCCGACCGTTTCCTGATCAGCAAACTCTTCGTGGCCGGCGTGAATGCCACGATCGCCAAGCCGCCGCACGTGCCCGACTTCCGCGCGCTCGTCGCCAAGATGATCGAGACCCCGTGGGTGCAACGACCGGACTTTCCCAGCGAGGACGCCCACCTCCTGACCTGGGGCACGGCCGACGAGTTCGTCGTCTTCTGCCCCAACCTCAACTTCTTCACCCGCGGCACCACCCAGCAGGCCGCGTTCGACGCCATGCAGGAGCGGATCCGGCAGCACACGCTCTCCGGCGAGCGCATCCCCGTCATCACGACACCCAAGCAGACGCTCTACTTCTCGAACGTCGACGTCACGCCAGGCCACGCGTAGTGTCGCCCCGGGCACCGGTGCGGCCGGATGCCCCCAGCTGATGGCCGCGGGTGACCGCCGCCCCGCCCTTGGCCAGCCGCAGGGCGTCGACCGCCGCGGCGAGCCGGCGCCGCTTCTCCTTCTGGCCCTCGTCGAACAGGTCGAGCTGGCGCGCCCGCTCCTCGACCTGCGAGAGCCGGACGCACACCAGGCGCAGCGGCCGCCGCTGCCGCCAGGCGGTGCGCAGCAGCGGCGCCAGCAGCGGATAGAAGTCGCTCTCCAAGTCGCTCGCCGCCGGCAGGCTGTGGCCGGCCGAGACATCCTCCATGCCCGGGTAGCGGATCTTCACCGTGAGCGTGCGGGCGCACTTCCGATCCTCGCGCAGCTTCGGGACAAGTTCGTCAACCATGCGTTTGGCCACCCGCTCGATCACGGCGAACTCGGCGATGTCGCGGGCAAACGTCTCCTGCTGCGAGTAGCTCTTCGCCTCCCACTCCACCGTCTCGACCGGCGAGAGGTCCTCGCCCCGCGCCATCGCCAGGATCTCCGCGACACCGTCGCCGAAGAAGCCGCGCAGTTTCGCCTCGGGCGCGGCCAACAGGTCCGCCACCACGCGCAACCCCGCGGCGACCAACCGCGGCTCGGTCTTGGCACCGATGCCCGGCAACCGCCCCACCCCCAGCGGCGCCAGGAACGCCGCCTCCTCGCCCGGCGGCACGACCACGAACGCCTTGGGTTTGCGCAGCTTGCTGGCGATGCCGGCCACGAGCTTGTTCGTCGCCAGCCCCCAGGAAAGCGAGAGCCCCAGCTCCGCCACGATCGTCGCATCCAGGGCCCGGATTCGCGCCTCGAGTTCCGCCTGGGACCCGAACCCGCACGGCCCCACGTCGAGGTAGCCCTCGTCGATCGAGCGCCGCTCGACCTGCGGCGTCACCGTCTCGCACAGGTCGAACATCCGCCGCGACACCCGGCCGTACAGGCCCGGCGTGTGCGGGATCAGCACCAGATCGGGGCAGACCTGCAGCGCCTTGGTCGTCGGCATCGGCGTGTAGACGCCCACGGCGCGCGCCTCGTAGCTCGCCGAGGAGATGATGCCGCGGGTCGTGCCGCCCACCGCACACTTCCTCCCGCGCAGCGACGGATCGCGCGCCTGCTCGCACGCGACGAAAAACGCGTCGGCGTCGAGATGCACGATGGAGGTGAGCGGTGGCACGCTCGACGATATGGCCGCCAACCGGCCGGCCGCGCAACCGGAACCGGCCCGGCACCTCCGGCGCCGGTCGCCGCGCTCAGCACTGCAACGCCCGCAGCGCTTCCGCCGCCGCCGCATGGCCCGCGGCCGCAGCTTCCCGATACAACTGCTCGGCCCGCGCAGGATCGGGCTCCAGGCCCTCGTGGCCGTGTTCGTAGTGTCCGCCGAGGTTGTACTTCGCGCCCGCGTGTCCCTGGGCCGCCGCGAGTTCGTACCATTCGATCGCCAGCAGCGGGTCGCGCCCCGCGCCCTCCCCCGTGTCGAAGAGCAGCGCAAGCTGGTATTGGGCCGCGGCGAGCCCGGTCTGGGCCGAGTTGAAGATCCAGGCCGCCGCCTCCTGCTTCTCCGGCGCACTCCCCGCCGTGGCGAGCAGGTCCACGCCGAAGCGCAGCTGCGCGTCGGGCAACCCCGCGACCGCCGCGTGGCGGAGCCAGGCGGCGGCCTCCCCCGGAGCGGCCTCGGGCACGTGTCCGGTCTGAATCAACACAGCGAGATTGAAGGCTGCGCGCCGATCACCCTGCATCGCTGCCTCGCGAAAACAACGGGCGGCTGCCGCATAGTCCTGCGCGACCCCCGTGCCCTTCGCATGGCACACGCCGAGCGCGCACTGGGCCCGCCTCTCCCCCTGCGCCGCCGCGGCGGCGAACCAACGCGCCGCCGCAGCCTCGTCGCGGGGCACGCCTTCGCCCCGGGAATGACAAAGGCCGAGGCGGAGCTCCGCTTCGGCCTCCCCGGTCTCGGCTCGCCGGAGCAGATCGGAGTACTCTTGGGAAGTCATGACGTTTGCGCCGGATCGCCGGCGCGGTCCCCCGGGGCGCCCGTCGCTCAGATGTAGTCGAGCAGCGATTGCTGGAACAGCTTCGAGCCGGCCTGGAGCGCGGCCGAATAGGAGCGCTCCGCGGACTGGAACTGGATGATCGTCTCGGCCAGATCGATGTTGCTCTCGCCGTCGGAAAGGTTCGCCAGCTGATTGAAGCGGGTGGCGTTCTGCGTGCGGGTGACCTCGATGCGATACTGCGAGGTGGCCAGCGAGCTGAGCGTGTCCACCATGTTGTCCTCGTCGTCGCCGAGCGCGTTCTGGATGGAGTTGGTGGCGGTCTTGTCGTCCACCGCGACCGCATCGCGCAGCTGGACAAGGTGGTTGAGAAATGTCTCCAGATCCTGGTTCTGCGCCCCGCTGGTGGTGGTGGCGACGCGGGCGCCCTCGCTCACGTCGATCTGCGGCGCGGCGCCGGTGGTGCCAGTGTAGGTGACACTGCTGATCCGGCCGGTGGCGGCATCGCGGGTGGCCGAGAAAGGGGCGGAGCCGGTCTCCTCGGCACCGAAGAGGTAACTGCCATTGACCTGCGTATTGGCCAAGGAGAGCACCTGTTCGAGGTAGCCGTCGAGCTGCGTTGCCAGGGCAGTATGTTGGGCAGGGTCGCCCGAGGAGGAGGCCGTGGGGGCGAGGTTGAAGGCCTTGCTCGCCAACTGCCGGATTGAGGTGAGCGTGGTGGTGCTTACTGCGATGTTGGTGAGGCCGCGTTGGGCATTGCGCTCGTACTGCTGAAGCATGCGCTTCTCGCTCTCGTAGCTCATCACCCGGCCGGTCGCCGGCACATCGTCGCTCGCCTCGCTGAGGCGCTTGCCGGAGGCCATCTGCTGGGTGAGGCGGCTCTGGGTGCTGGAGAGGCGCGTGAGATCCGAGGTGAGACGGGAGGCGAGCGTGCTGGAGGTGATGCGGATCATGGCAGGAGGCGTTGCGGCGGTTCAGGAGAGCAAACGGGATCGAAGCGGTCGCGGCGTCAGATCGTGTTGATGATGTCGGTGAGCAGTTCGTCGATCACCGCCATGATCTTGGCCGAAGCCTGATAGGCGCGCTGGTAGCGCAGCATGTCGGCGGTTTCCTCGTCGAGGGAAACGCCGCCGTAGGACTCGCGCTGGGCGGCGAGCAGATCGCTGAG
>DAOOFR010000162.1:0-7888 GCA_035415285.1 Opitutaceae bacterium
CGATGAGGCCGTTGCTGAACGTGAGGGTGTAGATGGGCTGCAGCCAGTCGATCTGGAGGATCGTCATCAGGTCGGCCGCATCGCGGACGGCGTCGCCGGTGGCACCGGCCTGGGCTTCGACGAAAAGCGTGCCGATGCCGCCATGCAGCTTGAGCGGGTCGAAGAACATCACGGCGGCGTTGACCGTGGCCATGCCCAGGCCCATCGGGATCATGATCAGGGCTTCGAGCACGCCCTTGCGGCCGAGATACATGAGCAGGAAGCCCAGGGCGATGAGGCCGATGCGGGCCAAGGCCAGTGTGGGGCTCACCTCGAAGAAGGAGGTGATACCCTGGAAGATATCGAGGATCGATTGCCAGGAGATCATGGATCGGAGGAAAGGGGACGCTGGAGAGAAAAGCGAGTTACAGCAGAGATCAGGCCACTGGATGCGGATGGTCGTTTTTTCCCGGGACGGGATGGGTCGGACGGAAAGACCGAGCCGGAGCGGCCCCTGCCGGCTCCGGCAGGGAAGCACAGACGGGGCGAGACGCAAAATCCGGGGTGGGTGGGCGCCAGCCCGTGGCGTTTGCCCAGCTCCACGTTCGCTGGTCGTGGAGTGCGTAGCGCCCACGCGAGTGGGGCCTCGATCGGGGGACCGCCTGCCTGATCGAAACCCGCTCGGCGCGAACTGCGCCAGAGCTTGCCGCCGTCTCCATCGTCGGCCTACTGTCTGGCGGACGCCCAACTGGCGCCCTCCTATGGATTTCTCCCGGGTGGCTTTGTGGGGTGGTGGATTGTTTCTCGTGGCTTCGGTGGCCTTCCGGTTTCTGCCCCGGTCGGCCGAGGGGGGGCGCGCGGCGGGCACGACAGCCGCACCAGTCGTCGACCAAGCGCCCGTTCCGGCCGTTGCGGCGGCGGCAGCCGATCCCACGTTGGTGGGCGAACTTGCCGCCTTCGCGCGCGACCCCGACTGGGCGAACGGCCCTGCGTGGCGTGGCTTCGTGGCCGCGCTCGAACCCGGGCGGGTGCCGGCGGTGCTCGCAGCGATCGAGGCGCAGTCCGATGCGGAAGTGCGGGTGCGGATGCGGTCTGCGGTGTTGCGTCGCTGGGGCCAGTTCGATCCGCAACGGGCGCTCCACTATGCGGAAGGGTTGCCCTACAGCGAAGGAGCGCGGCTGCCGAGCGTGGCTTCGGTCGTGAGCGGCTGGTACCAGGCCGACCCGGCCGGTGCGGTCGAGTGGCTCCAGCGGCAGCCGGAGGGACCGATGCGGTTCACCGCGGAGCAGGCGCTGCTCCGTTCCCTCGGCCGCGACGATCCGCTGCTGGCGCTCGACCTGTTGCTGGCCGGACCGGACGGCAACCCGCAGCGCGGGACGTTGTTCGCCGAGGTCTTCCGCGAGTTGGCGGCGCGCGATCCGGCGGAGGCGTTCGCACTGCTCGAACGGGTGCCGTCCGAAGTGCGGCGACGTTCCGCGCGTCTTGGCATGATGCAGGGCTGGCTGAAACGGGACGAGGCGGCGGCGCTGGCCTGGGTGGGAACACTACCGAACGGCGACGAACGGACGCACCTGCGCGATGTGGCGTTCGGTCGAGTGGCGGAGCGCGATCCGCGGCGGGCGCTCGAGTTGGCGCAGTTGGAGCCGGCGGGGCACGGACGGGCGGCTTTGCTCAACATGATCTGTTTCAATTGGTCGGGGCGCGATGCGGCGGAGTTCGACCGGTGGTGCGCGGCGTTGCCGGGCGGGGCGCTCAAAACGACGGCCCAGCGCGTGATCTTGGGCCGGCTGGCCCAGCAGGATCGGGCGGCGGCCTATCGTTATCTCGAAAGCGTACCGGTGCTCGCGGCCGATCAATCCCTGCGCAACTCGCAACTGACCAGCTGGAGCCAGCAAGATCCGGCGGCGGCGCTCGCGGCGATCCGGCGGCTGCCACCCGGACCGAATCGGACGGATCTGCAGAGCTTCGCGCTCGGCCAGTTGGCGACGAGCGATCCGGCGGCGGCAGTGCAGATCGTGGGTGCGTTGCCTCCGGGGATTGAGCGCAACTGGGCCGCGACGCGACTGGTCACGACCTTGTCGCAGCACGATCCGGAGATGGCCGGGCAACTGGCCGGCCTGCTTCCGCCGGGAGAATCCAGCGAGACCGCACTCCGGGCGGTGGCGAGCGGCTTCATCAGTCACGACCTTCCGGGCGGGCTCGCGTGGGTGCAGACGCTCTCGGAGGGGCGGGGCAAGCAGCAGGCGGTGCGCGCGTTGGCGTTGGAACTGGCGCGCGCGGATCCGGCCGCCGCGGGCGAGTTTGTCGGCCGATTTCCGGCGGGGGAGTGGCGGGATGAGACGTTCGGGCGGATTGCCTACGAATGGGCCGCGGGCGACCCCGAGGCGGCGCTGCGGTGGGCCGAACAGTTGCGGGAGCCATCCCTGCGCACTACGGCGGTCGAACATGCGTGCGGCCGCTGGTCGCAGCGCGACCCGGCCGCGGCGTTGGCTTTCCTCCGCACGTATTCGGATCGCGGGTTGAGCGAGCGGCTCACCGCAGGCGTCCTGCAGGCGTGGGCCCAGCGGGATCCGGCGACGGCGGAGGCCTGGGCGGCGGGGAATCCGGAGGGGCGTACGCCGCGGGCCACCTGGTGGCTGGTCACCGGGATGGTGGAGAGCGATCCGCAACGGGCGGCGAGCACGGCGGCGGCGCAATCGGATCCGGATCTTCGCGACGATTTGCTTGGCCGGGTCGTGGCGCGCTGGGCGGCCTCGGATCCGGCGAGCGCCCGCACCTGGCTCGCGGCGCAGCCGCACGGTGCGGTGCGGCAAGCGGCACTGGAACCCTTCGTGGCGGCGGCGGCCGAAGCCTCGCCCGCACTGGCGGCGGAGTTTGCGGGCGAGTTCGCGGATCCGCAGCGCCGGCACGAGGCGTTCGTGATGATCGCGCAGCGGTGGCTGGAGGTGGATCCGGCGAACGCGGAGGCGTGGCTGGCGCGGACTGACCTGCCGCCGGAGGCGAAGCGGAGGCTGCTGAATCGGTAGGGGAATACTGGGCGCGAGTGCCCGCAGCCAGCTCTGCGGTGCGGCGGCGTGCGCCACGGCGAGGAATGGAGCGGGCCATGGTGGGCGCAAGCATGGAGGGCGCCGCTTCAACCCGCCCTGGTTGGCTCTGCGCTCGTGTTTGGTTTGGAGTTTGGAAACTGCGTTTGCCGGGTCGCCCTGAAGAAACGACCTACGCCGGCGGTCTGGGGTGCTGCGACGACGAAGGACCGCAGGCAGGGACGCCTGCGCCACGGCGGAGGAAGAATTGGGGTTGAAGGCTGAAGTTGAAGAGAGGTGACGGACGGCGGTGGCGCGGCCTCCGTGCCGGCGGGGTGCGGTGCTGTGCGGGCCCAACAAAAAGGCCGGGCTCGCGAGGAGCCCGGCCTGAAGGTGAGTCGAAACGCTCACGCGTTTCGCCACGGGAGGCGGATCAGAACTTGTTGAACTTGCCGCCGTAGATGGCCGAAGCGCCGAGCTCTTCCTCGATGCGGAGGAGCTGGTTGTACTTCGCCACGCGGTCGGTGCGGCAGAGCGAACCGGTCTTGATCTGGCCGGCGTTGGTCGCCACGGCGATGTCGGCGATGGTGGCGTCCTCGGTCTCGCCCGAGCGGTGCGAGATGACGGCGGTGTAGTTGGCATCCTGGGCCATCTCGACGGCGTCGAAGGTCTCGGTGAGGGAACCGATCTGGTTCACCTTGACGAGGATCGAGTTGGCGGTGCCGGTCTCGATGCCCTTCTTGAGGAACTCGGTGTTGGTGACGAAGAGATCGTCGCCGACGAGCTGCACGCGGTCGCCGATGGCGTCGGTGAGCTTCTTCCAGGTGGTCCAGTCGCCTTCGGCGCAGCCGTCCTCGATGGAGACGATCGGGTACTTGGCGGTGAGCTCCTTGTAGAAGGAGACCATCTCGTCGCCGGTGTAGATCTTGCCGGAGGACTTCTTGAAGACGTAGTGCTTCTTCTCCTTCACGTAGAACTCGGAGGAGGCGACGTCGAGGGCGAGGTAGATGTCCTTGCCGAGCTTGTAGCCGGCGTTCTTGACGGCGAGGGCGATGGCGTCGAGGGCCGCCTCGGTGGACTCGAGCTTCGGGGCGAAGCCGCCTTCGTCGCCGACGGCGGTGGCGAGACCCTTTTCCTTGAGGACCTTCTTGAGGGAGTGGAAGACTTCGCAGCCCATGCGCAGGCCTTCGGAGAAGGTCGGGGCGCCGAAGGGCATGATCATGAATTCCTGGAAGTCGATCGGGGCATCGGAGTGCGCGCCGCCGTTCATGATGTTCATCATCGGAACGGGGAGGACCTTGGCGTTCGGCCCGCCGAGGTACTTGTAGAGCGGGATGTCGAGGGCGGAGGCGGAGGCCTTGGCCACGGCCATGGAGACGGCGAGGATGGCGTTGGCGCCGAGCTTGGCCTTGGTCTTGGTGCCATCGAGCTTGATCATCGTGCGGTCGATGCCGATCTGATCGATCGAATCCATGCCGATGATGGCCGGGGCGATGACGGTCTTGACGTTGTTGACGGCGGCCTGGACGCCCTTGCCCAGGAAGCGTTTCTTGCCGTCGATGCCCTTGGGCAGCGACTTGGCGGGCGCGGCGGAGTCGCGCAGTTCGATGGCCTCGTTCTCGCCGGTGCTGGCGCCGGACGGGACGGCCGCGCGGCCGAGGGCGCCGCAGGAGAGCTTGACGTCGACCTCAACGGTCGGGTTGCCACGGGAGTCGATGATCTCGCGGGCGATGACGTTGGTGATGGTGGTGGACATAGGGAAAGGTGCTGAAATTTGGCGGAGGAAGGGAAAAAGAGGCGCCGCCCTCGAAGGGGCGGCGCGTCGAAAAGGCGGTTACGACTTAGTGGCCGGCCAGGTAGGCGCGGACTTCGTCGATCTTGCCGCTGGAGCCGAGCTTGTCGTTGCGGCTCGCGATGAACTTCGCGTATTCGTCGATGAAGATCTTGCCCGGCGGGCGGAAGTCGAACTCCTGGGGCTTGTCGCGGAAGAACTCGCGGTGCACGCGGGTCCAGACGAGGCGGCCGTCGGTGTCGATGTTGATCTTGGTGACGCCGAGCTTGGCGGCGGGGAAGTACTCGTTGATGTCGACACCGGCCGAGTCCTTGATCTTGCCGCCGGCGGCGTTGATGCGGTCGACCTCTTCCTTCGGCACGCTGGAGCTGCCGTGCATGACGAGCGGGAAGTTCGGGAGGAGGGTCTTGATCTTCTCGAGCACATCGAAGTGCAGGGACTGCTTGCCCTTGAACTTGAAGGCGCCGTGGCTGGTGCCGATGGCGCAGGCCAGCGAGTCGCAGCCGGTGAGCTGGACGAACTTGAGGGCTTCCTCGGGGTTGGTGAGGGTGGCGTGGCCGTCCTCGACCTTGATGTCCTCCTCGACGCCGCCGAGCATACCGAGTTCGGCTTCGACGGAGATGCCCTTCTTGTGGGCGGCATCGACAACGCGCTTGGTGATCTCGACGTTCTTCTCGAACGGATCGTGCGAGGCGTCGATCATCACGGAGCTGAAGAAGCCCGAGTTGATGCAGTCGTAGCAGGTCTCCTCGTCACCGTGGTCGAGGTGGACGGCGAAGATGGCGTCCGGGAAGATCTGCTCGGCGGAGCGGATGATCGCCTCGAGCATGCGCTTGTCGGTATATTTGCGCGCGCCCTTGGAGATCTGGATGATGAACGGAGCCTTGGAGTCGATACAGCCCCGGAAGAGGCCCATCGCTTGCTCGGCGTTGTTGATGTTGTAGGCGCCGATGGCGAACTTGCCATAGGCCACCTTGAACAGTTTGGCGGTCGTAACGATCATAGGGAAAAGAAGTTCGCGAACGTCGACGTGTATGCCAGCCGGCGGGCGGTCAACAAGCGCTTTTTCCGCGGGAGGTGCGTTTATTTTCGGGAAGGCTGCGCGGCGAACGGCGTGGGCGGAGGCGGGGCAACGACCGACGGCGATGGTGCGGGACCGACAGCCCACCCGCGGGGCGGACCGGGCGTGGCGGGGTGCTTTAGCCCCCGCGGAGCGCGTGGCGAAACCCGCACCTCCATCGTCGCGATCGGCGTGCGGCGGGTGGCGAGGCCAGTCGGAGGCGGCCGGTCTGGGCTGAAGCGCCGGGCCACCTACGGAGCTGAGGATAGTGCTGTGCCGGAAGGTTGAATGCCGGGATTGCCCGGCGCCGGGGGAGTGTGCAACTTCGGCTCCGATGCGAGGCAAGTCCCTACTAATCGTCGGCGCGAGTTTGGCCGTGATTGTTGGCCTGGCTCCGGGGTGTCGACCGGTGGGGCGGGGCGAGCAGACCGCACTGGCCGCGGACGCCGAGGCGGCAGCGCCGGAAGTGCAGACCGTGAATACGGCCGTTCCGGTGCAGGCTGCCCTCGCTCCAGAGAATGAGGTCCCCGCGGGCGGAACGAGGGCAGGCGCGGACGCCCATGCGACCGTGCGGGTACCCGGCAATGGGGCTGATTCGAAGTCGGACGCCGAGCGCAAGAAAACGTCGCTCGCCGCAGCGAACCTGGGGGCGCGGGCGTGGTTGGTTCGCCCGACGGATTTCGGTCCGCTGACCGAGGCGCTCAAACGCAAGCTGGCGCTGGCGGCGACGCTCGACGAGGCGGCACTGCGGGCGGAGTTGGAGCAGCGTGCCGCGGCCGGCGACGCCGAGGCGGCGCTCACGCTCGGCTTGGTGCTGCGCTACGGCGAGGGCGCGGGCGACAAAGCCGCGGGAGAGAAGTTCATCGCGGCCGCGGCAGAGACCGGCAACGCACGGGCGATGGCGGAATTGGGTCGGCTGCTGCTCGCCGACGAAGGCCGCGCGGACGGACTGGCGCAGGCGGACGCGTGGTTGCGGAAGGCGTGGGCGGCCGGCGAGAGCGAGGCGGCCTTCCTGCTCGCGAGCGCGCAGCGTCTCGGAATGGTGGAGCCGGCGGAGGGCGAGGTGCCGAACGAGCTGATGCTGGCCGCCGCGGAGCTGGGCAATGCCGCCGCGCGGCGACTGTTCATGCGAGCCGAGGCGGAGGGTGATCTTGAGGATGCGACACCCGAGCAGGTGGCGCGCTGGTCCGAGGAGCTGGCCAAGACCGGGGATCTCGAGGCTATGGAGCTGTGGGCGCGCCATCTGAGGACGGCTGGTGAGCATGATGCCGCGATCGAGTGGTTCCGGCGTGCGGCGGCGGAGGGGTCGGCACAATCGGCTCTTGCTCTTGCTTCGTATGGGGTCGGCGACCAGAGCGTCCAGGTGGGTGCGATGAACCACCTTCGGGCTCAGATCGAAGCCGGGGCGCCGGAATCGGTGTCAGCTCGCCACCTGCTCGCTTTCCTTTTGGCCACACAGCCCCAGACCACCGACGTTAGGTCGGAGATGCTCAGACTCTTGCGGGAGGCGGGCGCGCAGAATGCCTATAGGTCGAGCTTGGTGGCGGATCTCATCGAAGCAGGAGCCAAACCGCGCGAAGCATTCTTTGAGGTGCGTACGATGGGCGATGCGGAGGTCTATCGAAGGGTTACGGAACATCAGAAAGCGAAGCGGGCAGGAAACACCGAGCTGGATTCCGCAGCTGTCTTGGTTGAGGTGGTCTCGCCGACCTATCCCGCTGAACTCCGTGCTGCCCAAGTGAACGGTATGGTGACTATCCAGTATGTGGTTAATGAAGACGGAACAGTGGGGGATCTCACGGTGATCGCGTCGGATCATCCGGCGTTCTCTGCGGCAGCGCTGGAAGCGCTGGCGCGGTGGCGGTTTCGGCCCCGGATCAAGGACGGGACGCCGGTGGCGGCCCGGATGCAGATCGATATTCCGTTCCTAATGCGGCAATAGCGTGGCGCGCCGCGCTGTTGCCTATCGGCCGGGAGCAGGGGATGAGGCGACGACGGTCCGGATGATGAAGCGGAACGACTGCTCGGGGCGGA
>DAOOFR010000163.1:0-7808 GCA_035415285.1 Opitutaceae bacterium
GCCGCAGGCCGGTGAGGGCGTTGAAGACCGTGCTCTTGCCGGTGTTCGGGTTGCCGGCGAGGGCGACGACGAAGTCCGTGTCCGTGAGTTGAACACCCAGGCGCCGCAGCGCCGTGCGCCGCGACGGGCACGCCTCGCAGGCCGGAGGCAGTTTCGGTTCGGCTCCGGGAGTGTCTGCCGTGCTGCTCATGACTTCGCCTCCGCCTCGATCAGCACCTGCTCGGTCTGCTCGCGGCGCAGCGCCACGAGCGTGCCGCGCACGCGGAAGGCGATCGGGCTGCGCAACGCCGCGGTGAACTCGCGCTCGATCCGCGTGCCGGGGACCAGCCCGAGATCGAGCAGGCGTTGCCGGGCCTGCCCGCGGATCACCGGCGAGAGGCCGGCCACGATCGCGCGGCCCCCGGGCGGGAGATCCGCCAAGCGTCGCCGGCTCAACGGCGCCGCGCCCGCGGCCGTCGCGGCCACATGCACCAGCTCGGCCTCGGCCGGGCTGAGCGCCAGCCAACGGCCGTCCACTTCGAGTTCCACGCGATCGGGATGCCGCCGCACGGAGTGCACCACCATCCCGGGCGCCAGGCCGGCGCGATACACCGCCGCGTAGAGCGCAGCCGGTTCGTCCTCGAGGTGGACGATCATCGCCGGCTCCGCCTCCGACCAGTCGAGCAGCGTGGGCGCGGCCTCGGTCGAGAAGTTGCCGTCGCGGTCGGGAATCGGGTCGCCGTGCGGGTCGAAGCGTGGATTGCCGAGGTGATCGGCCAACGTGTTCGCCTCGGCGGGCGAGAGCGTGTGCTCGGCGCGGTCGGCGCGCGCGTGCCACTTCTCGGGCGCCAGCCCGGACTCGCGGGCGAAGCGTGTCTCAAGCAGGCGATGCGAACGCAGCAGATGCCGCCCGCGGGTGCGCCCGACCGCCGTGAGTTCGTAGCGCGATCCGGCCCGCTCCAGCCAACCGTCGCGCGCGAGCTGCTCGAGGGCGCGCGCCAGACGGTCGCGCGGCGCCTCGAGCAGGCCGGCCATCGACTCCAGATCATCGGCACGCCCCTGGGCCTCGCGCTCGGCCAGGCGCTTGAGCACGTCGTCGCCGAGGGCGTCGGGCGCGGGAGGCGAGGCGTTTGTAGCGGCAGCCATATCGTGTAGCTAGTGCTACATTTTTGCGCTTGGTCAAGCGCCGTTCCCTTGTTCTAGTCCGGGCATGCCCGCCGCCCCTCGCCCCGTCCGCCCCGCCGCCGCCCGGGCGAAAGCGCGGCCGAGCCCGACCGTCGAGGCGCTGCGCCAGACCCGGGCCGCCCACGCCAACGAGCTGGCGGAGGATTATGTCGAGGCGATCGCCGCGCTGGCGGCGCGCTGCGGCGAGGCACGCTTGGTCGACCTCGCGCACGAGCTCGGGGTGACGCACGTGACCGTGCACCGCGCGATCCTGCGGCTGGCCCGCGCCGGGCTGGTGACGAGCGAGCCCTACCGCGCCATTTTCCTGACCGACAAGGGCCGCGCGCTCGCCGAGACGTGCCGCACGCGCCACGAGACGGTCTTCGCCTTCCTGCGCAGCCTCGGCGTGCCCGAGGCCGTGGCCCGGCGCGACGCCGAGGGCATCGAGCACCACGTGAGTCCCGAGACGCTCGCCGCCTTCGCGAAGGCACTGCCGAAGGGCAGTTGAACCGAGCAACGGCAGTTCGGACAGGCCACAGAGGCCAAGGAGAGACGGAAGGAGAGCACAGAGGGGAACTTGTGTAAGCGAAATCTCGTCCCGCTTGCTCACCCAAATGGCGAGCGCCTCTGGTATCCAGATTCTCTCCGCTCTCTCTGTGCCCTCTGTGTCCAACGGCTTCGTTTAGGATGAAGGGGCACTTCTCCGCGACGTCCGCGACGCGGTTCTAGATCGGTGCCACGCGGACGCTTTGGCGGCTTCGGGAAAGCCGCCCTACCCGAACAAAAAGGCGCACCGGGAACTGGTGCGCCTTGGGAAATCCGAGGATGGACGAGGCGATCCGCCGCCTCAGTTTGAGGCCGGCTCCTCGCCCGCCGCGATGCGCCGGGCCTTCAGCTCCGCGCCGATCTCGGCGACCTTCTTCTCGTTGAGGGTGTAGAACGAGACGATGCCGATGGAGACGAGGCCCAACCCGGCCGGGATCAGGCTCACGAGCAGCACGAGCCCGTGTTTGACCTCCTCGCTCTGCTCGATGTTCGGGACAAAGCCGACGCCGGAGAGCATCCAGCCGGCGATCGCCGAGCCGAGCGCCCAACCAACCTTCTGGCCGAACGTCGACGCGGAGAAGACCAGCCCGGTCGCCCGGCGCCCGTTCTTCCATTCGCCATAGTCGGCGGTGTCGGCATACATCGACCAGATCAGCGCGCTGAGCGGGCCGCCCGTGATCGAGCCGAAGACCTGCAGGACAAAGAGCAGGAGGACCTGGTCGGGCTTCACCACGAAGAACGCCGCAGTGCTGACCACCGCGATGACGAACATGGCGATGAAGGCGGTCTTCTTGCCGACCAGCTTGGTCAGCGGCGTGAGGATCAGGACGCCGACGATGGCCGCGACCTGGCCGACGCCGTTGAACACCGACACCATCCACTCGTAGCCGACCTGCTTCGTCCCGAAGAAGGGCAACGAGAGTTCCTGCGTGCCGACGAAGTACTTGAAATAGTGCGCGGTGGCAGTGCTGCGGGTCGCGACGAAGAGAATGAAGGTCAGGGTGGTCGCGAGCAGGATCAGCCACGGCTTGTTCGTCACCAGATCCTTCAGGTCGGCGCCGAGGGCCGGCCGCTGGGCCTTCGGCGGCTTCACCCGCTCGCGGGTGAAGAGGAAGGTGATCATGAAGCAGGCCATCGCGACCACGCCGATGAGGATGAACGACAGCTGCCAGCCCCGCGCGTCGTTGCCCTGGCCCAGCGTCTTCACCACGGGCAGCAGGAACAGCGAGATGACGGTGCCCGCGGAATACGCGAAGAGGAACTTGATCGAGGCCACCGCGGTGCGGTCGACGGGATTCGACGAGATGACCCCGAGCAGGGCGGTGTACGGGATGTTCACCGCCGTGTAGAGCATCATCAGGAGATTGAAGGTGACGTACGCCCAGACCGTCCGGCCCGTCTCCCCGAAGCCCGGGGTGGTGAAGGTGAGCACTCCCATGATGACGAACGGGAGCGAGAACCACAGGATGTACGGCCGGAACTTGCCCCACCGGGTCTCGGTGCGGTCGGCGAACACGCCGATCATCGGGTCGTTGACGCCATCCCACAGGCGGCTGACCAGGAACATCGTGCCCGCCGTCGCGGCCGAGATGCCGAAGACGTCGGTGTAGAAGATCAGCAGATACGCCATGAAGGTCTGCCAGTAGAGCACGGAGGCGAAATCGCCGAAGCCGTAGCTGACCTTTTCCAGGAAGGGTACTTTCTCGCGGGACATTGTTGTTCCCAAGGGGGAGGGGGGAGGGGGTTGAGGACGCGGGGGGGAGAGAGGCGCGACTCTGATTGCGCGCCCGCCGGAAATCCACCCCGTTCTGGAGGGCTGTTGCCGCGGCTCCATGGAATGATGCATCCGGCCCGCGCATCCCAGCTGGTCAACCGGCCACCGACCCGCCTCAATCCTGCGCCGATGCCCGCACCCGCCCACCGCTCCAACGACCCGCTGCACGGCCTCACCCTCGAGGCGATCGTCACCCAGCTCGAGAAGTGGTACGGCTGGGACGAGCTGGGCCGGCGCATCCCGATCCGCTGCTTCCTCTTCGACCCGAGCGTGAAATCGAGCCTGAAGTTCCTCCGCAAGACCCCGTGGGCCCGCCAGAAGGTCGAGGAGCTCTACCTCGCCACGCTGCCGCCGGAGAACTGAACCGCGACGGACGTCTCGGGTTGCCGCCGCGCCCGCGGCCGTTCTCTCTGTCCTTCCCGTGCCCAAGAAGCGTTTCAACGACCATCCGTTCCCGTACCACACCGAGCTCGAGCTGGAGATCTCCACGCTCACCAACCTCGGCATCGGCCTGGGGCGCGTGGCGCTGCCGAATGCGGAATGCGGAGTGCGGAGTGCGGATTCGAACACCTCCGCCGCGACCGCCAGCCCGCGATCGCCCGATCCGGCCAATCCGCAATCTCCCGCCGCCGCGGGCGGCTCCGGCTGGGTCGTGATGGTGCCCTTCGCGCTGCCGGGCGAACGCGTGCGCGTGCGGATCTTCCGCAACCACAAGAACTACTCCGAGGCCGACCTCGTCGCCGTCCTCACCCCCGCGCCCGAGCGCATCGCGCCGCGCTGCCCGCTCTTCGGCACCTGCGGCGGCTGCCAGTACCAGAACCTCTCCTACGCCGAGCAGCTCCGCTGGAAGCAGCGCCACGTGGCCGAGCTCCTCCGCCACATGGCGAAGCTCGAATTCCCGGTGAACCCGGTCATCCCCTCGCCACGCGAGTTCGGCTACCGCTCGAAGATCACCCCGCATTTCGAATGCGGATTGCGGAATGCGGATCGCCGAGTGCCCAGCGCAGCCACCGATGGACTTCCGTCTGTAGGGTCTGAGCTTGCTCAGGCCGCAAAGGCGCCCGCCGCCGACACCGGCGCGAGCAAGCTCGCGCCCTACACCAATCCGACCCCAACCACCGCCGGCTCCTCCGCCCCTTCCGCACTCCGCACTCCGCACTCCGCATTTCCCATCGGCTTCCTCAAGGCCGCCTCGCGTTTCGCGCTCGTCGACGTGCCCCAGTGCCCGATCGCGACCGACGCCATCAACGCCCGCCTGCCCGCGCTGCGCGCGGGCATCCGCGCCAAGGCCGCCGCCGGCGGCTACCAGCGCGGCGCCACCGTGCTCCTGCGCCACTCGCTCGAGGGGGTGACCTCCGACTACGAGGCCACGATCACCGAGGAGATCCCCTTCGCCGAACCTGTACCCGGCCGCGCCGAGGCCGGCCCAGCCGCAACAATCGTTGCGCCGGGTTCACCGCCCCCGGCTACAGCACCCGCCGCCTCTTCCGCCAATCCGCAATCTCGGAGGTGCGAAGCACCGGAGATTCTGCCGAACGGCAGAACGCAGTCGCTCCGGCTCCGCTTCCTCGCGCGCGACTTCTTCCAGAACAACCCGTTCATCCTGCCCTCATTCACCGGATACGTGCGCGAGCAGGCCGCCGCCTCCGGCGCGCGTTTCCTCGTCGACGCCTACTGCGGCAGCGGGCTCTTCGCGCTCAGCGCCGCGCACCGGTTCGAACGTGTGGCCGGCGTCGAGCTCAGCGAGACCTCCGTGCGCTGGGCGCAGGACAACGCCGCCGCCAACGGCATCGCCAACGCCACCTTCCTCGCCGCCGACGCCGCCGCGATCTTCGCCGGGCTCGACTTCCCCGCCGCCGACACCGCGGTCGTGATCGACCCGCCGCGCAAGGGCTGCGACGAGCTGTTCCTCCGCCAGCTCGTCGCCTTCGGCCCGCGCGTCATCGTCTACGTGTCGTGCGACCCGGCCACGCAGATGCGCGACCTCGCGCTGCTCCAGCCCGCCGGCTACGCGCTCACCGCCGTGCAGCCCTTCGACCTCTTCCCGCAGACACGCCATCTCGAGTGCGTGATCACCCTGCGGAAAACCTGACCGTCCCGCGCGACCGGCACGGCGCGGGTCTCGGAGACGTTCCCTTCGTTGCCTTCCGCGCCGAGCCGTTCCTAGTCTGACCCGTCCCCACAACCCGCCATGTCCAGCGACGCCGCGCCGCCTCTGCCCCCGTCCTCGCCTCCGCCCGCGGAGGGCATCGAGATTCGCAGCCACTTCGTCCGTTCGCGCAACGCCGTCATCATCCGCGCCACGCTCTCGGAGTTGTACGTCGACTACTTCCTCCACCTCGCCGCGCAACAGCTCCGGCCGGACCCCGCGCACATCGCCCTCTTCAAGGACGCCCTCGCCGCCTTCGTCCTGCACTGCACGGCGCGCCCGCGCTACGAGATGATCGCGTGGACGCTGCATTTCGAGGAGCCGATGCTGAACCTCTTCCTCACCGGCGACACCGAGGAGGAAGCGGTCACCGGCCGCATCCTCGCCGAAAACGTCCGCGCGATGGGCGGCAACCACCTCTACGCCGACGTCGTTGCGCACAACAAGCCGCCGCGCCGCAGCGCCATCCCCTTCGCCGGCGCCGATGCGTTCCGCGCCGCGGAGGCGTTCTACCTCCAGAGCGAGCAGCGGCCCGCCCGCTTCTTCGCCACCGCACCGGAGGAGTTCGTGATGGTTTGTTCGCATCCCGACTGCGACACCGCGTGGTTCGAGGGCCTCACCGTCGACACCCTCCGCGACCTCGACAAGACCGAGACCCTCGCCCTGCTCGAGCGCCGCCGCTACGCCTGGCGGTGCGGCTGCAACCAGCAGAAGCTCCTGCGCGTACTGGCCCCCGTGATGCGCAAGGACCCGGCCGAGTTGTTCGGCGATGACCCCTCGGTGCAGGTCAGCTGCCCCCGCTGCGCCGCCAAACACATCGTCACCCGCGAAGCCCTGGAGGCCTTCATCGCCCAGCACCCGGAGTAAGCAACCCTCCCGTCCTCCGTCGTCCTCCGCCTCTCGCCCGCCCCCACGATGAAAACATACCGCCACGACACGCGCCTGTTCTTTGCCGTCCCCCTCATGATTGGTCTTCTTCTTTACGTGAGCTACGCCACCTGGGTGTTCGACGGGGCTCTGCGCGGCGGCGAGGTAATGCGCTATGGCTTGGTCGGATTCGCAGCACTGCTTTCCGTTCTCCTCACATTTCTCTTCCTGAATTTTGGTGTTGTCCGGTATTACGTCCTCCCGGAAGGGCTGATGGTAAAGACACTCTGGTCCTCCGCTGTCCGCGGTTGGGAAGAGCTGCGGCCGCCAACAGTCAACCGGACCCTGAAGTGTTTCACCGTGCGTGATACCACTGGAAAGGTCGTGATCTTCTCTTCGACGGACTTTTTCCGCCATGTGAACGAGTTCGTCGACGAACTCCAGACCCGTGCAAGAGCGCAACCGCATAGGTGATATCGCGGCTCCGTCCACCCTCCGTCGTCTGCCCTCCGTCCTCCCGCCCCCACCCGGAACCTCCCCTCGCCCCATCGGTCCCACCTCATCTGCTCAAACTACCGCGCCGCGCCTCCACGCCGCGGCCCCGGGCCCGGAACCGACCGCCTCGCCCAACCATGACACCGCTTCTTCGCTCCCTCGTCTCCGCCGCCACCGCGCTCGTCCTCCTGGCGCTGGCCGCCCCCACACTCCAGGCCGCGCCCGAGCCCGCCCCGACCAGCCGGGTGAAACTCGTCTTCGCGAACTGGGAGCAGTTCACCGACATCGTCGTCGACGGAGCCACCACCAAGAGCGGCAGCGACCTCATCCACAGCGAACTCCAGCGCCACCTCGTCGCGCTCGCGAGAAACCGCATCGCCCCCGGCCAGACCCTCGTGCTCACGATGCGCGACATCGACTTGGCCGGCACCGTCGAACCGTGGCGCGGCCCCGACTTCGGCCGGGTGCGCTACATGCGCGACACCCACCCGCCCCGCCTCGTCTTCGACTACCAGCTGCTCGACGCCTCCGGCGCAGTCATGAAGGAAGGTAGCGAGAAGCTCACCAACCTCACGTTCCGCTACCAGACGGTGATCGGCGAGCGCGAGGTCACCTACTACGAGAAGCAGCTCCTCTCCGACTGGATGAGCGGCGCGTTTCGCAAGCTCGCCAAGGAGCGGTCGAGACCTTAGCACTACTTCCGACCGTCGCGGCAGCAGTCCCATGTCTCTGCCTCCCCGGTTGTCTCGCGGCCGGCGTCCTCACCGACGCCGGCCGTCTGCTAGTACCATGTCCCATATTAGTTTTCGCATTGCTGGCGACCATGAACGAGGG
>DAOOFR010000164.1:0-7767 GCA_035415285.1 Opitutaceae bacterium
CGGCGGCCATCTGGGCGAGGTCGCGCATGGGGGTGCGGCTGGCGCGCAGTTCGGCGCTGATCAGGCCGAGGGCGATGCAGGCGGCCACCCAGCCCACGGCGGCGCGTTGGCGCACGAGAGCGGCGAAGGACTGGCGCCAGAACTGGATGAAGCCGGGCCGCCGGTTTGGGGCGGTGTCGATCCGGGCCCAGACCCTTCGGCGCAAGTCGGGGCGGGCTGGAGGAGTCTCCTTCCAGGAGGTGATGAGATCGTCGAGCGGATCGTGCGGGTTGGTCATGGTCTTTCTCCGCCAGGGGCTGCGGTCGGCACAGTATAAGCCCTCGTCTTGGAAAAGCCCTTCAAACTTTTCGCGAGGCGGGTTGGGAGCGGGGAAGCCAGGTTTGGTCCGACGTTTGATCGGTTCTCCCGTTGGGCGTTGTGCAGGTGCGGAAGCGCCCGCGGCGGTGCTCGCGTGGCGGGCCCGCGGTTGCGGGATGAACCGGTGCCCGGCCCCGAACGCACAGAATTTTGTTCCGATCGGAACAAAATTCTGTGCGTTCGCATGGTGGCGTGTGCTGGTGTGGCTTTGGCGGCAACGCTTGCTTTGGAAAACGCGGCCGGGGGGGCCGGGGGGGGCGGCGGGCCGTCAACGACGACTCGATAACGGCGCCGGCGCCCATTTGTCGCGGGTGGTGGGGGGGCGCGAGCCTTGCCGTTGTCGCGGTCGCGCCGGAAGGGCCGGAGGGATAGGCGCCGTATCCGGTGTCGGTCTGGCGGGCGGCGACTTGCGCGGCGGAGGCGGCGTGCCAGTCTGGCGGCACGATGCGCAATGCGGCGTTTCCCGAGCCCTATCCGTTTCCCGATCCGGCGTTGGCCGACGAGGACGGCTTGGTCGCGCTCGGGGTGCCGGTGACCCCGGCGAACCTGCGGGCGGCGTACGGCCGGGGGATTTCCCCGTGGCCGTTCTCGCCGCGCCACGCGGTGCCCTGGGTGAGCCCGGGGGAGCGGGCGGTGCTCGAGTTCGACCGGCTCCACGTTCCCAAGACGCTGCGGCAGGCGCGGCGGCGGACCACATGGACGTTCACCCTCGATCGCGACTTCGAGTCGGTGATGGCCGCCTGCGCGGCGGTGCGCCGGCCCGGGCAGCGGGGGACGTGGATCACGTTGGCGATGCGGGCCGGATATGCCGCGCTGCATCGCGAGGGTGGTGCGCACAGCGTGGAAGTGTGGGATGGCGAGCGGTTGGTGGGCGGTCTGTACGGGGTCGATGCCGGCGGGCTGTTCACCGGCGAGAGCATGTTCCACCTCGAGCCCAATGCCTCGAAACTGGCGCTGCTGCACCTGGTCGACCACCTCGCCGCGCGTGGAGCCACGTGGATCGACATCCAGCAACTCACGCCCCACTTCGAGGTGCTCGGGGCCAGGGTGCTGCCGCGCGACGAGTTTCTGGAGCGACTGGCGCGGGCGCGGCAGGATGCTCTGCGGTTGTTCTGAACCCGGACGAGGCACGCGGCCTCAACGTGACCCTGAACGTGATACAAAGATGCGCTGCTCCCCGGGACTGGCAGTTCGGACAAGTCCAAAGCGGCTGGGCCGTGGTCCTGCAGTCGGCCGGGGGCGAGCTCGCTCCGCTCGGCAGGAGCGACCGCCGCCGGGCGGAGCAGGCCCGTGCCCTCCTCCCGGAGGAAGTGGCCCGGACGAGTGGAATCCGCGCCAATTGGATCGTCACCGCTGAGGAGGAACGGGAGGAGGCCATTCTGCCGTTCGGCAGAAGCCGCGACAGCGGGGACGCGGGCAATCGAAGCTTGGCCCGCCCACCCGGAGGGCGAGTCCCGCGGGCCTCCGGTTTTTCCAGACCGCTCTGTGTCCAACTGTTTCGTTTGGGCTGACGAAGGCCGGACCTTGGCCCGGAGTCCGCAGCGTGAGTCCCGTGGGCCGGTCGGGAAACGAAGAGCCCGGTTCGCGTGTGCGAACCGGGCTCCCTGGTGCGATCTGTCGCTGTCCAGCCCTACGTAGCCCCGGCTCAGCGCTTACCGGCCGTGGGAGCGGCCGGAGTCTTGTCCGGGGTGAAAGCGAACTCCTGCACGGCGAATACGCGGGTGGCGGCCCCCTTGCGCATCGGCGGCGCGAAGGTCCACTGCTTCACGGCGGCGACGGCAGCGGCGGCGAACTCCGGCCGCGTCGAGCCCGAATTGGCGGCGACATGCACCTGGCCGGTCTCGTCGATGAAGAACGACACCAGGGCGGAGCCCTGGACTCCCTGGGCCTTGAGGTCGGCCGGATACTCGGGCACCACGAGGTTCACCGGCTCCGGGATGGCATCCAGCTCGCTCAGGCGGCAGAGGGTGACGCCGGGTTCGCGGTCCCGGTGGCCGAAGAACGCGTTGACGGTCTCCTGGAAGTCGCCTTGCACCACCAGCATTCCCTCGTTGCGGAAATCGATGCGCAGGTTGATGCGCTGCGGCAGCGCGCCGGGATCGGCGGCGGGGCGGAACCTCCAGTTGCGGATGGCGGCCTCGGTGGTGGTGGCGAACTCCTCGCGGCTGTATTCGCTCACGAAGGTCTCGAGCAGGGTGCCGTCGGCGGCGACGAGGATCTGGATCTGGACGAATCCCTCGTTGACGCTCTTGTTGCGCAACTGGACCGGGAAGATGGGCTCGACGTAGTGCTCGATCCGCAGTTCCGGCCCGAGCGCGCGGGGCGCCGGGTGGGATTGGGCGTGGGTCGTGGCCGCGAAGGGGGCGGCGGCGAGAAGGAGGAGTAGTGGATGGTATTTCATGATTGGCCTCTGGGACGATCAATCCCGCGGCCCGCCGGATTCCCGCCCCCACGGCGACGATTCGGCGAAAATCGCCCTCCGCGGCCGGCCCGCCCGCGGGCCCGGCAGGGCCGGGTTCGCCACGGCCGCGCCGCCGGCGAGGGGAGGTTCGGAACTGCGACGCGGCCCGCACGGCGGACCGTGCGGGCCGCGTCCGCGTAATCATAGCCTGGATTCGAGCTGGGGCGGGAATCCGGCGGACCGCAGGGGCGACCAGGGCGCCCCCCGCCCCTCCGTGCGGGCGGCCGCGCGGGAAGACACGGGACGGAAGCGGTTTCCGCGCGGAGTACGCCAAGAGATCGAATACGGAGATGGCCGGCGCGGCGCGCCCCCGCCGGGCGGAAGCCCCGCTCAGGCCTGCGTCGCCGCCGCGCGCCAGATCCCGAGCAACGCGGCGTAGTCGGCGTCGCGCGTGGTGCTGGCGATGCGGTGCTGGTAGCGGTCGGCCTCGCGCAGTTCCGCCAGCGCGGTCTGCATGCGGCGCTCGACGTCGGCCGGGTCGTCGCCGCGGCCCGCGAGGCGGGCGCGCAGTTCGTCGATCGAGGCGGGGGCGACGAAGACCGTCGTGAGCGCGCGGCGCAGCGCCGGGTCCTGGGTGGCGACGGCGCAGACGCTGCGTACGCCCTGCACGTCGATGGCTGCGATCAGGCTCTTGCCGGCGGCGAGTCGGTCGAAGACCGCGTGGCGCAACGTGCCGTAGCGGTTTTTCCCGTGCACACAGGCCCATTCGAGGAACTCGCCACGGGCGATCGCCTGGTCGAACCGCTCGTTGGTGAGAAAGTGGTAGTGTACGCCGTCAACCTCGCCCGGCCGCATCGGCCGCGTGGTGGCGGTGACGACCCGCTCGATCTCCGGATGCTCCGCCACGAGGCGCTCGCAAAGCGTGGTCTTGCCCGAGCCGGCGGGGCCGGCGAGGAGGAGGAGGACGGGATGCGACGGGGCGGCGGGCATGGCGGCGCGAGGCGGCGGGGTGCGCTGCGTTCAGTACGTGAATGCGAGGACCGAGAGCAGAAGCCCGTAGCCGGCGAGCAGGGCGCCGAGCGCCTTCGGGCGGCCGGGGCGGGCGAAGAGCCAGCCGAAGAAATCGCGCAGGCGATACGGATAGCCGCCGAGGTAGATCGCCGCGGCGATCGCGACGTAGACGGCCCCCACCATGAACAACCGCTGCGGGTGGTTCCATTCGGCGTACGCGGCGTAGAGCAGATCGCCGGCGCCGAGCAGGGTGAGGATGGCGAGGCCGCGCACCGCGAGGAAGTCGGGTGCCTGGGTGAAACTCAGGATGGCCACCGCACCGAAGGCGATGAGGAGGATCGGCTTGGGCAGAAGCTCGTCGGCGGCGCCGAGGTGGAACAGCCGCCAGAGGAACCAGAGGGATCCGGTGCCCATGAACAACCAGGCGGCGCGGCGGGAGCGCGGCAGGGCCTTGGCGGTGGCGCCCACGGCCGGGCCGTTCCAGAGCAGAAGCGCGCCGAGGGCGAGCAGGAGGAGGCCGGGCAGAAGCGTGGCGGTGAGCAGGGACATGGAAATTGTCCCCGTTCTCTTACTGGTTCCCGTTCGGCGCCGTCGAGCCCGCATTCCGGTGCGGGTGCGACGCGGGGCCGCGACGCATGCGAAGTCCGGGATCTCGCACGGACGCGCGCGGGTCCCGCTGCCGCGGTGGCAAGGCTGGTGTCTCGCACTCAGCGCACGGTCCTGCCCGCCGCCCCGATGCATTGCGGTTCCAAACAAGAGAGTCCCCGGGTCGTATTGTACAATTTGCTGGTGCCCAATTGCCTGCGATCGCCGGTGGCGGAGGCGGGGCGCCCAACGCCCGAATCTGTCCTTGACTGGTTCGTACCGAGCAACGATGCTCCCGGCACCCCTCCCGGATGGCTGTGGCAGATGCCTGCCTTTGCGCCGCAGCCCCGGATAACACCAACAAACCTGCCCTCGCGCCGCCTTTGCCGGCGCTCGAATTCATGCTACAACTTCTTCCCCTCGCGAAAGCGGATGCCTTCGTTCGCCCTGCCCGGAATGCCTGCCGGCTGTGCCGCGAGGGCATGACGCTCATGGAGGTCATGCTGGCGATGTTCGTGCTGGTCTTCGTCTTCGGTGGAGTCCTGTCCACGCTGGTCCGTGCCGCCTCGCTCTCGCGCGACTCCAAGGTCACCTATCGGGAGACCGCGATCGCGAACGATCTGGTCGAGCGCATGCGCTCGATGACGTTTGCGGAGTTGAAGACCGAGCTGCAGACCGGCAACGCGGCGTTGGGCGTCACCGTGCACCCCACCAAGGCGAACACCACCTGTGGCGAGGTGCCGCCCACCACGCCCAGCGGCGCCGGCACCGGCCCGGTGCTGGCAGGGGCGTACACGTACAAATGGGAGCGGACCTGCACGGATCTCTCCGCCGATCCCCTGCGGTTGGTCGTGCACGTCTGGCCCGAGAATCTCGAGGCCAAGAAGATCACGATCGTCACCCACATCTCCGCCTCCGGGCTCATCAACAAATAGGCACGATGAACTTTCACTACCGGATTTCTCTCGCTCGCCGGGCCGCTCCCCGCACCGCATTCACGCTCGTGGAGGTGGTCGTCGCCATGACCGTCTTCGGCCTCGCGATGGCCGGCGTCATGTCGGTATTCTTGGGGACGCTGAAGTCGACCCACGCCATCGCGGATGCCGTCGACTGGAATAGTCGTTCGCGTTTCGTGCAGGAGCGACTGCTCTTCGATCTGCGCGCGATCACCGAGGTGTCCGAGATCAAGTCAGCCCTGGGTGGCGGCGAGGTGGCGAAGATCTTCGCCGACTACACCGGCACGGAGGTGACGCATTGCTACCGCTCCTTCACGAGCACGATCGAGGAGTACAACGGCACGGGCACGATCGACGTCACCTACGCGATCGTCGCCGACGGGCCGTTGTGGGCGCTCCAGCGCACCGTCGACGGCAAGAGCCAGAAGGTGCTGACCAATCTGCAGGACGGCTGTTTCACGTTCTATACCCGCAACAGCACCGGGGCCCTCAGCTCGCTCGGATCAACCGATTTCGCGAAGGCCAACGCGATCCGTTTCGCCTTCCTGCCGCGGGGCCGCGGCCCGCTCGTCCCCGGCGAAAACGATCCGTCCTGCTCGGCCGTCGTCCAGTTACGATACCCCACTTACAAAGCGAAATGATTCCCATGGAACACCCCAAGAAAGGCTCAGCCCTGCTCGCCGCCATATTGTTGTCGGCCATCTTCCTGGCCGCTGTGGCCGCCCTGCTGACGGTTGCGCACAACGAGTATCGCGGCTCGCTGAAATCCTACTACAACACGGCGGCCTTCAGCCTGGCCGAAGCGGGCATCGACCGGGCTGCTTCGTTCATCGCTGGCGGGTTCCCAAGCGCCAGCATCACGACGGTCACGGCGTGGCCGGCCAGGACGACCGCCACCGCACAGGGCTGGTACAAGATCACCGGGACGGATGCCTACCGCGGATACTTCCACGATAGCCTCGAGAAGGGGCGGACCGGGGAGTACTACGTCATCTGTACTCCAACGGCCGGCACTTCGAAGTACGCGGTGTATTCGCTCGGCATCGTCGCGAGCGGGACGGGCAAGATCGCCATCCACGCGGAGCGCGCCATCAAGGTCGTCCTTGCCCAGAAGCCGGGTTCCGGAGCCGGGCAAGGTTATGCGCTCGCCGCCATCACCTCCATCACCGCGGGACAAGCCACCACCTGGCCCTTCAAGGAAGGGGACAGCACCGGCTTCGTTCGCATCGGCAGCTTCGACAGCTGGAAAAACAAGCAGGTGGATCCAGACACGAAACAGAAGATCTTCGACGAACCCGATTGGTACACGGAGATGAAGTCCACCAACCCGAATCTGGCACAGGGAGAAAGCACCGGCACAAACTTCGGGGACAAGGCGCTGGTCGGCGTCAAGACGGGGATCCTCCATCTCAACAACACCATTCTCTACGGCACGGCCGCAGCCGCGACCGGCGCCTCCATCGCGACGACCGCCCACTATAGCGCCGACGGCCAGAACGTCGTCGACGGCACCAACGGCACCACCATCGTCAACCTGGCGATCGCGGCGACCAACAAGTTCGCCTACCGGGGCCTGAATGCCGATGCGCAGTCCAAGCAGATGAGCGCCTACCTCATCGGCGTGGACGATAGCGAGGGCGACCTCGCCAAGAACTCCCGCTTGGTGAAGAACTATGCCATCCCGGACTCGGTATTTGAAGTCCCGACCCTCCCGGCCGACTTTGCCAACACGAAGATCACCGCCACCCAGGACCAGAATGCCAAGGAGCTCACCTTGGCCGGGGGGAATTACGAGTGCCCGCAATCGATGGGCAGCCTGCAGAAGATCACCGTCAGGGGCAAAGCCGTCCTGCATGTCACCGGCTCCATCAACAGCAATTCCCCGCTGGTCCTGGACTTCGCCGACGAGAACTCGTCGCTGCGGATCGTGGCCGACAGCACCGTCAACCTGAAGCTCGCGCCCAACTCGTCCTACCGCGCCCAGCAGTTCGAGATCGGCCTCACCACGAGCGCCGGGCTAACCATCAATCTCGACAACAGTACGACGGGGTTCACGGGAGTCATCAAGGCCCCGCTCTCCACCGTGCAGTTCTCGGGAAACTCCAGCCGCGACGACTCGGTCGCCGGGCAGAAGAAGCGCCAGCAGATGCGCGGGCAGATCATCGCCAACTCGATCAACCTGCCCGGCTCCTGCAATCTCGACGTCCTCTATGATGTCCAGATCGGTGGCGGCGACGACGATGGGAGCACCTTGTCCCTCGCGAGCTGGAAGCAGATCCTCCCCTCCGAGTTCACCAAGGCCGCCGCGCTGTAAACACCGCGGCGTTTGCCACGGTTCCCGGCGCTTGGCGACGGCGACGCCGGTCTCCGGTAGAAGGGCGCACGCCGCGGCGCAGGGTGGGCGGGCGGCGGCGGCCCAACTTGTCCCTCGTTGGCCCCGCAGGTCCAGTCTCCGAC
>DAOOFR010000165.1:0-7744 GCA_035415285.1 Opitutaceae bacterium
CCTCGGAGAAGGCGACGATCTCGTCGAACTTGCGGGCGACCTCGGCGCGGGTCATGCCGAGGATGGCGCCCTTGAGAAAGATGTTGTCGCGGCCGGAGAGCTCGGGGTGGAAGCCGGTGCCGACCTCGAGCAGGCTGCCGACGCTGCCGCGCAGGCGGATCTCGCCGCCGGTGGGCTCGGTGATGCGGGAGAGGATCTTGAGCAGGGTGCTCTTGCCGGCGCCGTTGCGGCCGATGATGCCGAGGGCCTCGCCGGGCTGGACGTCGAAGGAGACGTCGCGCAGGGCCCAGAAGTCGCGGCGGTGGTCGGGCGCCGGGGCGCGACCGGAGAGCCGGGCGCGGCACCAGTGGCCGAGGCGTTCGACGTCCTCGCGCAGCGAGGTCATGCCGATCTGGCCGAGTCGGTACTTTTTGGAGATGCCGCGGATTTCGATGATGGGACGGGACATGCCGGTGGGCGGTGGGTGGTGGACGGTGGACTGTGGACGGTGGGGGGCTTGAGGCTGCCTCGGCGCGTTCCTCGCGCGGTGCGCTGCGGTACGCGACTGGGACTGGGGGCAGCTCAGACGGTGTCGACGAAGGTGCGGGCGGCGCGCTGGTAGGCGAAGATGCCGACGAGGAAGATGACGACGGCCACGACGACGGACTGGGCGTAGCGGGAGGGGTCGACGGTGCCGACGCCGAGGAAGACCCGGCGCGACGCCTCGACAATCGGGGTGACCGGGTTGAGCTCGGCGATCCAGCGCCACTTCTCGGGGACACGCGAGAGCGGGTAGATGACGGGGGTGGCGTACATCCAGAGCTGGATGATGTAGCCCTGGATGTGGTTAAGGTCGCGATACTTCGCGGTGAGGGTGGAGAGGATCAGGCCGACGCCGAGAGCGAGCACGGCCATGTGGAGGATGATCGCGGGGAAGACGAGCCAGTGGAGGCCCGGCGCGGGGAGGGTCGGCGTGGCCGTGAACCAGTGGGCGCGGGCGAAGAACACGAAGAAGGTGAGAAACTGGATGCCGAGGGCGAAGAGGCTGGAGATGGTGAGGGCGAGCGGCGGGATGAGGCGCGGGAAGTAGACCTTCGAGAAGAGGGAGGCCGAGCCGGCGAGGGAGTTGCCGGTATTGCCGAGGACGGCGGCGAAGTAGGACCAGCCGAGCATGCCGCAGAGGTAGAAGAGCATCGGCGGCACACCGTCGGTGGGCACGCCGATCACCTTGTTGAAGACGAGGGTGAAGGTGAGCGTGGTGACGATCGGATTGAGGAAGAACCAGGTGGGGCCGAGGATGGTCTGCTTGTACCGGGCGGTGAAGTCGCGCTGGATGAGCTGGCGGAGCAGGTCGCGGTAGGCGAGCAGGCCGCGCCAATCGATCGTGAACCAGGCGCTGCTGGCCTTGATGACGATCTCGGTCTCGGGCGGCGACGAAGGGGCGGGAGCATTCATGCGGGGAGGAAGATCAGGCGGCGGCTTCGCTCGGCGACACGGGCCGGGCGGTGGAGAGCGCGAGCAGGGCGAGGGTGGCAGCGAGGCCGAGAATCGCCGGGTTGCGCAGGACGAAGTCGATCCATCCGTGGGCGAGCACCAGCAGCGGTCCGAGTGCGAGCAGGGCGGTCGCCGGGGCCCAGGGGCGGCGGCGGGCGAGGGTCGCCAGCCAGACGGTCCAGGGGGCGGCGAGCAGCGCGGTGCCCACCAAGCCGTATTCGGCGGTGAACTCGATCCAGTCGCCATCGGCGTGGGTGTGCACGGGACGGTTGGTGTCGGGATGGTCGCGCCGGAGGGCCTCCATGTAGGCGGGGACGCGAGGGTGGTAGGTGGAGAAGAGCAGCACGTAGCAGCCGGCGCCGTGGCCGAACCAGGGCCGGTCGAGCGTCATCTGCCAGGCGATGTCGTGCAGGATCCGCCGGTAGGAGCCGCCGACGAACAGGTCGGCGGGGTGGCGGGCCAGTTCGGCAACGCGGACCAGGGTGGCGCGGACGGGCGGCAGGAGCGCGAGGCCGGCGCCGAGGACGAGGGCGAGGCCGGCGCCGGCGAGCAGGGCGCTCCGGTGGTGGCGCCACCGGCGCCGGTGTGGCCAAAGAATGAAGACGGAGGCGGCCAGGAGGAGCAGGGCGGCGGCGCCGAGGCCGGCGCGCGAGCGGGTGGTGACGGTGCCGAGGACGACGACCGCGGTGCCGAGGCCGAGCCAGAGCCGGCGGTGGCGCAACGCGGGCCAGGGCCGGAGCGCCGCCGGCGCCGCCCACGCCGCGAGGGCGAGGGCGAGCAGGAGCACCTGGTAGGCGGCCTGCTGGTTCTTGCCCATGAACTGGGGCGCACCGAGGTGGAAGCTGGGATCGGTCACCATCCAGAGGACCGCCTTCGACCCGGAGAGGTTGTGGACGAAGGCGAAGGCCGAGAAGAGGACCCCGTGGAGAAACAGCGCGGCGAGGATTGTGCGGAGCGGCGCGGCCCGGCGCGGCAGGAGCGCCAGCGCGGCGACCGGCAGCAGGACCGCGCCGGCAACCAGGAGGTGCCGCCACGCGTTGGCGAAGTGGATGTAGTCCCGGGGCAGCCGCTGGAAGGGACCCTCGATCCCGGCCGGCAGCCAGGTGAGGTGTCCGAGCTCGAGCAGCCGGCCGACCGGGCGGCCGGGGACGAGGACCCGGTCGGGATTGAGCGCCTGGCAGAGCAGGAGCGCGAGGAAGGCGGCGAGGCCGCCGGCAACCACCAGTGTGCCCACGTGCCTGTTACGGGCCGGGGCCGCCGCGGGCGGCGTGGCCGGAGCGGTGAAGCGGGCCGCCGCCGCACCGGAGAGGGCGACCGCGCCGGCACCGAGGGCGAGACCTTGGCCGGCCACGGTCGACGCGCCGAGCCACCATGCGGGCACGACCCAGGCCACGACGAGCGCGGCGAGGGCGAGGCGCTCGGAGAGGAGGGGGGGCGACATGGTGGGCGGGCGGGGAGCGCGGCGGCGCGCCGGTGGGCGCGCCGCGCGGGCCGGGAGTTCGTCAGAACTTGTAGGAGACGAACCCGGAGACGACGTGGCGGTCGTAGTCGAAGGTGTCGGCGGAGGACCGCGAGAGGGTGAGCGCGTAGCCGACGCCGGCCTGCCAGTCGCGGATGAACGCGTGGCCGAGGTTGAGCGAGGCGCGGGTGCGGCGGTCGTCGCGCCCGGTGCCGCCGTAGGTGGTCCACTCCTGCCCGATCGAGGCGGTGAGGCTGGTGCGGGCGCCGATGCGCTGGGTGGCGCCGAGGGAGACGGTGTTGCGGACAGTGGACTGGTTGGTGACGGCGAGATCCTGCCGGCGGGAGGCGGAGACGCTGAAGCTGGTGCGTTCGCGGGCCTGCCAGGCGAGACCGAGGTCGCCGACGAGGGTGGTGGAGCCGCTGTCGTTGAGGCCGAGAGTCTGGCCCTGTTGGATACCGAGGGAGAAGGAGCTCTTCAGTTTCGGGAACTTGGAGGGCGGCAGGAACGGGCCGTCGAGCCGGAGCCCGAAGGTGGCGCTGTTCGAGGAAGTCTTGCCGGAGAGCGTCTCGCTCGCGCTGCGGTCGAGCCAGCGGTAGCCGACATCGGCGGAGGCGCGCAGGCCGTTGACGAACCGGTAGAACAGGCCGCTGCTGACGTGGTGGGAGGTCTGGTCGATCGAGGTGCCGGCGAGGCCGAGCACGCGGGTGCTCTGGGTATCGGAGTAGCGGTAGTCTCCCTGGAGACCGAAGCCGCCGAGGAAGTCGGAATAGTCGAAACCGACGCCGGCCGACCACTGTTCGCGGTCGGAGAAGACGTCGCGGGTGGTGTCGCTGTAGGCGAAGTTGGCGCGCAGGTTGGTGCGGGGGCCGGCGCGGAAGGTGCCGGAGAAGCCGGCGTTCCAGGTCTTGGAGCGGATCCGGGTGCCGACGTCCTCGTTGATGTCGGTGGAGTCGGTGTATCCGGCGGTGAAGGAGCCCTGTTCGCGGGCGCCCTCGGGGGTGGGCAGGCCGATGCGCACGGCGGCGTAGATGTCCTCGGAGTCGAAGGCGGAGAGGTCGACGTAACGGTTGATGGCGACGCCGAGGGAGGCGTTGATGGAGCCGAGGCCGGCCTCGCGCGAGTACTCGAGGGTGGGGGCGAGGGTGAAGATTGTGTCGTCCAACTCGGTGGCGTTGCCGGAAATGTTGGAGTCGTAGGCCACGCGCCCGGTGGTGGTGAGGGTGAGGGCGCCGCGGGCGATCTCGGCGAAGGCGAACGAGGTGGAGGGGAACGCGAGGGTCGACGCGAGGAGCGCGGCCGGGAGCAGGGCAAACGACGGGGCAGTTTTCATGGTTGGACGTTTTCGAACCGAATGAGCTGGGGAAGGGCGCGCCGGAGGGCGGCGACGGCGTCGTCGTAGTCGTGGAGTTCCCCGGAGAGGGTGAAGGCGACGACGCGCTGGCCGAGGTTGCGATTGCCGGCGAGCGCGGAGGCGATGCGCTCGTCGGCGGCGACCTGGCGGTATTCGAGGCGTTCGTCGCTGACCGACGGACGTTCCTCCACGAGGCCGTGGAAGACGTAGAATCGGTCGCGGTGGCGTTTGAAGACGTAGGTGCGGAAGGGGATGACGAGGTCGCCGACCTGGACGGGCAGGACGCCGCGGTTGTCGACGAGATCGAGGCCGGCGGCGGGGAAGCAGACGGTCGGGTAGTGGGAGCCGGCGAGGAACTTGGAGACGCGGCCCGGATCCCAGCGCAGGAAGAACCCGCTCCAGCGCACGCCGGCGGTGTCGGTCCAGGAGCCGCGGTTGCCGGCGGTGAACTTGAGCAGCTTGACGGTGCGCTCGTCGAACTCGGTGGAGGTGAAGTCGGGGACGGCGGGCCAGGCGATGTCCCAACGCAGCGGGGGCGGGAGCTTCGCCTCGTGGTAGCTGTACCAGGCGCGGGTGACGACCTCGCCGGTGCCGAGTCCGGCGAGCAGGACGAGGAAGGGGGTGAGCGCGAGGCGCGGGGTGGCGAGCAGGGAGGCGCCCGGCCCGCCGGCGAGGGCGCGGGGGCGGTTGCCGCGGGCGACGAGGGCGGCGAGCGCCCACAGGCCGGCGATGCAGCCGATCATGACGGCGTTGCCCATCGGGTCGTGCCAACGGGCGAGGGCTTCGGAACCGTCGCGGCCGGCGACATAGGTGAGGGTGATCGTGCGCGCCATGTTGAGCAGGAAGGCGACGACGAAGCTCGCGGCGACGAGCACGACCCGGCGAAGCAGCCGCAGCCGGTAGAACTCGCCCAGAAAGAGCGACATCATGAACGCAGTCTGGAGAGACCGGATACCACTGCAAGCCTCCTCGACGTCGACGACGGTGCGGCCGATCGCGATGGTGTTGCCCTGGGCGAGGGCGGGGATGCCGCAGAGCGAGAGGCCCTCGGCGCTGCAGAGGGTGTTGAGCTGCATGAGGCCCTGGGTGAAGGCCTCCTCGGCCCAGACGGGCCAGGGCAGGGCGGTGAGGGTGAAGCCCAGCGGGAAGGCGAAGTGCCAGAGCCAGCGCCAGCCGCCCCAGGCGGCGAGGACCGCGGCGGTCGAACCGAGGGCGGCCGCGGCCATGTACCAGTTGATCCGGACCCAGTCGGGGTTGGCCTCGTGGACGACGCGCAGGGGCACGAGCGCGAGGGCGACGCCGGTGAGCACCACGGCGGGGATCCAGCCGCGGGCCCGGGGGCGGGGGGGCGCGGCGTCGCGCAGGCGCTCGGCGAAGAGGTAGGCGGCGAGGACCGGGATGGCCCAGCCGTAGCTGTACAGCGGATTCACCCGCCATTCGAGGCTTTGCTGGCTCCAGACGAGCAGCCAGAGGGCGCCCAGCCCGAGGGCGGCCACGAGCAGATCGGAGCGGACACGGAGGGGCGCGGAGACCGGGGTGGCGGGGGTGGACATCGGAGGAGGCGGCGGGAGGTGGAGGAGGGGCGGCGGGCTGCGGCTGCGGGCTCAGGCGGTGGGGGTGGTCTCCTCGCCGCCGTAGGCCTTGTAGTATTCCTTCTGATAGGCGCCGTAGCCCTCGTAGCCGTAGCTGAGCACGCGGGAGTGGGGGAGCTGGTTGAGGACGATGCCCAGCACGTAGGCGCCGGTGTTGTCGAACTTCGCGAGGGTCTTCTTCACGATGCGGCGGCGCACGGTCTTGAACCGGGTGACATAGACGATCTCGGCGGCGTGCCGGGCGAGCAGGAGCGCATCGGGGAAGACGGAGGCCGGCGGGGTGTCGAGGATGACCAGGTCGAAGGAGCGTTTGAGGCGCTCGATCAGCGGGGACTCGACGAGCCGCTCGATGATCTCGGTGGGCTTCTTCACGGCGCCGCCGGCGGTGAGCAGGTGGAGGTTGGGGGAGAGCAGGCGGATGCCGAGATCCTCCTCGGTGGAGGCGGCGATGTCGGCGAGCTGGTGGGCCTGGATCCAGCGCAGGACGCCGCGGTCGTTGGGCAGGCCGAAGAGCCGGTGCAGGGAGGGGCGGCGGAAGTCGCAGTCGACGATGATGGTGCGGCGGCCGTGGGAGGCGAAGACGGCGGCGAGGTTGGCGGAGGTGACGCTCTTGCCTTCGCCGGGGACGGAGCTGCTCACGAGGAGGACCTTCGGGGTGGGGATGTCGCTGCGCAGCTCGATCTCGCTGTAGAGGCCGCGGTAGACCTCGGTGAGGGAGTCGTCGAGGGCGTCGCGGAAGACGGTGGCGTGCTGGTGGGCGGGGATGTTCTTGAAGAGGCGGACGGCGGCGAGGAGGTGGGAGCCGAGCTTGTCCTCGACGTCGGTGGTGGACTTGATGCGTGTATCGAGGAATCCGACGCCGATGGGCAGGCCGAAGAGCAGGAACAGGCCGAGGGCGGCGGCCTTGGCGGCGATCTGGCTCTTGGAGCGGTTGATGGGGGTGCTGGGGATGTAGGCGCGGTCGAAGATCTTGATGTTGGTGTTCTCCATCTGGGCGGAGATGTTGGCGTCGTTGAGCCGGTTCATGATGGCCCGATAGGTGTCCTGCTTGGTGCGGGCGTGCTGCTCGAGGAACTTGTAGTCGACGGAGATCTGGTCGAGGGAGCGGGCCTCGTTCTCGGCGGAGGCGAGCTCGCTCTTGAGCTTGGCGACGTAGTCGTTGGCGAATGCGGTGCGGGAGCGCAGGTCGGCGATCGCCAGATCGAGGTCGCCGGCGAGGCGCTTGCGCGCGATGTCGAGGGCGAGCGCGTTGTCCTTCATCCTGGGATGCTCTTCGAGGTAACGCTCCGCGAGCATCTGGCGGGCGGCGAGCAGCTGCTCGATCTGGGCGCGGGTGGCGCCGATGCTGCCGAAACTGTTGACGAAGGAGACCTCCTCGAGGTCGCGGCCGGTGCGCAGGTAGGTCTCGACCTTGTCGAGCTGGGCCTGGAGGGTGACGAGGTTGAGCTGGGCGCCGACGAGGGACTCGCCGAGGGAGGCGACCTTCTTGAGGACGACGTTCTGGTTCTCGCCGAGGGCGGCCATGTTGTATTTGGCGCGGTACTGCTGGAGGTTGCGTTCGGCCTCCTCGACCTCCTTGCGGGTCTCCTCGGCCTGGTTGCGGAGGAAGACGATGGCGGAGTTGGTGCCGGTCATCGCGAGGTCGATGTTGAAGTCGATGTATTTGCGGGCGTAGCGGTTGGCGATGAGGGCGGCGATCTCGGGGTCGCGATGGGATACGACGATGCCCATGATGGTGGTGTTCTTGCGGGCGTAGACGCGGGCGCGGACGAGGGAGCCGAGCGAGGGCAGCGGCGCGGAGGGACGCTCGGGGTCGCGGTAGGCGCGTTGGATCCGGTCGACCTCCTCGGGGGTGAAGGAGGCCTG
>DAOOFR010000166.1:0-7715 GCA_035415285.1 Opitutaceae bacterium
CCCAAGCACAGCCCGAGGTCCCGGCGCTCAACGCCGCCGCCATCGGCCGCACCGAGACGTACTTCGCCGGCGCCTGGCAACGCTACGGGTTCCACGAGGACGGCATCCTTTCCGCCCACACCCTCGCCACGCTCCTCCTTGGCCACGACGCCTGGGAGACCGCCCTTGGAGGCACGCGCCAATCGTGACCGCGCCCGCGCCAGTCCCGGCCGCCACTCCGCTGCGCTCCGCGCTCTACGAATGCACCGTGCTGCACGAACGCTTCGCGCCGCGGCGCCACGCCTTCAGCTACCGGCTCTTCTACCTCGCGCTCGACCTCGACGAGAGCCCCGCACTCGCCCGCCGGCTCAAGCTACTCTCCTTCACACGGCCCAACCTCTTCCGCTTCGATGAGCGCGGCTACCTCCCGCTCGCCGAGCCGTTGCACAACGCCTCGCCCACCGATCCGACCCTCCGACGGTGGGGCGGGCTTTACGCCCGCCAAGAAGCCCCCGCCGAACTCGCCACCCTGAAATCCCGCGTGCGCGCCATCTGCGCCGCGCACGGCGCCGATCCCGGCCCCGACGGCCGAGTACTGCTGATCACCCTGCCGCGCGTGCTCGGCTACCAGTTCAATCCCGTGTCGTTCTATTTTTGCACCGATGCCGCGGGAAAGCCCGTCGGCGCGATCGCCGAGGTCACCAACACCTTCCACGAGGTGAAACCGTACTTCATCCCCGTCGCCGCGTCCGGGCGCGGCGGCGTGTTCCGGCTCCGCGTGCCGAAGCACTTCTACGTGTCGCCATTCTCCGGACTCGACCTCGAGTTCGACTTCACGCTGCACGTCCCCGGCGACCGCCTCGCCGTGCGCATCGACGACCACGAGGCGGGCCGCCGCGTGCTCCATACCACCCTCTCCGGCCGCCGCGCGCCGCTCACCGATGCCCGCCTCGCCTGGTTCCTCGTGAAGTATCCGTTCGTCACGTTCGCCGTGATGGCCCGCATCCACTGGCACGCGCTCCGCCTCTGGTTGAAACGCGTGCCCTGGTTCGCCAAGGCCGCCGGCGCCGCCGACCAGCGCGACCTCTACCGGCCACACCCCTCCATCGCCCCCAACCGTTCCCAAGCATGAACCCGCCCGAACACACCGCCCCCTCCACCGCCGCGGCGTCCGCCTCCAGCACGGAAGCCTCCGGCGGACTCTACCAGCGCCTCACGCTGCGCGCCCTCGCGCAGATGCCGCGCGGCCTGCTCCACCTCGAACTGCCCGACGGCACCGTGCACCGTTTCGGCGGACGCGAGGCCGTGCAGTGGCACGCCACCGCGCTCGCCCCCGCCGCCCTCGCGATCCCCCAGGCCGCCGCGATCAAGGTCAACCGCGCCGCCTTCTTCGAACGGTGTGCGCTTTACGGCGACATCGGCTTCGCCGAGGCGTTCATGGACGGCGACTGGGAGACGCCCGACCTCGCGGCCGTCATCGGCTGGTTCGTACTCAACGTCGATCACTCGCCCTCCCTCTCCGGCTCCCGCGCCAAGGCCTTCGGCGTGAATCTGTTCCGCGCCGCCAACCGCCTCGTGCACCGACTCCGCCCGAACTCGCGCCGCACCGCCGCGCGCAACATCCGCGAGCACTACGACCTCTCCAACGACTTCTTCCGCCTCTGGCTCGATCCCTCGATGATGTACTCCAGCGCGCTGGGACCGCCCGGAGTTCACCCTCGCCGAGGCGCAGCGCGCCAAGAACGACGCCCTCTGCCGCAAGCTCCGCCTCACGCCCGCCGACCACGTGCTCGAGATCGGCACCGGCTGGGGCGGCTGGAGCCTGCACGCGGCCCGCGAATACGGCTGCCGCGTGACTTCGCTCACCATCTCGCAGCAACAGTACGACCTCGCGCGCGATCGCATCGCCGCCGCCGGCCTCGCCGACCGCATCGAGGTGCGCCTCCAGGACTACCGCGACCTCCCCGCCGGCGAACAGTACGACAAGCTCGTCTCCATCGAGATGCTCGAGGCCGTGGGCCACCGTTACCTCGAGGACTGGTGCCGCGCCGTCGCCCGCGCGCTCAAGCCCGACGGCCTGATGGCGCTGCAGTTCATCACCTGCGCCGACGCCCGCTACGCCGAGATCCGCCGCGGCGTGGACTTCATCCAGAAGCACGTCTTCCCCGGCTCGCTGCTGCTCTCGCTCAACCGCCTCAACGACCTGCTCGCCCGCCGCGGCGGCTTCGTGCTCCACGCGCTCGACGACCTCGGCCAGGACTACGCACGCACGCTGCGCGAGTGGCGCGAGGCCTTCAACCACCGCACCGCCGAGGTGCAGGCGCTCGGGTTCGACGACCGTTTCCGCCGCAAATGGAACTACTACCTCGCCTACTGCGAGGCCGCCTTCGCCCTGCGCAACATCTCCGTTGTCCAAACCGTACATACGCGCCCGAACAACCTCTCCTTCCGCTGACCCTCTTCCTCCTGCTCCTACTCCTACTCCTGCTCCTACGCCATCCTCACCGCTGCGCTCACCCTCCCATGCTCTGGTTTCTCCGCCTCCTCTTCGTCGCCGTGTTCGCCGCGATGGTCTCCGTCACCACCTGGGCGAGCTTCCAGCAGTCGATCTTCGCCATCCCGCGCGAGGTGTTCACGAACCCGTGGTTCATCGCCACGCTCTTCGACGCCTACCTCGGGTTCCTCACGTTCTACGTCTGGGTCGCCTGGAAGGAGCCGCGCTTCGGCGCGCGCCTGCTGTGGTTCGTCGCCATCATGGCGTTGGGCAACCTGGCCATGGCGCTCTACGCGCTCGTCGAACTCTTCCGTATCCGCGAGCCGGCCGAGATCAAAGACCTCCTCTCGCGCCGCAACCCCGGCAGCCTCGTCCTCCCGGGCATCCTCGTAGCCCTCTCGATCGCCGTCTACTGCGCCGCTTGAGCGATACCGTCCCGTGAATCCGAGCCTCCATCACATACCGCGCTCTTCCTGGTGGCGCCGCCGCATCGTCGACCCGCTCGCGCGCCAGCTCACGCAGGGGCTGAGCCCGGAGCGCATCTCGCTCGCCTTGGCGGTCGGCGGCGTGGTGGCGGTGAACCCGTTTCTGGGCACAACGACGGTCGCGTGTTTCGCCGCCGGAGTGGCGCTGCGGCTCAACCAGCCGGCGCTCCAGATTGCCAACCTGCTCGGCGCCCCGCTCCAACTCGTGCTCCTCGTTCCCTGGGTGCGCGCCGGCGAATGGCTCTACCGGGCCGACCCGATGCCGTTGAACCCGGCCTTGCTGGTCGAGCAGTTCGTCGCGGCTCCCAGCCAGTTCCTGGAACGCTTTGGCACAAGCGGCGTCCACGCCGCGACGGCGTGGCTGATCGCGACGCCCCTGCTCGGGGCCGCGCTGTACTTCGCGCTCCGCCCGTTGCTGCGCGCCCTGAGCAACCAACTCGCGCGAAGCCGCGCGCTCGCGCCTTCCTGACCGAACGTCCCGCCATGTCCACGCTCGCCCTCCTCCTCGTCGCTCTCACCGCCGCCTGCATCGGTTTCGCGCTGCTGTACTTCGTCGCGCGTCGAATCGACAACTACGGCATCGTCGACGTCGCGTGGTCGCTCGGCTTCGCGCCGCTCGCGGCGTTCTACGGGCACTTCGCCGGTGGCGCCTTCCCGCGACGGCTGCTCATCACCGCGATGGGCGTGCTCTGGAGTCTGCGCCTCGGCGGCTACCTCGCCCGCCGCGTGCTCGGGCACCTCCACACGGAGGACGGCCGTTACCAGCAGCTCCGGCGCGATTGGGCGGCCGACTTCGGCCCGAAGATGTTTCGCTTCTTCCAATTCCAGGCGCTGGTGCTCGTAGCCCTCTCGGTGCCCTTCCTGCTCGCCGCGCGGAACCCCGCGCCCGCGTTGCATCCGCTCGAATACGCCGCCGCCGGGCTGTGGTTGCTCGCGTTGCTCGGCGAAACCCTCGCCGACGCCCAGCTCGCGCGCTTCAAGCGCAACCCCGCTAACCGCGGCCTCGTCTGCGCGACCGGCCTGTGGGGCTGGAGTCGCCATCCGAACTATTTCTTCGAGTGGCTCGTGTGGGTCGCGTTCGCGCTCTTCGCCCTCACCGCGCCGTCCGGCTGGATCGCACTCTACGCCCCCGCGCTGATGCTGTTCTTCCTGCTGAAGGTCACCGGCGTCGGCTACACCGAGGGACAACTCCTCCGCTCGAAAGGCGAGGCCTACCGCGCCTACCAAGCCCGCACCAACGCCTTCATTCCCTGGCCACCGCGCCGCGGAGCAATCGCAACCACTGACGCCCGCTGAGCAGATACGCCAACACCGCTCCCGCGCGTGCGCGCTCCGAGCAACCAACTACCAACTTCCAACTTCAAACTTCCATCCTCCTCCGCGCCATGATCGACACGCTGCTCGAAAAGAACCTCCTGCCCGACTTCGCGCTCCGCTTCGGTATCCGCCGTTTGCTGGCGCAGCGGATCCGCGAGGAGACTGCGCCCACCTCCGTCGAACAACACCAGCGTCTGGCCGCCTTCGCCGAGGCGCTGCGCACGGAGCCCATCGCGATCAACACCGCCGAATCGAAGGAGCAGCACTACGAGGTGCCGACCGCGTTCTACCAACGCGTGCTCGGCCCCCGACTGAAGTACTCCTGCTGCTGGTTCGAGCGCGGCGACGAGTCCCTCGCCGAGGGCGAGGAGGCGATGCTGCGCCTCTACGCCGAACGAGCCCGCCTGGCCGACGGCCAGGAGATCCTCGAGCTCGGCTGCGGCTGGGGTTCGCTCTCGCTCTGGCTGGCCGAGCGCTACCCGCACTCGCGCATCACCGGCGTCTCCCACTCGCGCACCCAGAAGGCGTTCATCGACGCCGAGGCGCAGCGCCGCGGTTTCACCAACCTCACCATCGTCACCTGCGACATGAACGACTTCGACATCACCGCCGGCCGCTTCGACCGCGTGGTGTCCGTCGAGATGTTCGAGCACATGAAGAACTGGCCGCGCCTGCTGGCCAACGTCGCGCGTTGGCTCAAGCCCGGCGGCCTCTTCTTCCTCCACATCTTCACCCATTCGCGTTTCGCCTACCATTTCGTCGCCCGTGACGCCACCGACTGGATGAGCCGGTACTTTTTCACCGGCGGCATGATGCCGAGCGACGACCTCGTCACCCGCTTCCAGGACGACCTCAAGCTGCTCGACCACTGGCAAGTGAACGGCCGCCACTACCAGCGCACCGCCGAACTCTGGCTCCAGAATATGGATCGCACCCGCCGCGAGCTGCGCCCGTTGCTCGCCGCCACCTACGGCGCCGCGCACACGACGAAGTGGTGGTCGTACTGGCGCGTCTTCTTCCTCTCCTGCGCCGAGCTCTGGGGCTTCCGCGCCGGAGAGGAGTGGATCGTGAGCCACTACCTCATGGAGAAGCCCGGCGCGGCGCCGCGACGCTGAGCCGGTACACGAGAGACGACTGGCGGCCGGGCAGGACAGCCTGCGCGTGTGGAACATCGCTCGCGCCACCAAGCGGGCCCCTTCGGCAGTGGCGTCGAGGATTGGGAGGGCCGATCGGCGTCGAAGGCGACGCGCCTGGCGGCGCTCTCACCCGCTCGTTTTTCCTAAGAGTAATGTCGATTTTGTGTATTTTGCGGCCTAATCGCCCGAGGGTATGGTGGCCGCGACACCGAGCCAACCAACCGCCACCCGGTGCCGCTTCGCCAATGAATGTAGTCACCCAATACACCAAGCTCCGGCCGTCCGAACGTCCGGACCGCCGGGTCGGGAAGTGCCGGCTGCGCCGCCTCCCGCGGGGCCGGGTCGAGGAGTTTCCCCTCCGTGTCGAGCACCAGCCGGAGGCGGGACCGGCCGATCGGGCCGCGGTGCAGCTGCGCGTGCGCGGGCCGGCCCGGCGCGCCGCAGCGGTGGACCATACGGCGCCCGCGGCCGTGGCGGAGGGCCCCGCGCCGCTCCGCACCGGGGCGATGCACGGCCCCGCGCGCCGCTTGCGCCGGCACCGCCGGCCCACCCGTTCGCGCCCCCCCGGACGGGTCGCCGGCTCACGTAGTTGATCCGCTCTCGCGCGCTTCCCTCCCATGCCCACGACTTTCTGGCTCTGGATCGGTTTCAACGTCTTCGTGCTGGCGATGCTGGCACTGGACCTCGGCGTCTTCCACCGCAAGGCGCATGTCGTCTCGCTCAAGGAGTCGCTGACCTGGACGTTCGTCTGGGTGGCCCTCGCCCTGTGCTTCAACCTCGGTGTCTGGCACTTCGGCGGGCAGGCCAAGGCGCTGGAGTTCTTCACGGGCTACGTCATCGAGAAGTCGCTGAGCGTGGACAACGTCTTCGTTTTCGCGCTGCTGTTCGCCTACTTCGCCGTGCCACCGCTCTACCAGCACAAGGTGCTGTTCTGGGGCATCCTCGGGGCGCTGGTCATGCGCGCCATCATGATCGTGGCGGGGGCGGCGCTCATCACCAAGTTCGCGTGGATCATCTACGTGTTCGGCGGGTTCCTGATCCTCACCGGCATCAAGATGATCGTGAAGCGCGAGGAGCAGATCCACCCGGAGCGCAATCCGGTGGTGAAGTGGTTCAAGCGGCTCATGCCCGTCACGGCGGACTTTCGCGGCGACAAGTTCTTCGTGCGCGAGAACGGCCTCCGCATGGCGACGCCGCTGTTCGTCGTGCTGCTGCTGGTCGAGTTCACCGACCTGATTTTCGCCGTCGACTCGATCCCGGCGATCTTCGCGGTCACCACCGACCCGTTCATCGTCTACACCTCGAACGTCTTCGCCATCCTCGGGCTGCGCTCGCTCTACTTCGCCCTCGCCGGGGTGATGGACAAGTTCCACTACCTCAAGATCGGCCTCGGCGTGGTGTTGACCTTCGTGGGCGTGAAGATGCTGCTCGGCCACTCCCCCTACAAGATCGACACCCTCGTCTCGCTCGGCGTGATCGTGACGATCCTGACCACGAGCGTAGTCTGGTCGCTGCTCGTACCCAAGAAGCCGACAGCAGTCGCCGGCCATCCGGGGCCAACCCCGCCGCGGGAACCGCACGCGGGAGCATGAGGATAGGCCAGTCGCGGCGGCCGGCCCCGGCGGCCGCCCGTCCCGCAGGGCGGTTCACCGCCTGACTCGAGACACTCGTCGCCAACAGAGGACGCATCCAAACCGTGTTGAAGATCATCCAGCAGGTCGTCGCCTCGAAGGGGTTCCACCATCTCATCGTCGCGGTGATCGTGGCGGCGGGCATCGTTGCCGGCCTGGAGACCAGCCCCGCGGTGATGGCGAGCCACGGCCCCCTGCTGCTCGGTCTGGACAAGCTGATCCTCGGGGCGTTCGCCCTCGAGGCGGCGCTGAAGATGGCCGCGCACGGACGCCGCCCCTGGCGGTATTTCGCGGACGGCTGGAACGTATTCGACTTCACGATCCTCGCGCTGTGCCTGCTGCCGGTGGGCGGGCCGTTCGCCGCGGTCCTGCGGCTGGCGCGGGTGCTGCGCCTGCTGCGGCTCGTCAGCTGTCACCGGTCACTTCAAAACCAGCCACCTCGGGTCACCAAAAAACCAGCCACCCCAAAACGTGGAGAGCAAAGAGCACTTCTTTTCCAACAAGCTCCATATCAGCCGTTAGGCATGGAGTTTGTTGGAAAGGAAGTGCGAGTTAGGCAATTTAGGGTGGCTGGTTCTATTTCGACCCTGAGTGGCTGGTTTGAGGTGACCGCTGACAGTCAGCGCCCTGCCCAAGCTGCAGCTGCTCGTGGGCGCGCTGCTCAAGAGCCTCT
>DAOOFR010000167.1:0-7674 GCA_035415285.1 Opitutaceae bacterium
ATCCCTTCGGCACCGCGCCCGGCCTCTGGATCGAGCAGGACGGCAAGGTGCTCGTGATGCTGCCGGGGCCGCCCAACGAGCTCGAGCCGATGTGGGTCAACGAGGTGCTGCCGCGCCTCGCCCGCCGCAAGCTCGTCGAGCGCGCCGAACATTTCATCCAACTGCGCACGGCCGGCGTGGGCGAGTCCGCGCTGGAGGAGCGCCTGCAGCCGTTGCTCGCCAAGTATCCGGACGTCGAAGTCGCCTACTGCGCCCATGCGTGGGCCGTCGACGTGCGGCTCGGCTGGCCTGGCGGACGCGCCTCCGCGGCGCAGGCCAGGCAGCTCGCGGACGAGTGCCGGGCGCTGCTCGGCGACGATGTCTTCACCGTGGGCACCGACTCGCTCGCCGAGGCGGTGGCCGACCTGCTCCGCAGCGACGACAAGACGCTCGCGGTGGCCGAGTCGGGCAGCGGCGGCCAGCTCGCCAGCGTGTTCACCGACCTGCCGGGCGCCTCGAAGTTCTTCCATGGCGGGGTGGTCTGCTACCGCAACGGCGGCAAGGTCATCATGCTCGACATCCCGGAGTGCCTGCTCAGCCAGCACGGTGCGATCAGTCCGGAGATCGCGGTGGCGATGGCCACGGGCGCGGCGGAGAACTTCGTGGCCGACTACGCGCTGAGCATCACCTGCTGCGCCGGTCCCGGCGCGTGCTGCGGCGGCAAGGCCGCGGGCACGGTGTTCGTGGGGCTGCACTCGCCCGACGGCGTGTGGTGCAAGCGTCTCGAGTATCCTGGCACAGCGGCGGCGGTGCGCGCCCGGGCCGTCAACGCCGCGCTCGACTGGCTGCGCCGCGAACTGCTGCGTGCCCACCGCGCGAAGCCGGCGGTCGCGCCGGCGGCGCCGGTGAAGGCCGCCAGGGCGAAGCGGAAGACGGTGCGGCAGAAATAACGCGCCGGATTCGACGACGCCCGTCCCGCGGTGCGGTGGCGGGCGTTTTTGCCGTGTGGGAGGCGGTTGGCGGCGAGTCGCGATGGAATCGCGCAGGCGCGGGTTGTGTTCGACCGGGGAACTCTGCCAACCTGCCGGCGCGCCTTTTTGCCGATGCCGCGAACCCTGCACATTCTCCCGTGGGACCGGCCGCTCCTCGAGCGGGCCGTGGCGCATTTCGCGGCGGGCTGGCGCGGCGGTGGGGCGCTGGATCTCTCGGACCGGATGATCGTCGTGCCGACGCGGCAGGCGGGGCGGCGGCTGCGCGAGGCGCTCGCGGTGCACGCTGCGGAGCGCGGTGGCGCGGTGCTCGCGCCGCGCGTGCTCGTGCCCGAGCAGATTCTCGATCTGGCGCAACCGGCCGGCCTGGCGGTGGCCAGCCGCGCGCAGGGGCTGCTCGCCTGGGCCGAGGTGTTGCGCACGGCGCGGCTCGAGGATCTTCGCGAGGTGTTCCCGCTCGATCCGCCCGAGCGCGACTTCGCCTGGGCGCTGCGACTGGCCGGCGAGATGACGCGCCTGCAGGCCGCGCTGGCCGAGGGCGGGTTGCGCTTCGCCGCCGTGGCGCCGCGGGCCGGTGATGGTTTTGCGGAGGCGCGGCGCTGGGAGCAGCTCGCGCAACTGGAACGCGAGGTGGATGCCCGGCTGGCCGCGCAGGGCGTGGCGGCGCAGGCCGCGGTGGCGCTGGCGACGGCGAACGCGCCGGCCGCGCCGCCGGAGGGCGTGCGGCGGGTGGCGCTGCTCGCGGTGGCGGATCCGCTGCCGGCGGTGCTGCGTGTGGTGGATAACTGGAGCCAAGGGGCGGACGTCGAGGTGCTGGCGTTCGGGCCGGCGGAAGGTGCCGGGGGAAGGCGCCGGCGGGCAGGCGATTCCGCGGCCCTCTCGCCGGCCAGCAGGCTTCTCCCTTCGGAGCCGGAGGCGCGGTGCGACCAAGGTCGCACCCTACATTCGGAGACGAAGGCGTGGCGCGACCAAGGTCGCACCCTGCATCCGGAGACGGACGAACGGTGCGATGGCGGTCGCACCCTACGGGCGGAGGAGGGTGCGGCGTTGTTCGACGAGTGGGGGCGGCCGCGGCCCGAGGTGTGGGGTGTGCGGATGCTGGAGCTGGAGCCGTTCGAGCAGTGTGTGCGGTTGTGCGCCGATCCGGCGGCGCAGGCGGCGGCGATCGCGGCGGAGCTGGCGGCGGCGAAAGACCGGCCCGGCCTGATCGCGGTGGGCGCGGCGGACCCGGAGGTGCTGCCGTTGCTGGCCGGCGAGCTGCGCGCGGCCGGCGTCGCGAGCCATCTGCCCGAGGGGCGGCCGCTGGCGCGTGAAGCGCTGGCCGGTCTGCTCGCGGCGCTCCAGGCGGCGGCGCGCGCCGACGACTGGGCGAGCGCGTGCGCGTTGGCGCGGCGCTCCGAAGTGGTGGCTTTTCTGGCACGCGAGAGCGGGTGTGCGCCGGAACGCCTGTTGGCCGGACTCGACGCGCTGCACGCCGATCATCTGCCTCCGACTTTGGCCGAGGCGCGGCGGCACACGACGGAGCTGGACGCGAAGCGGCCCGGTTTCGACACCGCGCTGGCTCGGCTGGCGGAGTTGCTGGGCGAACTTCGCGGCGGAGGGTTTCCGGAGGCCTGGAACGGCGTGCTCGCGCGACTGCACGCGGGGCGCGAGCTGGATCTGGCGCGCGCGGAGGACCGGGCGTTTGCCGAGGCGGCGGAGGCCTGGCGCGTGGCGGCGGCCGAGGTGGCCGCGGCGGCCGGGGGCACGGGTCGGGAGACCCGTGCCACGAAGGAGGCGGCCGATGGAAACGTGGCGCGCGCCGCGGCGTCGCCTCCCACGGCGCGGTGCGACCAAGGTCGCACCCTACGGGCGGACGAGGCGTGCGGGCTGGCGCTGCAACTTTTCGGCGCCGGGCGGCTCTTCGACGACAAGCCGGCCGGCGCGGTCGAACTCGACGGCTGGCTGGAGTTGGCCTTTCGCGACGAGCCGGTGCTGCTCGTGGCCGGGCTCAATGACGGCAGCGCGCCGGAGGCGGTGGCGGGGCATGCGTTCCTGCCGGAGTCGCTGCGCGAGCGGCTGGGGCTCAAGACGAACGCCCAGCGTTTCGCCCGCGACGCGTGGCAACTGGCGGCGCTGGCGGCCTGTCGCGCGTTGGGCGGGCGGCTGGAGGTTTTCCTCGGGAAGACATCGGCCGCGGGCGACCCGCTGCGGCCGTCGCGGCTGCTGTTCCAGTGCGCGGAGACGGAGCTGCCGGCGCGGGTGCGTTTCCTCTTCCGCGAGCTGCCGCCGGCGGGCGGCAACGTGGCGTGGCGGCGCGCGTGGCGCTGGCGCGTGCCGTGGGTCGGCGCGCAGGAGAAGCTGCGCGTGACCGGTTTTCGCGACTACCTGGCGTGTCCGTTCCGCTTCTACCTCAAGCACCGGCTGAAGATGGAGCCGGTCGACGCCGCGAAACGGGAGCTCGACGCGCGCGACTTCGGCACGCTCGTGCACCGCGTGCTCGAACGGCTGGGGCAGGATACCGCGTGGCGCGACTGCACCGACGGCGAGCAGCTCGCGCGCGAGTTCGAGGCGACGCTCGACGCGGTGGTCGCGGCGCGTTTCGGTCCGGAGCTCTCGCTGCCGCTGCGCGTGCAGGCGGAGTCGGCGCGGCAACGGCTGGCGGTGGTGGCGCGGGTGCAGGCGGCGGAGCGCGCGGCCGGCTGGGTGATCCAGCACACCGAGTGGAAGCTGCCGGCCGGGAAGCTCGCCGTCGGTGGCATCGAACTTTCGGGCACGATCGACCGGATCGAGCGGCACGAGGCGACCGGCGCCTGGCGCGTGCTCGACTACAAGACCTCGGAGAGCGCAAAGACGCCGCGGGAGGCGCACCTGCAGGGCGACCGCGCCGGCCGCGCATGGCTGGCGGAGGCGCGCTGCGAGCTCGAGGGGAAGCCGTTCCGCTGGATCGACCTGCAGCTGCCGCTCTACCGCTGGGCGCTCGGCGAACTGTTCGGCGCGCGTGAGGCGAGCGTCGGCTACTTCAACCTGCCCAAGGCGGTGACGGAGACGCGGATCGACGTGTGGGAGGACTTCGGCGACGAATTGCAGACGGCGGCGCTGCGGTGCGCGGCGGCGGTCGGCGCCGGCGTGAAGGCCGGCCGGCATTGGCCGCCGGTCGAGGAAGTCGACAACGACGACTTCGCGGCGCTCATCCACGACGGCACGGCGGCAAGCTTCGACGTCGCCGACTGGCCGGCGGCGGCGCGGATCGAAACGCTCACGCGGCTTGCGACGGGGGAGGGCGAGAAATGAGCGCCAGCCTCAATACTCGGATGGCGCGTGTCGCTTCGCCAACGACCGTGGCGCAGGCCTCCGTGCCTGCGGTTCCGGAGTTCGCAGGCACGGAGGCCTGCGCCACGCGGAGTGCCCGGTCAGCGAAGTCTGCCGTGGGCCGGAGGTCGAACCCATGAATACGGTCGGCCACGAGATGATCTTCGCGTCGGCGGGGTCGGGGAAGACCTTCGCGCTGACGACACGCTTCATCCGGTTGCTCGCGCTCGGCGTGGCGCCGGAGCGGATCGTGGCGCTCACGTTCACGCGCAAGGCGGCCGGCGAGTTTTTCGGCGAGATCGTGAACCGGTTGGCGGCGGCTGGTGAAGACGAGGACGCGGCGCGGACACTCGCGAAGGCGCTGGAGCGGCCGGAGCTCGCCGCGGCGGATTTTCGGCGACTGCTGCGCGGGATGGTCGGTGCGATGCACCGGCTCAACCTCGGCACGCTCGACGGGTTTTTTGCGAAGATCGTGCGCGCGTTTCCGCTCGAGCTCGGGCTGGGCGGCGAGCCGGGCCTGCTCGACGAGCACGCGGCCGCGGAGGAGCGGCGGCGCGTGCTCGCGCGGTTGTTCGCCGGCAGCGAAGCGCTCACGCCGGAGCAGAAGGCGCTCGTGGAGGCGTTCCGGCTCGCGACGTTCGGCACCGAGGGCAAGAGCGTGGCGGCGAGCCTGGACCGCTTTGTCGAGGCGCATCTGGCGCTCTACCGCGCGGCGCCGCAGGCGGCGAAGTGGGGCGTGGCGCGGCGGATCTGGGCGCAGGGGTTCCCGTGGGCGGTGGCCGACGACGCCGCGGTGGCGCGCGCGGCCGACGAGATCGACACGTGGGCGGCGCGGTCGCCGGAGCTCAAGGACAAGCCGCGGGCGCGCTGGCGGGCGTTCGCCCGGGAGGCGCTGGCGTGGACGCCGGGCCAACCGCGGCCCGAGAACCTCGAGTTCGTGCTGAAGAAGGCGCTGGCCGAGTGGCCGGCGGTGGCGGCCGGCGCGGCGACGCTCACGATCGACCGGCAGAAGTGCGCGCTCGGGGCGGAGGTGTGCGGGCCGTTGGCGGTGCTGGCGCGGCGGATCGTCGGATTGGAGCTCGGTCGCCGGATGGCGGTGACGCAGGGCATCGCGGCGGTGCTGAAACTGTTCGACCGGTTGTACGACGCCGAGGTGCGGCGCGCGGGGCGGCTCACGTTCGCGGATTTGCAGCAGTTGCTCTCGCCGGACCGGGCGGCGGCGGATGCGGGTCTGGAGACCCGTGCCACGGCGGAGCAGGGGGCCGCGGGCGGTTGGGGCGGCGAGGCGCTCGACTACCGGATCGACGCGCGGCTCGATCACTGGCTCTTTGATGAATTTCAGGATACGAGCTATCAGCAGTGGCGGATCCTGGAGAAGTTCGTCGACGAGGTGGTGCAGGACCCGGAGGGGCGGCGGAGCCTGTTCTATGTGGGCGACGTGAAGCAGGCGATCTACACTTGGCGCGAGGGCGACCCGCGACTGTTCCGGCACGTGGCCGCGCGGTACCGCGGCGCGATCGCGGAGGGCGAGCTCAACGACTCATGGCGCTCCGGGCCGGCGTTGATCGAGATGGTCAACCGCGTGTGCGGCGACGGCGCGGCGATCGCGGAGCTGTTTCCCGAGGCGGCCGCGGAATGGAACGGCCACTGGCGCGAGCACCGCAGCGCGCGGCCGGAGCGGAGCGGGCAGGCGGCGCTTCTGCTCGCCGACGACGAGGCCGGGCGCTGGGAGACGACGCTGCGGCTGCTCCAGGAACTGCGGCCGACGGAGCGCGGGCTCACGTGCGCGGTGCTGGTGCGGCGCAACGAGATCGGCGCGCAGCTCGCGGACTATCTGCGGCGCGAGGGCGGCATCGCCGCGGTGGCGGAGGCGGATCTGAAGATCGGCACCGACAACCCGGCGGCGACGGCGCTGGCGGCGCTGCTGCAGCTCGCGGTGCATCCAGACGATGGGTTCGCGCGGCGGCAGGTGGCGATGTCGCCGCTGGCGGCGCTGCTGGGCTTCGAGGGACACGGGTCTGGAGACCCGTGCCACGGCGCGGCGGTGCGCGGTGCGATCGAGGCGGAGGGCTTCGAGCTGTGGCTGGCCGGGTGGGCGCGGCGGTTGGAGCCGGTGCTGGCGGCGGACGATGCGTTCACGCGGCTGCGGTTGCGCCAGTTGGTCGCGGCGGGGCGGATTTTCGACGAGCGCGGTACCCGGGACGTGGACGCGTTTCGGCGTTTCCTCGACGAATACTCGGTGCGCGAGCCGGAGGGCGCCGGAGTGGTGCGCGTGATGACGGTGCACAAGGCGAAGGGGCTCGGTTTCGACGTGGTCATCCTGCCGGATCTCGAGGGGCAGAAGCTTGCGCAGCGGCGCGACGGACCGGCGGTGTGCAAGGCGGCGGATCGCTCGGTGGCGTGGGTGCTGAACTATCCGGAGTCGTGGCTGGCCGACGCCGATCCGGTGTTGCGCGAGTACGCGGCCGCGGCGGTGGCGGAGAACTGCTACGAGCAGCTTTCGCTCCTGTACGTGGCGCTGACGCGCGCCAAGCGGGCGCTCTACGCGGTGATCGAGCCGCCGGGCAAATCGGCGTCGCTGAACTTCCCGCGGCTGCTCACCGCCACGCTCGGCGCGGAGGAGCGCACGGTGCGGGTAGGGGAGGCGGGCTTCCGCGGGGTCTGGGCGACCGGCGAAGTGGAATGGATGATGGAGGATGGCCGAAGGACGTTGGCCGATGGCCGGGGTGCGACGGACAAGGGGCGGGCGCAGGCGGATGCGGCCGAGCCGGAGGTTGCTCCGGGCTTGGACTGCGGTGGGTCCGCCGCCGGTGCCGCGGCGAATATGGCGCGGCCGGACCCGGTGGGGGCGGTGCGGCTGGCGCGACGCGCGCCGCTGGTGGCCCTGCGCCCCTCGGGTTTGAAGCCCGGACGGGTGCAGGCGGGACGGCTCCTGGCGGGCGGCGGGGCGGCGGCGACGGAGTTCGGCGTCCAGGTGCACCGGTTGTTCGCCACGGTCGAGTGGTTCGGTGGCCCGGATACGGCGGAACGCTGGGTCGCGGATGCCCGTGGCGAGGGACGCCCGGAGGCGGCCGTGCGGGAGGTCGCGACTTGTCTCCAAACACCGGAGTTGCGGACCGTTTTTGCGCGGGAGAATCCCGGCGACGAGGTGTGGCGGGAGCGGGCGTTCGAGGCCGTGGTCGCGGGCGCGTGGGTGTCGGGCGCGCTCGACCGGGTGGTGGTGCGGCGGACGGCCGAGGGAGGCCGCACGGTGGCGATCTACGATTTCAAGACGGAGCGCGGGGCGGACGAGGCGGGGCTGCGCGAGCGGCACGCCGCGCAGCTGAACCTCTACCGCGCGGTCGTGGCGAAGCTGGCCGGGGTGGAGGAGGGGACGATCCGGGCGTTCGTGGTCGCGACCGAGACCGGGCGGTTG
>DAOOFR010000168.1:0-7548 GCA_035415285.1 Opitutaceae bacterium
CGCGGCGTTGCCCGCGGAGCTGACGCCGAGCGCGCCGCTGGTGGTCGTGTGCGCCGGCGGCGTGCGCAGCCTGCGTGCCGTGCGTTACCTGCGCGAGCGCCACGGCTTTCATTCCGTCCGCAGTCTGCGCGGCGGTTTGCGCCGGTGGTGAGCGTGGCCTTTGACCGGGAGTCCGGAGATCCTCCGCACCCGCGGCGATCGGCACCGAAGGGTTGGGGCGGCGTGCCTCCGGCCCGCGCTTGACTTCATCTGCGGATGGTCGCGCGTATTGAAACAAGCCTTGCCATCGGCGGATCCGGGCGCTCTTCTGCGAGCGTCACGAACTTCCCGCCACGACGGCGAGCCGAATTCCACCCACAGGCATTCCTCGAACCCGGCACACCCAACCCCAACCCTCCCTCCTGCGTAGCTTCGGCTGCTGTCCACGACGAGACCTGGAAACTTCGCTCAGTAGACGACGTTCGACGCGCGCCCCGCTTGGGGTCGTGTCGAAGGCGCTCCTCCGAGGCATCTTTCAGGTGGCTGTTGTGGGTCGTGATCCAGGCACGTTCCCATTCGTATGCGAGTGACACCGCCCACGAGGCGCGTGAGATCCGCCAATGCCCCATCTCCGACCAAGCCCGATTGGTCGAGCAGTACGAGACCCTCATTGCGGGGGCGGCGGTATGCGACGCCGCAGCGGAAGTCAATTTACCTCATCGCCTCACACGACCGGCTATCCCTGGTGGTTGAACCACTGATCGCAACGCCATGAGACACTGTCTTCTTGTCCTTGCTGCGCTGTTGGCCGGCGGAGCGTCCGCGGTGGCGCAGACGGTTGCCGAACCCGATGAGGGGTTGCGTCTCGAAGCGACCGGAACCGGTACGTTTGAGCTCTCTTGGCATGGGCGTCCGGCGCGGATGTACGTATTCGATGCTTCCGAAGACCTAATTACCTGGGCCGAGATACCGTATGTGGCCGCAGGATGGGGCGCACCGCTGCGGTTCGGAGTGACTAGCTCGGCGCAGCGGTTGTTCTTTCGTCTGCGGATCACCGATAATCTCGACTCCGACGGCGACGGCTTGCCCGACTGGGCGGAACTTAAGTTCGGCACCTCCCCCGCCAGCGCCGATACTGACGGCGACGGCATTCCGGATCGTTGGGAGGTCGAGCACGGCATGAACCCATTGTCTGCGGCCGATGGAGCCGATGACTATGATGGTGACGGCGTCTCCAACCTCGCCGAGTACCTCGCGAACACGCCAATGGGCACGCCTTCGACTCTCAACGACGCCAACGGCAACGCTATTCCGGACTGCTACGAGCACGCCGCGGGGCTCGCGCTGCTGCAAAACTCCAGTCAGGCGGGCTTCACCATGACCTACAGATACGACGCGCTCGGGCGCCTCACCTCCTGTCCGGGCCGGATCTACGATCTTGATGCAGAGGGCAACCTGCTCGGAGGCACCCAATGAGCGCAGCGAGCCTTTCGTGTGTGTTGCGTGCTCTTGGTTCGGCGCTTCTCATCGGGTGCGGTTTCGTGGCACGGGCGCAGTGGGAGATTCCCATACCGTTCACCGACGACACCGCCACCGAGTTGCCGCCCCCGGCTGAGCCCGGAGTCGCCGCAGCCGAACTCCCCGCGAGCGGCGTCTATCTCCTGCCATCGGCCGCGGATCTGATCACTCCGGAGTTGCAGGCGCTCGCCGACAGCTTCGGGCACGATCCAGCCGGCACCGCGGTTGCGACCCGCCTCTACGAATGGGTGCGCAACAGCATCGACTTCACACCCTACAATGGACTCAAGCGCGGCGCGCACATGACGTGGCTGGAGCGCGCCGGCAACGACTTTGACCAGGCAGCGTTGCTCGTCGCGCTACTGAAGGCTGCTGGCTACACGGATGTCTCCTACCGTTTCGGCAAAGTTTGGATCCCCAAGGAACGTTCGGATGGCAACGACGCCGTGCACTGGGTGGGCGCCGACAAGGGGTCCGTGCGCCTACTTCTCGCCAATCTCGGGGTGCAGTACCCCAACAATTTGGTGACCGAGGACGCCACCCGGGTATTGGTTCCCCGAGTTTGGGTCGTGCTCGTGGTGGGTGGCACGACATACGTGCTCGATCCCGCGTGGAAACGGTATCGTTCCAGCACAGCGGTAGACCTCGCCACTGCCGCGGGCTACAGCAAGGACACCATGTTGGCCCAAGCCGGAGGCACGCTCGCTGGGTCCAAATATACCATGGGCGCCGTCGGCTCCGCCAACCTGCGCGCCGCCCTCACGACCGCCTCGGTGGCGCTGACCACCCACGCCCGTGAACAACTCCACGAGAAGTCCGGGCTCGAACTTGCGGGAGGCCAGATCCTGGAGCCGGAAATCATCTCAGCCCTCCCCACCGCTTTGCCCGCCGGTTTCGACCGCACGGGTCAGGCGGCCGCCGAAATTTGGTCGCAGGTGCCCGCGTCCTATCTGGTCCGCTGCGATCTGGTGATCGGAGGCATCGCGCAATCGTTCTACACCGCCGAGCTGGGAGGCCGGAAACTGGCCGTGTGGTTCAACGGCACGAAGGCGGAACTGTGGCTCGACGACACGCTCGTCGTTTCGGAATCCGGCAGCCCCTCCGGTGCCGCCGCGGGCTCGATCGCCTTCACCTACCCAAGCTCGACCTTTTCCAGTTCCGCCAAGAGCTTCATCGCCCTCGAACGCAGCGGCGGGTATTCGATTCTCTACGGCTTTGGTCGGACCCTCGGCCGCCTCCACTCCCGTCTGAAACGGGCCGCCGAGTATGTCGCCGAAGGCAAGGATCCGGCCCAACGGCAGCTCCGCACCGAGTCGCTGGACATCGTCAGCCTCCAGTACCTTGCCCAGAAGGAAGTGTTCGATCGCGTGTTGGGCGGAGTCACCGATTCCGTGGTCACCTACCAGACCGCCGCCGGCATCGTCGGTCTCCACGGCGGGGCCGCCTGGGACAATCAGCCGTACCTGTACACCGATATCCCTCTGCTGACCTTCAGCGGCTGGCCTCGCTCACCGGTGCCGCCCGGCACCACGCAGACCGACAAGTACTACCATCTCGGGCGGGTCAGCGAATACCACGGCAGTGTCATGGAGGGCGTGACCGTGGAGCAGGCGTGTCTTCCCGGGGCGATCAGCCGCGGGGCCTCGACCGTCTCCCTGCTCCAGGCCTCGATCAACGCCGGGCACGCCTTGTTCCTCGCGCATTCACGAGCCGATTACAACGCGTTCCTCCCGCTGCTCCATGGGTTCCCCGGCAAGTTCCTGGCCGGCTACGACGCCTACATCGCGGCCAAACTGGATGCCGGCGGCAAGCTGCTCGCCCCGGAGTACCCGACTATTCCGCTCGGAAGCGCCGGCTACACGGGCATCGGCCTGGTCCTCTCCAACGCCGGCGACTACGGGAGCACCCTGTGGTGGATGAACGGCGGCATCCACGGCGGCAACGCCACCACCACCGGCACACCGGGCGCCGCCCAACAGGTCGCCAACGCCGATTCCGCCAAGACCGCCGACACCCTCACCGAGCCCACCGCACCGCAGACGTTTCTCGGCGATCCGGTCGACGCCACCAACGGCGCCTTCCACCTCGCGCACACCGACCTTTCGCTCGACGATCCCGCCGGCGCGGGCGCGCCCCACGCCCTCGCGCTGTCCCGCAGCTACTCCGTTGCCCGCCGCCTGCGCGACCCCACCGGCCTGGGCAAGGGCTGGACGCACAGCTACGACATCCGCCTCGCGTACCGCCATCCCAACGACTTCGACCTCGAACGCGCCAGCGCCGCCGACGTCGCGCCGCTGATGATTGCGCTGAAGACGGCGTACGACGTCTACGCGCGCAACGGCACCGCCAAGCAATGGGCCGTGCCGATCGTCGCGCTGGCGTGGGCGGGCGAGCAGCTCATCAACTCCCGCGCGGCCGTCACCGTCGGCGAAAAGACCTTCGAGTTCACCAAGCTGCCCGACGGCTCCTTCGCGCCCCCGGCGGGCCTCGCCGCCACCCTCGCCGGCGCGCCCGGCAACCACACGCTCACCTTCCGCAAGGGCAACACCATCGCCTTCGCCCGCGCCGACGGGAAGTTCACCGCCATCACCGACCGCCGCAACAGCGGCGCCACCGCCTACACGCTCAGCGCGACCTACCGCACCGACGGCAAGCTCGACCGCGTGACCGACCCCGCCAGTCGGTACCTCCAGTTCACCTACAACACGGCCGGCCGCCTTACCGCCGTGGCCGACAGCACCGGCCGCAGCGTGAGCTACGGCCGCGAGACGCTCACCGAGAACGGCGTGCCCAAGAACGCCTTCACATTCACCGATGCCGAAGCGAAGAAGTCGTGGCTCTTCCACGACTCCGCCGACCGCATCTACGAGCTGCGCGACGCCCGCGGCCGCACGGTGCTCACCAACACCTTCGACACCGCGGACCGTGCGGTGGCACAGCGCACCTTCGGCGACGCCGCACGCACCTGGACCAACGGCTACACCGGCACCGTCGCCCGCCAGGTCGATCCGCTGGGCAGAACCTCCTGGTACTATTTCGACGCGCGCGGCCGCCGGTGGGCGGCGGTCGACGCGCTCGGTCGCGCCACGTACCAGAAGTTCGATGGCGCCGACCGGCTCGCCAGCGTCACCACGCCCGCCGGCGAGACCACGACCTTCGCCTACGACCGCAACCACGAGCCGGTTTCGATCACGAACCCCGCCGGCGACACCCGCACCATCGTGCCCGAGAGCGACGACAGCACGACCACCGACCGCACCGACAACTCCTTCGAAGGCCGCTCGACCGTCACGCAGTACCACGCCTTCCACCGCGTGAAACAGGTCATCGCCCCTGGCGGCATCACGGCGGAGTTCCAGTATGACTCGCGCGGTCGACCCAGCGGCGTGCACCCGGCCGCCTACGCCGCCGGCAAGGAAGTCTCCTTGGCCTACAGCGCCGTGGCCGGCTCCTTCCAACGCATCACCGCGACCTATCCGGACGGCACCACCGAAGTCTCCGACTTCGACGCTCGCGGCAACCTCCTGCGTTCGCTCGACCGCCGCGGCGTGCAGACGACCTTCGCCTACAACAAACGCCGCCAGCGCACCAGCGTCGCCGTCTGGGCCGGCGGCCCGTACACCGCCGGTTCGCCCTTCACGGGAACGCCTCCGACCGGCTCCGCGGTGAGCCAGGTGTTCTACGACGACGCCGGCGACGTCGACTACGCGCTCGATCCCCGCGGCAACCGCACCGAATACGACTTCAACGCGCTCGGTGATCCGAGCAGCGTAGCCGGTTCGCCCGGCACCGATCCGGTCGTGAGCGCGGCGTTCGCCTACAACGCCCGCAACCAGCTCGAAACCACCACCGATGCCCAGGGTTTCCGCAGCGCCCACCATTACGACGCTGCCGGGCAGCTCTGGAAATTGGTCGATCCGTTGCACCGCGTCGTCGAGTTCGGCTTCGATGCCAACGGCCGCCGCACTAGCGTGAAATCCCCGCTGGGCCACATCACCCGCGAGACCTTCGATTCCCGCGGCCTGCCCACCCTTGTCCTCGATGCGCTCAATTCCGCCAAGGCCGACACTGATCCCGACCGCAAGGTGATCGAACGCGGTTACGACCAGGACGGGGTGCTCACCAGCCTGCGTAACCGCCGCGACCAGACCTACCGCTTCGCGTTCGATGCTGCCGCACGCACCCAGACGTCAACCACGCCGCTGGGCAAGACCACCACCGTCGTCCGCAACACGCGCGGTCTGATCGAGTCGTTCACCGAGGCCTCCGGCCAGAAGGTCGAGATCACCGCTTTTGACGACGAAGGCCGCCCGCTCACGCAACTCGTGAAGCGCGCCGACGGTTCCGTCGAGAGCACGATCACATCGAGCTATCATGCCAACGGCCTGCTCTGGACCGTAAGCGAGGGAGGCAGGACCACCACGCGCACCTACGATTCGCTCAACCGGCTGATGACCTACAGCGACGGCGAGGGACATACCATCGGCTACGAGTACGACCCGGCCGGAAACCTCACCACGCTCGCCTATCCCGACGGCCGGCAGGTCCACTACACGTACGACACCTACAACCGCCTCAAGACCGTCTGGGAAGACTGGTCGGGCACCATCCGCACCACCACGTTCGCCTATGATTCGTGCGGCCGGCTGGTGTACCTCGCCCGCCCCGACGGCACGATCCGCCAACAGGTGTTCGACGAAGCCGGCCAGCTCCGTCAGATCATCGAACGCAGCGCCGCCGGTGCGCTGTTCTGGTATGGCGCGTACCGTTTCGATGGCGACGGCCGGATCGACTGGCGCCTGACCAACCCCGCGCCCGCACCCATCGAGCTGCCCACCGCCACCGCCACCTACGACGCCGACAATCGCCTCGAGTCTTGGAACAACGGCGGTGTCGCCAACGTTGTCCACGACGATGACGGCAACCTGACCACCGGCCCCGGCGCCGACGGTTTGGCGACCGCGTTCTCCTTTGACGCCCGCAATCGGCTCATCTCCGCCGCCGGCACCACCCACCGCTACAATCCCGACGGCCTGCGTGTCGAGACCGCCGGAGTCGATGCCGCCACTTACACCGTCGATCCCGGCGCTGGGTTCTCCCGTGTCCTCACCCGCACGAAGGACGGCACGACCACCTATTATGTGTGGGGCGTCGGGCTGATGTACGAAGTCGACGGCACCACCGGGGCCACGAAAACCTATCACGCCGACCACCTCGGCAACACCGTGGCGCTCAGCGACGCCACCGGCGCCGTCACCGACCGCATGACGTACGCGCCGTACGGCACGCTCGTCGCCCGCAGCGGCACGACGGCGACGCCGTTCCTCTTCGGCGGCGTGCTCGGCTGCCAGACCGACGCCAGCGGGTTGGTGCACATGCGCGCTCGTTTCTACAACCCGCGCACCGCCCGCTTCCTCAACGCCGACCCCATCGGCTTCGCCGGCGGCCTAAACTGGTATGCCTACGCAGGGGGCAATCCGATCATGCGAATCGACCCCAGTGGTCTGGATTGGATCGATAATTCAGCGAACTTCATCGTTGGAATGGGCGACTCGCTTTCATTTGGCATTACGCGCGAGATTCGAGACAACATCTCGTTTTACAACGGGACCGTGGATTACAGTGCAAAATCATACTTCGCCGGAGAAGTCGTCGAAACCGGAATTGAAATTGGTCTGACACTGGGTGCCGCGGCTTTGAAAAAAGGTGCTACCAAAGCCGCTGCAGAGCTAGGCCGATCGGGTTTGAAAGCTGTTCGGCGGGAAGCTAGGGAAGTTGCTGAAGTCGCCGTGCGACAGACGGACGAGGCAGGTGAAAAGCTGTTCGTGCATCACTCTAACCCATTGATTGGCCATCCCGGTGGCGCGCCGGCTCTATTTCCTAGCTTGGGCGTGGATGCTTTTAGAAACTCAAAGCTAAATCTCGAGGTTCTCAGGCATGCCGAGCATATGACGGCGCACCGCACGCTTCGATACCAAGAGCAGCTCTTGGAGTCGTTGGTCATGAATCCTCTTTTGACCGGAGTCCGTGCCAGTCGAAATATTGGCTCGT
>DAOOFR010000169.1:0-7413 GCA_035415285.1 Opitutaceae bacterium
TGCTTTGCAGCACCGAGAACATCGGCAGGCGCTTCATGTAGCCGGGGAGAATGAGCACCTGGAGCAGCAACTTGCTCACGATCATCGCGGCGAACATCGTGGTGAAGATACCGATGGTCAGCGTGACGCCGAAGCCCTTGACCGGGCCCGAACCCATCGACCACATGATGACGCCGACCAGCAAGGTGGTGACGTTGGAGTCGAGAATGGCGGACCACGCCTTCTCGAAGCCGGCCTCGAGCGCAGCCGGGAGCGATTTGCCCGCCGCGATCTCTTCGCGCATGCGCTCGAAGATGAGGATGTTGGCGTCGACCGACATGGCCAAGGTCAGCACGATACCGGCGATGCCGGGCATGGTCAGCGTGGCCTCGAGTCCGGGCATCGCCATGACACCGAGGATGACGAAGACGTTGCAGCCCATGCCGACGGCGGCGATGAGGCCGCCGAAGGTGTAGAAGAAGAGGATGAAGCCGATCGTGAGCGCGGTGCTGATGATGAACGCGGTCTTGGCGCTCATGATCGCATCGTTGCCGAGGGACTGGCCGACCTCGTACTGCTCGACGATCTGCAGGTCCACATCGAGCGGGTTGTTGAGGACGTTGGAGAGCTCGATGGCCTCGCGCTGGGTGAACTTGCCGGTGATCTGGGCGTTGCCGCCGCCGATACGGTCGTTGATGCGCGGAGCAGAGTAGAGCTTGCCGTCGAGCACGATGCCGAGCTGGCGGCCGACGTTGGCGCCGGTGACCTCGGCGAACTTCTTCGCGCCGGCGTCGTTGAAGCGCAGGAGGATCTCGTAGCCGCCGTACATGTCCATCGTGGGACGGGAGTCGGTCACGGTCTCGCCGGTCATCTCGGGGATGCGCTTGACGGCGCAATAGACAGTGACGGGGCGGCCGCTGGCGTCGTCCGAGTCCATGCTCATGTTGACGTAGCCGGGCGGCAGGGCCGAGACGGGCAGCGGCTCGGGCATGTGCGCGAACTGCGGATGCACGAGGCGGAAATCGAGGCGGGCCGGCTTCTTGAGGACGTTGACGACCTCGGGGTTGTCCTTGGTGGAGACGCCGGGGAGCTGGACCTCGATGCGGTTGGCCCCGACCGGGCGGATGATCGGCTCGGCGACGCCGAGGCCGTTAACGCGGGTGCCGATGATCTCGACGGCCTTGTCGAGCTGGAGCTGGCGCATCTCCTGGTGCTGGTCGGGCGCGGCGAGCGAGGAGGCCTCCAGGGTGAAGGCGACGCCGCCCTTGAGGTCGAGACCGAGCTGGAGGCGGGGCTTGGACTGCTTGAGCAGGTAGTCGAAGAGGATGTCGTTGCGCTTCTCGATGTTCTTGAGCGAGGACTCGAGCCGGACCTCGGGGAAGAACTTCGCCATGTCGATACGCTCCTCGCGGCCGAGCTGCTTGAGGGCGACGAAGACGCTGGGGGCCTGCTTGGTCGCGACGCGCTCGCCGGCGCGGTCGAGCAGCTTGAGCAGCTCGGCGCGCTGGGCGGTGGACTCCTGTTTGAGGTAATCCTTGAACTCGGTCTCGGTGAAGGGGACCAGATTGAAGGTCGCCCAGAGCAGGATCAACGCCGTGACGGCGAATTTCCAGAGGATGCGTTGGTACATGGTCGGTCTGTGTTAAAAGGGGTGCGACACGCCGAGGGTGGCGGCGCGGCGAGGGGTTTGCCGGAAAGGACGCGGGGCCAGCTCAGTCCGACTTCTTGTCGGCGTCGCTCTTCTTCTCGACGCCCTGCACGAAGCCCTTGGCGAGCTCGACCTTCGTGCTGTCGCCGATGCGGACCACGAGGCGATCCTCGCGCACGGTCACGACCGTGCCGTAGATGCCGCCGGAGGTGAGGACCTCGTCGCCGCTCTTCAACGCCGCGAGCATCTTCGCATGCTCCTTCTGCTTCTTGCGCTGCGGGGCTATCATGAGGAACCACATCGCGGCCATGAGCAGCAGGAAGGGCCACATCCCCTTCAGCATGTCACCAATTCCCGGGGCACCCGCGGGAGCGCTGGTCTGGGCGAGGAAGGTGGGCAGATCGAGGGAAAGGAGCATTTTGTGCATTGCGAAGGTGTGGAGTTCTGGGAAATGAAGGGCGCGATTCATCCCGGCCCCCTCTGCAAACGCAAGCCCAGAGCTTGCCGCCTCCGCCGCCGGGCGCACCTCCCGCCGCCACCGCCTCCGCCCTTCCCGCCCGTCCCGCTCCACCCTTTGAAAACCAAGCCCTCTTCCGCCTGGTCCGTCGAAAAATCCGAGGACCTCTACGGCTTCAAACGCTGGGGCGCCGGCCATTACCAGGTCGATGGCGACGGCCAGGTCTCCGTCCAGCCGCTCAAGGACGGCCGCGCCGTGCGCGTGATGGACGTCGTCAAGGAGGCGCTCGACATGGGCCTGAAGGCGCCGATGGTCATCCGCTTCCAGGACTTGCTGCGCCACCGGGTCGTCGCCCTCAACGAGGCCTTCCGCAAGGCCATCGTCGAGGAGGGCTACAAGGGCGAATACCGCGGCGTCTTCCCTATCAAGGTCAACCAGCTGCGCGAGGTCGTCGAAGAGATCCTCGACGCCGGCAAGGAGTACAGTTTCGGCCTCGAGGCCGGCTCCAAGCCCGAGCTGATGATCGCCCTGGCGATGCACGAGAACCCCAAGTCGCTCATCGTCTGCAACGGCTACAAGGACCACGACTACATCCGCCTCGCCCTGCTCGGCCGCAAGCTGGGCAAGAAGGTCATCCTCGTTGTCGAGCAGGTCTCCGAGATCGACGACATCATCGCGCTCGCCCAGGAGATGGGCGTGAAGCCCATGATCGGCTTCCGCCTCAAGCTCGTGACCCGCGGCGAGGGCAAGTGGGCCACCTCCACCGGCGACAACGCCAAGTTCGGCCTCACCACCGCCGAGCTGCTCGTCGGCGCCGCCAAACTGCGCGCCGCCAAGCTCGGCCAGTGCCTGCGCCTCATCCATTTCCACATCGGCTCGCAGGTGCCCAACATCATCACGATCAAGAACGCCGTGATCGAGGCCGCCCGCTTCTACTGCCAACTGGCCAAGATGGGCTTCCCCATGGGCTACCTCGATGTCGGCGGCGGCCTCGGCATCGACTACGACGGTTCCCGCACCAATTTCGACTCGTCGATGAACTACTCGATGGGCGAATACGCCCGCGACGTCGTCTTCAACATCCGCGAGATCTGCACCTCCGCCGGCGTCGCCCTGCCCGACATCGTCTCCGAGAGCGGCCGCGCCCTCACCGCCCCCCACTCGATGCTCGTCATCGAGGTCTTCGACGCCATCTCCAAGCGCGAATCCATCGAGGCGACCAAGACCCCCGCGCAGAAGCACAAGATCGTCGCCGACCTCGAGTTCCTCCTCAAGAACCGGGCCAAGCTCGGCCGCCTCGAGCGGTTCCACGACGCCGTGCAGAAGAAGGAAGAGGCGTACTCGCTCTTCAAGCTCGGCTACCTCGACCTCGAGAACCGCGCCGCCGCCGAGTCGCTCTTCTGGCAGGTCTGCGAGAACATCGACCAGGAGGGCCCCGACACCGGCTACCAGCCCGAGGAGCTGCGCGAACTCAAGAAGCTCCTCGCCGACCAGTACGTGTGCAACTTCTCCGTCTTCCAGTCGTTGCTCGACCACTGGGCGCTCAAGCAGCTCTTCCCAATCGCCCCGCTCCACCGCCTCAAGGAGCGCCCCACCGTCAACGCCATCCTCGTCGACATCACCTGCGACTCCGACGGCAAGATCTCCAGCTTCATCGACCTGCAGGACGTGAAGGACTACGTGACGCTCCACCCGCTCACGAAACAGCCCTACTACCTCGGCGTCTTCCTCACCGGCGCGTATCAGGACATCATGGGCGACCTGCACAACCTCTTCGGCCGCGTCGACGAGGTCCACGTCTTCCTCGAGAACGACGAGCCCAACGGCTTCTACATCGAGGAGTCGATCAGCGGCAGCCGCATCGGCTCGGTGCTCGAAGGCGTGCAGTACGACGAGGAGCTGCTCTGCCGGCAGATGAAGCGCCAGATCGACCACGCCACCAAGCGCGACCTCGTGAAACCCCGCGAAGGCGTGCGCCTCTTGGAAAACTTCGAGGCGCTCATGCGCAACCGCACCTACCTCGCCATCCAGCCCGCGAAGCGCAAACCCGGCAAAACCGCCCCCGCCCGCTGAACCGCACGCCAGCCCGCGCTCCGACCTGCCGCATGAAATTCCGCGCCACGCTTCTGCTCGCCGCCACCGCCCTCGGCCTCGCCGCCACCGCCGGGGCCGCCACGCCCCCGGAAAACTGGGAGCAGCATTGCGCCAAGTGCCACGGCGCCGACGGCTCGGGCAACACCCGGCTCGGCACACTGCTGAAGATCCGCGACCTCACCAAGACCGAGGTCCAAGCCTCGTTCACCGACGCCGCCGCCCGCACCGCGATCAAAGATGGCGTGAAGGACTCGGCCGGCCGTTTCACGATGAACCCTTACGGCGGCAAGCTCGCCAAAGAGGATCGAGACTCCCTCGTCGCCTTTGTCCGCGCGTTGAAGAAGTAGGCGTCTTCCGCTCGCACCTCCTTCCTCTCCCCCTGCGGCCCGCCTCTTTCGGCGGGCCATTTTTGTCTTCGCGCGAATCGGGCCCAGAAAGCGCAGAGGGAACCGACAGGAAGCAACGAAGGGCCAAGAAGTTGGATGCCGGCTCGCTACACCACAGTTTTCACCCGGCTGGTGCGCAGAAGACCGGAATCTTGCTCTCCCTCTGTCCGGAGACCGCTCAAGCAACATGAATCTAAAACCACTGATATCACGGATGGACATTCTCCCGTGTGGGAGAACCTCCGGCGATCTGCCAGCGACGATCCGTGCCTATCTGTCTTCTGCCGGACGGCAGAATGGTCCATCTCCGGGGTTCTGTTGCTTCCCCGAAAGTCCGCGCCCCAGCGGGCGTCCACGCTTCTGTCGTCTGCTGAAAGTAGGATCAGGCCCCCGGGCAGCCCCACCGCACCGCCGCGCCCTCCACCCCATCGCACCGGGCGCTCGCCTTTTCGGTCAAGCGCCCGGCCGGAGAGCCGATTGAACCGTCGCTCCCGGCAGGAGCGACCGCACGCACCGCCGCACACGACCATCCCATTGCCATGCACGCCACCACCGTCTCCACCAAACAGGGCATCCTACTCGAATCCGGCACCAACGAGGTCGAGTTCATCGAGTTCTTCCTCGCCGGCGAAAGCTACGGCGTGAACGTCTTGAAGGTGCAGCGCGTCATCGCCCTGAGCAACTGCCACATCACCAAGCTCGCGCAGGCTCCGCACGGCGTCATGGGCGTCATCCACGTGCAGGACAAACCCGTCCTGCTCGTCGATCTCCACACCGCCCTCGCCATCCCCGGCACCGCGGCCGACCAGGACCGGCAGCTGGTCATGGTCACCCGTTTCAACAAACGCACGACCGCGTTCCTCATCGACGGCGTCTCCAAGATTCACCGCACCTCCTGGTCCGACTTCGAGCCCATGAGCAGCGCCCTCTCCGCCGAGGGTGCCGGCTACACCACCGGCTCCATCCGCATCGGCGATCGCATCATCCTCGTGCTCGACCTCGAGCGCCTCATGCTCGATTTCGCCCCCGACGAGGAGCGCCCCGCCCCGCCCTCCGCCGCCGACGAACACACCCGCCGCAGCCGCGAGAACGTGAAGATCGTCTACGCCGAGGACTCGAAGATGATCCGCAAGTTCACCCTCGATGTCCTGCACGGCGCCGGCTTCGCCAACATCGCCGTCTTCGAAAACGGCCTCGATGCCGACCAACATCTCGCCGCCCTCCGCCAGCAGGCCGTGGAGCAGAAACGCCAGCTCAGCGACTTCGTCGACCTCATCATCACCGACATCGAGATGCCGAAGATGGACGGGCTCACCCTCTGCAAGAACGTGAAGACCTCCGGCGGCGACCACATCCCCGCCGTCGTCGTGTACTCCTCGCTCATCAACGACGAGATGGCCCGCAAGTGCGTCTCCGTCGGCGCCGACGCCCAGCTGAGCAAACCGCACGGCGAGGAGATCATCGCCGTCGTCGACAAGCTCTGCGGCTGCGGCACCTCCGCGTAGCCGGCCGCTCCCGCGCCCGTTTTCCCGTAGCGCCGCGCGTGAGCGCATCGTGCCGGAGCCTTGCCTCCCCCCCCGTAGCGATGCGCGTGAGCGCATCGAAGGCGTCCTCCGCCTCTCCCGCGTAGCGCTGCGCGTGAGCGCAGCGACTCTGCGCCGGTGGCGGACATCGCCCGCCCCTGCGGGCACCGCGCACCGTCGCGCAAAACCCGCTTGGCGCTTTTCGCGGGCCTCGCGTAGGGTCCGCGCCGCCCGCTACCCGCGTGCCCACACTCACTCACGCACCACCGCGATGCCCGCCCTCACCGTCAATCTCGACCTCGTCCGCAAGTACGCCAAGCCCGGCCCGCGGTACACCTCCTACCCGACCGCGCCCCAGTTCACCGAGACCTTCGACCGCGAGCGCCTCGCCGCCGAGCTCGCCGCGCACAACGCCTCCGACCGCCCGCTCTCGCTCTACCTCCATATCCCGTTCTGTGAGACGCTCTGCTGGTTCTGCGGCTGCACCCAGATCACCACCCACGACCACGGCAAGTCCGCGCCCTACCTCGACCGCCTCCTCCGCGAGATCGAGCTCGCCGCCGCCCCGCTCAACCCCGCCCGCCGCGTCGTCCAGCTCCACTTCGGCGGCGGCACCCCCAACTTCCTCTCGCCCGACGAGATCCGCCGCCTCGGTGCCGCCTTGCGCTCGCGCTTCACCTTCGCGCCCGACGCCGAGATCGGCGTCGAGTTCGACCCGCGCCGCCTCACCCGCGACCACGTGGCCGCCTTCCGCGAACTCGGCGGCAACCGCGCCTCCCTTGGTATCCAGGACTTCGACCCGAAGGTCCAGGAGGCCGTGCACCGCATCCAGCCCGAGCCCGTTGTCCGCCAGGCGATTGCGTGGCTGCGCGAGACCGGCTTCGAGTCGCTCAACCTCGATCTCATCTACGGCCTGCCGTACCAGACGCCCGCCAGTTTCGCCGACACGCTCGAACGCGCCCTCGCCCTCGGCGGCGATCGGTTCGCGATCTTCAACTACGCGCACGTCCCCTGGCTGCGCCCCGGTCAGAAGGTCATCCCCGAGTCCGCGCTCCCCTCGCCCGAGCAGAAGCTCCAGATTCTCAAGGCCACCGTCGAGACGCTCACCGCGCGCGACTGGGCCTACATCGGCATGGACCACTTCGCCCGCGCCACCGACGAACTCGCCGTCGCCCAGGCCGCCGGCTCCCTCCAGCGCAACTTCCAAGGCTACAGCACCCGCGGCGGCGCCGACATCCTCGCCTTCGGCATGTCCGCCATCTCGCAGACCGACACCCACTACCGGCAGAACCTCAAGGTGCTCCCGCACTACTACGCCGCCGTCGA
>DAOOFR010000170.1:0-6152 GCA_035415285.1 Opitutaceae bacterium
CGGCGACGTTGAGCCATTTGCCGCTCGGATTCACCTCCGAGATCTTGAGCGCCTCCGCAAAGCCGACCGAGCCGACCGCGGCCGACTGCGAGTTGGGCGCGGCATAGAGCGAGAGGCCGTTGCGTTTCGAATAGACGGTGCCGCCCGCTTTCGGCTCCGCCACGACCGAGGTCGCGAGCACGCCGGCAATCGCCGCGAGGGCGAGCAGGCGCAGGGGTGAGTTCATGTTCATTTGGAATGCAGTTCGAGAATGGGTTCCCAGTCAGCCGGTGGGGGCGCGTCGGCCAGGCGTTCCGTTTCTTCGGCATAACGCGTGGCAAGAAAGTCGTCGGGGCGCAATGTCGCAGCCGTCGCGAACGCCCGGCAGGCCTCCACGAACCGCCGTTGGCAGTAGGCCGCATAACCCTCCCCGTACGCCGCCAGGAACCGCCGCGCGCCCTCGTCGAGCATGTCCGGCTCGCCGATGAGTTCGTGCACCTCCACGGCCTGCTTCTTGCCCTTCACCTTCAGCTGCGCCACAGGCCGGGTGACGAGCGCGCCGCCGAGCTGCGCCGCCGTCCGTGGGCCGATCAGGATGCCCGTGTGGAACTCCTTGTTCGCGCCCTCCAGCCGCGAAGCGAGGTTCACCGCATCGCCGAGCACGGTGTAGTTGCGCTTCTTGGTCGAGCCGACGTTGCCCACGATCACGTCGCCGGTGTTCACGCCGATTCGCATGCCCAGGCGCCGACCGTGCTCGCGCTCGATCCGCGCGTTGAGCGCGTCGAGCCGGCGCATGCTCTCGAGCGCCGCGCGGCAGGCGGAGAGCGCGTGGTTCTCCAGCGGTTCCGGGCTGCCGAACACGCCCATGATCGCGTCGCCGATGTACTTGTCCACGTAGCAGCCGTGGTGCAGCACGCCCTCCGTGAGGTCCTCGAGCACGGAGTTGATCAGCGGCACGAGTTCCTCTGGCGGCATCGATTCCGAGAGCGTCGTGAAGTTGGCCAGATCGGCGAAGAAGATCGTGAGTTCACGTTTTTCGCCGCCGAGCTTCAGCGCCTCCGGATTCTGGACGAGCTGCTTCACCACCGCCGGCGAGACGTAGCTGCCGAACCAGCCCTGGATCTCCTTTTTCCGCGCCCGCTCGAGCAGAAAACTCTGCACCGCCACCGCGCCGAAACCCGCCGCCGCGCCGGCCACCGGCAACATCGGCGCGAACCACACGTTGCCAAGAAACGCCCCCGCGCTCCCGCCGAGCGCCAGCACCGCACCACCGCCGGCCACCAGCGCCGGTCGCCAGATCCCGATGCCTCCACGCGCCACCCAACCGAGCACCGCCACGAGCAGCACCATCGCGCCGCCAGCCGCCCACGGACCGGCCTCCCGCAAGAAGCCCCCGGCGGTGAGATTGGCATACGCCGTCCAGTGCGAGATCACGCCCGGCTCCGGCGCGCCGCACGGCGTGGCGATGTAGTCGTAGGTGCTCGCCGCGTTCACCCCGACGAAGACCACGCGCCCGCGGACCTGCCCGAAGGCCTCGCGGATCAGCGGCTCGGTCGGCGCAGCCGCAGCCTCGATCGACTGTCTCAGATCCTCCGGCACAAGATCCCCCGAAACCGTCTCGGCCTGCGTCACCACCTCGATCCCATCCGGGACAAACAAGGCCGCGCTCAGCACCGGGACCCCGCGCTGGCGCAACTCGCCGAGCGTACCCCGCCAGCGCAAGCTCTGCGGCCCCGCGGCGAGCGCCCCGCCCGGCGGCGTCGCCACCGCCACCAGCGAGTCGCGCGCGAGATACCGCCGGAGCACCGAATCCGCGTCCACCACCGAGCGTGTGGAACCCCAACGCGGCTTCTTGAAGCACGCGGCGTTGCTCTCGCGAAAGTCCGCCGGCCAGATCGCGGGGAGCTGCTCGGGCTTGCCCCCCGTCGCCGGCATCGCCCCGAGCGTCAGACCCGGCAGCCCTGCGGCGACCGACCCGAGGACCAGATCCTGCATCTCGTCTTCCGAGTTCTCGAAGAAATTGAAGTCGCCAACGATCGCCTTGGCCCCCGCGCGGTGCAGGGAAGCGAACAACCCCGCGAAGGCCCGCCGCGGCCACGGCCAGCGATAGGCGTAGTCCTCCGCCCCCATCCGTTGCAGCGCCGTCTCGTCAATCAGCACCAACGCCGTATCCGCTGGCAGCGGCGCCTGAGCGGCCGTGCGCCGCTGCAGGAAGTCGTACCACGCCCGGTCGAGCGACCCCAGCGCCCCGGCGGCCCCGAGCACGCCGACCAACGCCAGCGCCGCGCACGATGGCGCGCACGCCTGCAGGAGTGTCCGGTAACGGGGGTTGGTAGCCATCGCCGCGTAGTTCGGCGCGCAGGCTCGCAGCCCCCGCTCCCCACGCCAAGCCCGAAGCCATCAGCGGGCCGGAGTGAGATTCAGCGGGTCGCCTCCGATCTGTACAGCCCCGGCGCCGCCGTGGGCGCTGGCGCGCACCGCTTGCAGTGGCGAAGTTCGCCAGAACTTCGACCGTTCGCCCCCAGATGAAAGCCTTGGCGCCGGGCTACGGCCGCCCCCCTCGTGGCCCGGCGCTTCAGCCCGGGCCGGCGGATACGAGCCGGCCGCAGACACGCCGCAGTGCCGGGTACGGCGATCCGGCCGATCTGGTTTGCAGCGTCGCTCGCGGGGGCTGAAGCACCCCGCCACGTTCGTGCCCTCGGCTCCTGCCCGTTTCCCACATTCGCCCTCACCGGTCCCTGAACCCGTCGCAGGGCGTCTCCTGATTTCCTGAGTTCCAGACCTTCCGCTTCCGTCCCTTCGGTTGCGGCCGGGCCGCGCTATGGCGGCTGTTTCCAGCTGTTCTGTTTCGGATTACGGCAGCAGCCCGCTCTCGACGAGCGCCCGCCCCCAAAGCACGTAGCCGGCCTCGGACGGGTGCGTGCCGTCGGGCATGAGCTCCGGCGCCATCCGTCCCTGCGCGTCCAGAAACCGGGCACCGATGTCGAGGAACGTCGTCTGCGGGTCGCCGGTGAGCTCGCGAGCGAGGATCGCGTTGAGCGCCGCGATCGGCGCGCGAAAGAAGTCGCCGGGTTGGTGCCCGCGCGGGAGCACGCCCATCACAAGCACGTGCGTCTCCGGGCTGAGCGCGCGGAGCTTCTCCCGGATCGCGCGGATGCCGGCGGCGACCTCCTCCGGCGTGTTCGCGCGCGAGTGCGGCGTGGCGGCGAAGTTGTTCGTGCCGATGTTGAGGACGACGCGCTTCGGCTTGAGTCCGTCGAACTCGCCGTGCTCGAGCCGCCAGAGCACGTTTTGCGTGCGATCCCAGCCGAAGCCGAGGTTGAGCACGCGCCGTGCCCCGAAGGTCGCCGCCCACGCCTGCGGGCCGTTCACGCGATTCGCGCGCGGCTCGCCGGCCCAGAAGTGCGTGATCGAGTCGCCGATGAGCACCACGTCCGGCGCCGCGGTCGCGAGGGCGGCGAGCGCCTCGGCATGGCGGGTCCACCAGTTGTAGCAGTCGTCCTCCAACCGCGGCACGGGCACGACCGCGGTGTTCTCCACCGGATCGAGCGACTGCGCCGCGGGCGTGGTGGCAAACATCACCTCGCCATAGACCAGCCGCGCGATGCGGCCCGCGCCCTCGACGTCGGGATGGATCTTGTCGGGGAAATGTGGCGCCGCGTCGGCCAGCGGCGTATGGAGGTCGAGCAGCGTGAGGTTCTCCTCGGTCGCCACCTGGCGGATGCGCGGCAGGATCTCGGCCACGAGCACTGCATCGCTGATGCCCATGCCCTCGGGAAACGCGGGCGGCGGCAGGCAGAGCACGATCTTCGCCGCGGGGTTCGCCGCGCGGAAGCGTCCGATGAGTCCGCGGTAGCTGGGCACGAAGTCGCCGGGGTGTTTCGCGATGTTGTCGACCTTGGTGTCGTTGGTGCCGAGCGCGATCACGACCACGTCGGGTCGCCACGCCAGGGCCTCGTCGTGCGCGGGGCGCGTCCGGTAGGTGTAGTTGCCGGCGTCCATCAGCGTGACGGCGCTCACGCCGAAGTTGCGCACCTCGTAGTCGGCGCCGAGCAGCCGCGCGAGCTGCGCCGGGTACGCGTCGCGCGCCGGGTCCTTGAGCGCATAGCCCGCCGTGATGCTGTCGCCCACACAGGCGACCTTCAGCGCGGCAAGGGCGAGCGGGTGCGCGGCCACCGCGACCCACAAGACCGCGGCGAACCGGACGAAGGGGATACGAAGTCTCGTCATGATCGGCTCCGGTGTAGGCGCCGCTCGTGCGCGCGGCGAACCAGAATCACCCCACCGCGCGCTTGCCCACCGCGGGTGCGTGCCCTGTGCTGCCCGCGTGTCCCTCACCGGCATCCGCGCCATCACCTTCGACGCCGCGGGCACGCTTGTCGTGCCGCAACCCTCGGTCGGCGCCGTGTACGGCGAGATCGGCCGCGCGCACGGACTCGCCGCCTCCGACGCCGAGCTGGAGCGCCGTTTTCACGCCGCCTTCAAGGCCCGCCACCACCTGCCGCGCCCCACCGAGGCCACCGAGGTGGCATTCTGGCGCGATCTGGTCGGCGAGGTATTCGACCCGTGGGCCGGGGCGTCCGCCGTCGACCGCCTGTTCCCGGACCTCTGGGACGCCTTCGCGCAGGCCCACCGCTGGCGCCCGCGGGCCGACATGGCCGCGCTCTTCGCCGCCCTGCGCGCCCGTGGCCTGAAGCTCGCCATCCTCTCGAACTGGGACTCGCGCCTGCACCGTGTCGTCGCCGGGCTCGGCTGGCGCGGCTGGCTCGACCACGTGTTCGTCTCCGCCGATCTCGGAGTGGAGAAGCCCGACCGCGCGATCTTCACCCACGCCGCCGCCGCGCTCGGTTGTGCCCCGCGGGAGATTCTGCACGTCGGCGACAGCTGGCCGCACGACATCGCCGGCGGGCTGGCCGCCGGTTGGCACGCGGCATGGCTCGACGAGGCGGACACGCCGCTCACCGACGAGCGGGCCCACCGCATCGCCCGGCTGGAGGACGTGTCAGCGCTGCTCTCGTAACCCCTTTGCCGGCGAACCGCCCGTTGCCTCGTTTCCCCCGCCGCCAAATGCCCTGACGGCCGTCAATGTCTTCGGAGGCGGCGTTGTCCTCCCCGCGTCAACGATGCAGCGCGTCGCGCTCACCGCCCCCGTACCACCACCGTCCACGCGATCTTGTCCTCGATCGCCTGGCGGTTCGGCTCCCAGAGCACGCGGGCGAAGCCGATCAGGCCGGTGGCCAGACCGGCGGCGTATCCACCGTAGCGGGTGAAGGCATCGAGCGTGGTGAGCGGCCGGCCGTCGAGGCGCACCACGCGTGTACCCACGATCCACTTGCCCGGCGTGCGCCCGCCCAGCCAGGCGAGCGAAAGGGTGAAGTACACCCCGGCCCAGCCGAAGGTGAGGCCGAACGTGCGGCTGAAATCGCTGGCAGCGTTGAGCCAGGAGGAACCGCGGATGGTCGCGCGCAACTGCGTGTTCTCGGTGCGCAGGGCCTCCACCTGGCCCTGGAGCTGCACGTTGGCGCGGCGCAGGTCGTCCTTGCCGGGCACCAGCGGCAGCTCGACGGGCGCCAGCACCGTGGCTGCCGGGGCATTGGCCGCGAGGTGGAAGGCGCCGGGGCGCACCAGCGGCCGGCCCGCCATGAGGAACCCCGCCGCCACCATGATCGCGACGCCGAGCGCGATGAACACCCAGCGCACCACCGCCCAGGCCCGCGTCGGACTCACGTTGCGCCCGCCCAGCGAGACGATCGTCGCCCCCATGCCCAGGGCGAGCGGCGGCCCGGTCAGCACCGAGATGACGGATACAAGCACCAGGTCGATCGCCATGCCGACCACCCGCTGCCAATGCGCGGCCAGGGGCCGGCCCTCGAGCGCGGGATCGACCCGCGCCACCTCCAGCTTGAACGCCGCCGCGGCGCGTTTCGGCTTCGGTGCGGGCGGCGGCAGTGAATTCCCCCCACTCGGCGGGGCAGGCGGCTCGGATTCGCTCATCGCCCGCACAGTGCAACAACGGCCGCGCCCGGCCAAGCCGCAACCGGCGCCCCGGTCACCCGCCTCAATCCTCACCACGAGGTCGACTTGATTGAGGCGGGGCGATTCTGCCGCAGGGGCAAAACGCCGAGCCGCGGACCGCCCCAGGCAACGGCAGCCCCCCCCCCCCCCCCCCCCCC
>DAOOFR010000170.1:6162-7369 GCA_035415285.1 Opitutaceae bacterium
GGCCACGGCGCGGGGCGCGCGAGCATTCGGACCGCACCAGCTCTACGGGAACAGAGTCTTTCGGCTCCGGGACTGGGGGAAACTCCTCCTGCCGCCGGTCGAGTCATTACGAACATTTCATCCACCCTCCGCTCAATTCCGCACCGCCGCCGGCCGATAACCGGGGCGTGATCGCGCTCGAACAGCACCGCCAGTTGACCTTCCTCCCGCCTCTCTCCGCAGAGCAGGAGTGCGCGCTGAACGAAGCCCGCCGCACCGGCGACTCCCTCGCCCGGGAGAAGATGATCCTCTCCAACCTCCGCCTGGTCTGGCACCTCGCCAAACGTTACGCGTGGAGCGGCATCGGCGACGACGACCTCTTCTCCAGCGGCATCGTGGGCCTGATCGCCGCCATCGACTCCTACGACCACGACCGCGGCCGCCTCGCCCCGCATGCGCGCATGCACATCCGCAAGGAGATGATCACGCTCATCGCCAACCAGCGCTCCCTCCTCCACCTGCCCACCTCGGTCAACTACCACGCCCTGCTTCTCGCCCGCGCCGAGACCGCCCTCACCGCCGAGCTCGGCCGCGAGCCGACCGAGCCCGAGATCGCGCAGGCCGCCGGCCTCAGTCTCCAGCGTCTGCGCACCGTGCGCCAGGCCCTCGGCACCTTCGTCTCCCTCGACGACACCGATGAGGATTCCGAGGACACGATGAGCCTCCACGAGTCGCTCGCCGACGAGGACGCCGTGTCCGGCGACGAGAGCGCCGCGGCCAGCAGCCGCTGCGAGTGGCTGGCCCGTGCGCTGCGCAAACTTTCGCCCCGCGAGCAGGCGCTGCTGCGCCGCCACTACGGTCTCGACGGCCGCGGCGGCTCGCCCCTCGCCCGGGTCGCCCACGAGCTGAGCATCAGCCGCGAGCGGCTCCGCCAGATCGAGCTCGGCGCCCTGCGCAAGCTCCGCCACCTGCTCCAGTCGGGCGACGCCCACCTGGGCGAAGCCCTCGGCCATCGCGACTGGGACCAGCTCCTGCGCGACGCCGGCCTGCGCCTCCAGGCGGCGTGAGCCGCCCGGGGCCCCGCCCGGCTGCGTTTCTGTTATTGGATATTCCCCACACCGGCCGCGTCCTACTCCAGGACCCGCAGGAGATCCCGCAGGTAACCCGCATAAAGCGACACCACGGCGGCGGCCACCCACGCCGCGACCGCCAGCAGGACGAACTGCGG
>DAOOFR010000171.1:0-7356 GCA_035415285.1 Opitutaceae bacterium
GCGAGCCGAGGTAATTGGCCCACGGGCGGGGCGTGTCGGGACGCGTGATGACGTATTCCTTGGCCTTGTCGTCGAAGTGACCGAATTGCATGGCGGTAGGGGATGGCGGGGGGTGGCCGAGTTGGCCTCAGCGCAAAGAGCACGTCGGGGCCCCCCTGCCAAGCGTGCACACCGGCAGACTCCGGCTCACCGCATTAACCCGCGCGGAATCTGTTTTTCCGCCCCCTCCCGGCCCCCCCTTGGCCCCGCTCCGTCTCCATTGTCCACCAAATAGACTCACGACCGTGGAAGTATTTGGCGAAAACCTGCTAAGCCCCTGCCCACCAATATCTGAGTCTCGCCAAATAAGTCCACGGCCGTGGACTTATTTGGCGGAAAGGCGTATCGAACGGGGGCGGGGCCAGTCGGCTACGCCACGCGGGCATCTCCGCGCGGACATCACCACGCGGGCTCTCCGCGCGGGCTCGCCTGCGGTGCCGCCCGCGCCCACGCTGCGTCCATGATCGTTGCCGAACGCGAAGCCGCCCTGATCGCCGACCTCGCCATCCTGCCGAGTTGGCAGGAGCGCCTGGAGGAACTGCTCCGCCGCGACCGCCGCCGCCCCGGCCTGGCTCCCGCCGAGCGCGCCGAGGCCGCGCGGATCCCCGGTTGCCTCTCGCGCGTGTGGCTCGTGACCGGGCGCATTGCCGGCCACTGCCGGTTCCGGACCGACGCCGAAGCACCGGCCGTGCGCGCGCTGGTCGGCACCCTGGCCGCACTCTACGACGACGCCCCCGCGGCCGAGATCGCCGCACACGAGCCGACGTTCCTCGCCGCGCTCGAACTCGAGCGCCATCTCACCGGCACACGGCGCGACGCGTTTTCAAAAACTCGCGACACCATCCGCGCCTTCGCCGCAGGGCCCGCCGAGCCGATGCCCTAGCCGAGGCGAACCATTTGCCGCGTGGGCCACGGGTGTAAGCGCGCCGACCACGCGATGCGGCCATTGCCGCGGCCCCTATCGCACGCAGATCGGCGGCAAAACCACGGCGCGTCGCCGCCCGCCGGTCCGGCTCCGCCTGCTACGGCCTCGGCGGCGGAGCGTGACGCCCGGTGACCCGCGCCAGCACTTCCAGCACCTGGTCGTGGATGACCGGCTTGGTGAGCACGGCGGCGAAACCCGCCTGCCGCACGTGTTCGGCGTCGAGCGTGGAACCATACGCCGTCATGAGCACGACGGGGATCTTGCGTCCCGAGTCGACGATCTTTCCCACCAGTTGCATGCCGCTCAGCCGCGGCATCGTGAGGTCGGTGAGCACCACATCGAACGGCCGGTCGGCGAGCACGAGGGTCTCCCAGGCCGCGGCGCCGTCCTCGGCGGCGACCACCTCGCAACCGCGCCGCCGCAGGGCGGTGAGCAGCACGCGTGTCACCTCGGGGTCGTCCTCCGCCATGAGCACGCGCAGCCCCTGCAGCCCGGGCTCCGCGCAGCCCGGCGCCAGACCGCCGGACGCCTGCTGCGACCGGCGCGGCAGCAACACATGGAAGGTGGTCCCCTGCCCGGGTGCGCTCTCGACCCAGACCGCGCCGCTGTGGCGGCAGACGACGCTCTGGACGACGGCCAAGCCGAGCCCGGTGCCCTTGCCGGCGGCCTTGGTGGTGAAAAACGGCTTGAAGATCCGCTCGAGATGATCGGGCGGGATCCCGGGGCCGGTGTCCTGCACGGAGAGGCGCACGTAGTCGCCCGGCGGCAGGTGGTTGGCGGGGCCGGTGGCGGCGGAGGGCAACGTCGCCTCGGCCAGGCTGATCGTGAGCACGCCCGAGTCACCCATGGCGTCGCGGGCGTTGTTGAGCAGGTTCATCAACACCTGCAGCAATTGTGTCCGGTCGGCGAACACGCGGTCGTCGCCGCCGCCGGCATGCACCCGCAGCTCGATGGTGCGCGGCAGGCCGGAGCGCAGGAGCAGAAGCGATTCGCTGAGCAGCTCCCCCAGGCGCAGCTCGGCCAGCGGGGCGGCGCCGTGGCGGCTGTAGGTGAGCAGCTGGCGCACGACCGAGGTGGCGTGCTCCACGGAGTTGAGGGCCAGCTCGAGGTTCTCCTGCGTGGGGTGGTCGGCCGGCAGCTCCTGCCGGGTGAGCTGCAGCCAGCTGCCGATCGACGTGAGACAATTGTTGAAATCGTGCGCCACGCCGCCGGCGAACTCGCCGATCGCCTCCATCTTCTGGGCATGGAGCAACTGCTCCTGCAGCAGCTCCCGCTCCTTGCGCGCCCGCGCCCGCTCGAGATCGGCACGCTCGAGGTTCTCGATCATCCCGTTGATGCTGCGCCCCACGGCGGCGATCTCGTCGGCCCCGTCGACCCGGACACGGCCGCGCGCGCTCGCCTGTTCGCCGATCTCGCTGAGCTGGGCGCTGAGGCGCTCCAACCGGCGGACCACGCAGACCCGCAGCCCCCACGCGGTGAGCAGCGCCACGACCACCGCCGCGGCGAGCAACTGCCACAACATCATCCGCCGGGCCCGCACGCCCTCCAGATACACCGCGCGCTCGATCTCCATCTGCAACCCGAACAGCGGTCCGCCGTCGATCGCCCGCAAGAGCACGCCCACGGCCATCTTCTCGTCGGAGAGCACCGTCACCCGCGCATCCGGCGCGAGGCGCTTCGGCGCCGAGCTCGGGGCTTCGGCGGAAGCGGCCGGCACCAGCTCGACCCTGAAACCGAGGACCTGCTCCAGCCGGTCGCGCAACCGGTTGTCGATCCACCGCACCGTGACCAGAGCCCCCTGCGGGCGTCCCTCGCCTCCGGTGGGCAACACCGGCAGACACGCGAAGAACGCCGCACGCTCCCCGATCCGGCACAGGCCCGAGAGGCGCAGCGCGGCCTCCTCGTCCCCTACCACTTGGCGGATCTCGTCCCGGAAACGCCCGATCAACTCCTGCGACGGAGCCACCACCTCCTCCCCGGTGGCCGGCACGACCGCGCCGCCGGCCAACTCCCCGAGCGGAGTGAAGATCAGCATGGCGTCGACCTGCACGTTGCGCATCGACTCCGTCTTCCAGTTGCCCGCCGCGTAAGCCGGGTCGCGCTCCTGCACGAAGGCCACCGTGTCGTTCCATTCCGCATAGTCGCGCGAGATGCGCACCAACCCGTCGCACTCCACATCGACAATACGCGCGGCCCGTTTCCCGATCTCGTGCGCCTCACGCCGCTCCGCCGCGGCCAACCCGCGCATGAACGCCCGCCCCGAGACGCCCACGATCAACACGATCAACGCCGAGAACAGGACCAGGACCAGCAGACGCGCTCTGGATTGAAGCTTCATGGGGGGCGACGCCCTCTCCTATCGGCCGGTGGGACCCGAGGTTAACCGCAGACAACCGCCCCCCCGGGGCCAGGGAAACGCGGCTACGATCCGGTGGGCCCCGGGGACCACGACACTTCGGGTCACCGCCCACCAATCCGGCAGCGCGCCCCCTGCGATTTTCGCACTGCCGCCGGCACCATTCTCGCCATGTTCCCGCTCCGCCACCCCGCCATGCTCCGCGACGCCCACAACCACCTCCAAGACGACTGGCTCGCTCCCCACCTCGATGCGATCGCCGCCGAGGCCGAGCGACTCGGCATCGATGCGATGATCGTCAACGGCACCGCCGAGGCCGACTGGCCTGTTGTCGCGGCGCTGGCGGCGCGTTTCCCCTTCGTCCGGCCCAGCTACGGCCTGCACCCGTGGGATGTCGCCGGGCGTTCGCCGCACTGGCTCGAAACGCTGCGTGCCCGCCTCGGCGCCGAGCCGCGCGCCGCGGTGGGCGAGATCGGCATCGACCGCTGGATTCTCGAGAGCGCACCCGCCGACTACTTTCCCGCCGGCAGCCCGCCACCCGCACCGCTGGCCGAACAGATCGCATGTTTTCTGCCGCAGCTCGCATTGGCGGTGGAACTCGACCGCCCCGCCTCGATCCACTGCCTGCAGGCGTGGGGCCAGCTCGACGAACTGCTCCGCTCCCGCCCGCTGCCGCGCCGCGGTTTCCTGCTCCACGCCTACGGCGGCTCCGCCGAGATGGTGCCCGGCTTCGCGCAACTCGGGGCGTACTTCTCCTTCAACGGCTCCTTCCTCGCCGAGAAGAAGACGCGCCAGCGCGCCGCCTTCCGCTTCGTACCCGCGGACCGGTTACTCGTCGAAACCGACGCCCCGGCCATGCCGCCGCCCCCGCCGTGGCTCACGCATCCGCTCCCGCCTTCGCCCGAGCCCGGCGGGAAAACCGTGAACCATCCCGCCAACCTCGCCGCCACGTATCGCGGGCTCGCGCAGCTGCGCGGTGTGCCGGAGGCCGAGCTCACCGCCCAGGTCGCCGCAAACTTCGCGCGGCTCTTCGGGTGAAGGGCGGACCGCCGGGCCGTCCGTGATCGCGGCGGGCCCAGCGGTCCCGCCCTACCAGAATGCGTCAATTCACGGCGCGAGGCCCCTGCAAACAAACGATCACGTTTGGGGCGGCGCCGGCGCAGGCGGAGTCCCACTACGTCCGGCCGTCAGCCCGGACCCGCCCCCGCGCCCGCCGTCAGCAACCGCACCACCTCGCCGGCGGCGGCGAAGCCGAACGCGCCGGTGACGAACGTCGCGCTGCCCAGCCCGTTGTCGCAGTTGAGCTCCGTGGGCGCGCCGGGCTCCTGGGTGGCGCACACGCTGCCGTCGGCCCACGGATACACGGGCCGCTCCGGCGAATAGACGCAGCGCACGCCGAACTGGGCGCCCTCGCCGCGCGGGAAGGCATGCCGCTCGCGCAGGCGTTTGCGCACGTAGCGCAGGAGCGCGTCGTTCTCGGCGTCGCCCAGGTCGGCCACCTTCACGCGCGTGCCGTCGCGCTTGCCGGCGCTGGCGCCCACGGTGAGCGCGGGCAGGCCGCGTTCGCGGCATTGCCAGAGCGCGAGCAGTTTGTGCTGCAGGCTGTCGGTCGCATCGACCACGAAGTCGTAGCGCGGCGCGAGGATGCGTTCGAAGCTCTCCTTCGTGAAGAACTCCACCACCGGCTCGACGCGGCACGCCGGGTTGATGCCGAGCACGCGTTCGCCGAGCACGACCGCTTTGGGTCGCCCGATCGTGTCGGTGAGCGCGGGGAGCTGACGGTTCACGTTGGTCACGCACACCTCGTCGAGGTCGACGATCGTCAGCGCGCCCACGCCGCTGCGCGCGAGGGCCTCGACCGTCCACGAGCCCACGCCGCCCAACCCGATCACGCACACGTGCGCCGCGGCGAGCCGCTCCAGGGCGGCGCGGCCGAGCAACCGACCCACCGCTCCGAAGCGGCGGAGATAGTCATCGGGAAGCGGCATGGTCCCTGCATCGATGGCGCTCATGTTACGTTCTCGCATCACACGGAAGGGGCGCCGTCAGGCAATCGCGCTTTGCGGTTGGCGAGTCGGGGTTTCCTCCTAGCTTCCCGCCACCGCCCTACCCGGCGTTTCCTCCCACACCGTCTCACTCACCACTCTCGCGCCACGCGCCCCGCCTCTGCGCAGGGCACCGTCCGCGTCCTTCCCGTGACTCCCTCCGGCGAGCGCGCCCTCCCACATGGCGCCAAAGCTGCGTCCCGAGTCGCCGCCGTTGCGGCGGACGCCTCCGACCTGTCCATCTTTTCGGCCGAACGGCTCCGGCTGCTCGAGTCCGCCGTCGTCAACTCCTACGACTCCATCGTCATCACCGACACGGGCACGGCCTCCTCGCCGCACCCGCGCATCCTCTTCGTCAACGACGCCTTCACCCGGCTCGCCGGCTACACCGCCGCCGAGGTGCTCGGCCGTTCGCCCTCGCTGCTCCAGGGCCCGGACAGCGACCGCGCCGAGATCGCCCGCATGCGCTCCTGCCTCGCGCGGGGCGAGGTCTTCACGTCCGAACTTGTCAACTACCGCAAGGACGGCACCCCCTTCCACGTCGAGGTGCGCATCATGCCGGTCCGCGCGCCCGACGGCCGCCTCTCCCACTGGATCGGCGTGCAGCGCGACATCACCGCGCGCATCGAGGCCGCCGCCGAACGCGAGCGGCTCGAGGGCCTCCTGCGGGAGAAGCAGAAGTTCGAAAGCCTCGGCGTGCTCGCCGGCGGCATCGCCCACGACTTCAACAACCTGCTCACCATCATCCTCGGCAACGCCTCCCTCGCCCGCGGCAACGCAGGCTCGCCGCCGGCGCTCGAGCAGAACCTCCAGTTCATCGAGTCCGCCGTGCTGCGTGCCGCCGACCTCTGCCGCCAGATGCTCGCCTACTCCGGCAAGGGCCGCTTCGCCGTCCGCCCCCTCGATCTCAATCCGATCCTGCGCGAGACCGCGGAGCTCGTCCGCGACTCCGCCGCGCATGGCCGCACCCTCGAGCTCGAGCTCGCCGACCCGCTGCCCGCCGTCCGGGCCGACGCCACGCAGCTCAAGCAGATCGCCATGAACCTGCTGCTCAACGCGGCCGAGGCCACCGAGGCCGGCGCCGGGCGTATCCGCATCTCCACCCGCCGCGAAGCGCTCGACTCCGCCCGCCTCGCCCGCGCCCGCCTCGGCGCCGAGCTGCCCGCCGGCGACTACCTCGTGCTGGAAGTGGCCGACAACGGCTGCGGCATCCCCGCCGAGATCCAGGACCGCCTCTTCGATCCGTTCTTCACCACCAAGTTCACCGGCCGCGGCCTCGGGCTCGCCGCCGTGCTCGGCATCGTGCGCGCCCACCACGGCGCCATCGAGCTCGAGAGCCGGCCCGGCGAAGGCGCCTGTTTCCGCATCCTGCTGCCCGCCTGCGCCGATCCCGCCGCGCCCGCCGCCCCGCACCGTGCGGCCACCGCCCTGGCCGGCGCCGGCCGCGCCCTCCTCGTCGCCGACGACGAGCGCGTGCTGCGCGAGACCATACGCGATTTCCTCGTTTCCCTCGGTTTCACGGTTCACCTCGCCGCCGACGGCCGCGAAGCCGTTGCGCTCTTCCGCGCACACCACCGGGAGTTGGCCGCCGTCCTGCTCGACCTCTCGATGCCCCACCTCGATGGCGCCGCCGCCCATGCCGAGATGCAAAACATCGATTCCGCCTGCCCGGTGATCCTCATGAGCGGCTACAGCGAAGACGAGGCGGTGCAACGGCTCGCCACCCGCGGCATCGCCCGCTTCCTCCAGAAGCCCTTCGCGATGAAGGCGCTCCTCGGCGCCCTCGCGGCTGTGCTCGAAGCCAGGTAGGCCCGGCACCGGCGCGTGCGCGCCGCCTCACCGCCCCCCGACTTTCGCCGACTCCTCCGCGGCGATACGCCTGATGTGCTGCACGAAGTCCGGGTCCTCGCCCTCGAGCATCGCCGGCAGCAACCCGCGGAAGTCCTTCCGCCGGCACCAGTCGCGCATGTAGTCCTCCCAACTCATCCACA
>DAOOFR010000172.1:0-5753 GCA_035415285.1 Opitutaceae bacterium
GACGCCCAAGCCCTTCAAAGTCGATCATCCGTTCCTCTTCTTCATCCGCGAGACGCGGACGGGCGCGATCCTGTTCCTGGGGCGGATCGTCGATCCGCGGGCGGAGTGACGGGACGGATTTTCGGCCCCGGACCGGCATGGCGGCGCGACGCGGTCGTGCGGCACGCCGGAGCTCTCTGCGGTCGGTCGGCGCGGTTGGGCGGTCTCGTCAGAGCAGCTTCGCGACGCGGGCGAGGGCTTCCTCGACGTTGGCGCGGCTGTTGAAGGCGCTGAAGCGCACATAGCCCTGGCCGCAGCGGCCGAAACCCGAGCCGGGCGTGCAGACCACGCCGGCCTGGTTGAGCAGCAGGTCGAAGAACTCCCAGGAGTCGCGCTTCACGTCCACCCAGATGTACGGGGCGTTGTCGCCGCCGGCGCAGGACAGGCCGCGGGCGGTGAGGGTGTCGCGCACGAGCTTCGCGTTACCGAGGTAGAAGTCGGTGAGCGCGCGGGTCTGCTGCTGGCCCTCGGGCGAGTAGACGGCGGCGGCGGCCTTCTGCACGGGGTAGGCGACGCCGTTGAACTTGGTCGTGTGGCGGCGGTTCCACAGCGCGTGCACGGAGTGCTCGCGGCCGGCGAGGTCCCAGACCTTCAGCTCCTTCGGCACGACGATGAAGGCGCAGCGCGTGCCGGTGAAGCCGGCGTTCTTGGAGAAGCTGCGGAACTCGATCGCGCACTCGCGGGCACCGGGAATCTCGTAGATCGACTGCGGGAGTTGCGGGTCGCGGACGAAGGCGACGTAGGCGGCGTCGAACACGATCAGCGCCTTGTGGGCGCGGGCGTAGTCGACCCAGGCCTGGAGCTGCGCCCGGGTGGCGGTGGCGCCGGTGGGGTTGTTGGGGAAGCAGAGGTAGATCAGGTCGACGGGCTGCGTGGGCAGGGCGGGCACGTAGCCGTTGGCCGCGGTGGACTCGAGGTAGACGAGGCCGGTGTAGCGGTCGTTGTCGTTGGAACCGGTGCGGCCGGCCATGACGTTGCTGTCGACATAGACCGGGTACACTGGGTCCGGGATGCCGACGCGGATGTCGTTGGCGAAGAGCTCCTGGATGTTGCCGATGTCGCACTTGGAGGAGTCGGAGACGAAGATCTCGTCGGCGTCGACCAGGGCGCCGCGGGCCTGGAAGTCGTGCTTCGCGATAAGCTGGCGCAGGAAGTCGTAGCCCTGTTCGGGGCCGTAGCCCTTGAAGGTCTCGCGCTTGGCCATCTCGTCGACCCCGGCGTGGAAGGCGGCGATGCAGGCGGACGGGAGCGGCTCGGTGACGTCGCCGATGCCCATGCGGATGAGCTTCTTGTCGGGGTTGGCGGCGACCCAGGCGTTCACGCGCTTGGCGATGTCGGCGAAGAGATAGGAGGCCTTGAGCTTCTGGTAGTTTTCGTTGACGCGGATCATGGCGGTAGAGTGGCGGGACAGTGCAGGTGTGAGACGGTGGGCGGCGAGCCGAAAGACCGGGTGCGGCGGTGCAGCTGCAGGGAATGGTTGTGCGGGGCGGCGAAGGCCGCGTTCTTCCATTCCGCCAAATAGGTTCACGACCGTGAACTTATTTGGCGGAAGCGGTTTCGCTCGGGGGAAGGCGGTTTGGGCGGGGCTCGGCGCCAAATACTCCCACGGCCGTGGGAGTATTTGGCGGGAGTCGGAGTGGGGGCGCTGGCGCTTGGGGGGGGCGAGAACGGCGGGGCAATGTGGGGCCACTCGCTGGCGTGGGCTGGGTACGGGGCATGAGCCGGTGCTGCGCTGAAGATCCGAGGCGACGAGGGGCGGAGGGCGCCTTGCTCCGCCGGATGACGCGATGGCCCGCCTTCTGGTCGCTTTTTGGGAGGCGAGCCAGCCGGCAGAGGGCCTTCCTTGCCATCGTGGAAAGGCTTGAGTGCGGGCGCGCGCTCGGGATAGTTCGCAGAACGTCTCCGCGCGAGATTCCCACCATGCAAGTCATCAACTCGATCTTCGCCATGCAGTCGCTGGCCATGAATCTGGAGTCGAAGGGCCGCCTCATCGGCCTGGTGCCCACGATGGGCGCGCTCCATGCCGGCCACGTGAGTTTGATCGAGGCCGCGCGGAAACAGTGCGACACGGTCGTCGTCTCCATTTTCGTCAACCCGACGCAGTTCGGCCCCAACGAGGATTTCACGAAGTATCCCCGCACGCTCGAGGCCGATCTCCAGGCCTGCGAGAAGGCCGGGGCCGACGTGGTGTTCGCCCCTCCCGCCGACGAGGTCTACCCGAAGGGCTACTCGACCTACGTCAACGAGGAGTTCATCTCCAAGCCGCTCTGCGGCCAGTCGCGCCCGGGCCATTTCCGCGGGGTCACGACCGTCGTCGCCAAACTCTTCAACATCGTGCGGCCCGACCTCGCCTTCTTCGGCCAGAAGGACGCCCAGCAGGTCGCGGTGCTCAAGAAGATGGTCAACGACCTGCACTTCTGCGTCGACATCGTCGTCTGTCCGATCGTGCGCGAGGCCGACGGCCTGGCGATGAGTTCGCGCAACCGCTACCTCTCCACGATCCAGCGGCAGGATGCGCTCGCCCTCTCCCAGTCGCTGTTCAACGCGAAGAAGATGGTCGAGGCCGGCACGCGCAGCACCGACCGTGTGATCGCCGAGACGACCCACCTGCTGGGCGAACGTCGCCGTATCCGGCTCATCTACGCGCAGATCGTCGACCGCTGCACGATGGAGACGATGAAGGAGATCATCCCCGGCAAGAGCCTGCTGGCCATCGCCGCCTGGGTCGACGAGGTGCGCCTCATCGACAACATCATCCTCTGAGCGGAGGCGTTGTTGCGCCCCATGGCCGCCTCACGTTTGCCCCGCTGCCCGGGCCGCAGCGTGGCGCCGCCCATGGGCTTCCCTTTATGAAGAGTGCGTACGATATTGTCGTGGTTGGCAGCGGCATCGCCGGGCTGAGCTTCGCGCTCAAGGCGGCCGCCGCCGGCCGCAGCGTGGCGATCCTCACCAAGAAGAACCGCGCCGACTCGAACACCAACTTTGCCCAGGGCGGCCTCGCCGCCGTGATGGCCGCCGAGGACAACTTCGACAACCATGTGCGCGACACCCTCGTCGCCGGCGACGGGCTCTGCGCTGAGGACTCCGTGCGCGCGATCGTGAGCGACGCCCCGGCGCGGGTGCGCGAGCTGGTCGGGATCGGACTCGAGTTTTCGCGCGACGCCAGCGGGCAGTTTGAGCTCGGCCGCGAGGGCGGCCACTCGCACCGGCGTATCCTCCATGTTCAGGACATGACGGGGAAGGCCATCGAGGAGGCGCTGCTGCGCGCCGTGGCCGGGAGTCGGAACATCGATCTCTTCGAGCACCTCTTCGCGATCGATGTCGTCACGTCGGCCAAGGTCGATCCCGCGGCGGGTCCGAACCGCGTGATCGGCCTGCACGCGCTCGATGTGCATGAGCATCGTGTGGTCGCCATCGCCGCCCCCGTGGTGATGCTCGCCACCGGCGGCGCCGGGCAGGTCTATCTCTACACGACCAACCCCACGATCGCCACCGGCGACGGCATCGCGATGGCCTACCGCGCCGGCGTGCCGGTGCGGAACATGGAGTTCATCCAGTTTCATCCCACGACGCTCTACACCGCCGCCGGCGGGGCGGGCGCGGCGGCCGGGGCGTCGCGTTTCCTCATCAGCGAGGCCGTGCGCGGCGAAGGCGCGATCCTGCGCAACTTCGCCGGCGAGGCGTTCATGCCGCGTTACCACCACCAGGCCGACCTCGCGCCGCGCGACATCGTCGCCCGCGCGATCGACAACGAGATGAAGACTTCCGGCACGCCGCACGTGTGGTTGGATATTCGGCACAAGGACGAGGCGTGGCTGCGGCAGCGTTTCCCCCAGATCTTCGCGGGCTGCGAGAAGGTCGGGCTCAACATGGCCCAGGATCTCCTCCCGGTGGTGCCGGCGGCGCACTACACCTGCGGCGGCGTGGCGACCGATCTCGCCGGCGCGACCGAGCTGCCCGGCCTCTTCGCCTGCGGCGAGGTGGGCTGCACCGGGCTGCACGGTGCGAACCGCCTCGCGAGCAACTCGCTGCTGGAGGCCATCGTGGTGGCGCACCGCGCCGCCGCCGCCGTCGAGACCTACTTCGGCGCGCCGCGCGCCGCCGCGCCCGCCGTGCCCGCGTGGAAGGATCTCGGCGGCGACGATGCCGACGAACGCGTGGTGCTCACGCACAGCTGGGACGAGCTGCGCCGCGCGATGTGGGACTACGTGGGCATCGTGCGCACGACCAAGCGCCTTGAGCGCGCCCGCGCCCGGCTCGCCAACCTCGCGAAGGAGGTCCACGAATACTACTGGCATTTCTCGGTCGACCCGCAGCTGCTCGAGCTGCGCAACCTCATCGTGATCGGCGAGCTCATCGTCGGCTGCGCGCTCCAGCGCCACGAGAGCCGCGGCCTGCACTACACGCTCGATTTCCCGGCGAAGCTGCCCGAGGCGCGCGACAGCGAGATGCGGCGCGGATGAGACGCGGGTTCTTGCCCGGGGCACCGGGTGTCGCCCCGGGGCGGTGCGATGCATCGAAATCCCCTTCGATACGGCCCAAAATGCCGTCGCTGGTTGTCCCGGACGCGGTTTGGGCAACCATGGGGATCCTCGTTTCCCTCAAACCCGCTCACCCATGTCGCCCCTCCGACGCATCCTTTGCTCCGCGCTGTTCCTCGGTGCCACCGCCCTCGGTGCCGCCGCCCCCGTATCCGCCCCGGCCAACCCCGCCGGCTTCGCCATCCACCGCGGCACCAACCTCAGCCACTGGCTCTCGCAGGACTTCGGCTGGGCGCCGCGCGAGGAGTGGATAACCGAGAACGACATCCGCTACATCGCCTCGCTCGGCTTCGACCACGTGCGTCTGCCCGTCGACGAGATCGTGCTCTGGAAGGAGGACGGCGCGCCCGACGAGGCCGCCTTCGCGCTGCTCGAGCGCGCGCTCGGTTGGATCAAGGCCGCGAAGCTGCGCGTGATCGTCGACCTGCACTCGGTGCGGGCGCACCATTTCAACGCCGAGAACGAGGGCGGCACCAACACGCTCTGGACCGACCCGAAGGCGCAGGAGCATTTCCTCGACCTCTGGCGCCAGCTCTCGGCCCGGTTGCGTCACCATCCGGTGGATTTCCTCGCCTACGAGATCATGAACGAGCCCACGGCCCCGGATCCGGAGGACTGGAACAAACTCGTGGTGCGCAGCCTGGCGCAGATCCGCGCCACCGAGCCGAATCGCGTCATCGTGCTCGGCGCCAACATGTGGCAGATCCCGCAGATGCTGCCGAAGCTCGCGGTGCCGACGGGCGACAAGAACATCATCCTGAGCATGCACACCTACGCGCCGCTGCTGCTCACCCACCACAAGGCCGACTGGGTCGATCCGGTGATCCGCGACTACCCGGGCCCGGTGGCGTATCCCGGCCCGATCGTCGACGCCCCGACCTATGCGAAGCTCGTCGCCGCCTACCCGAAGGAGAAATACGACTTCCTCGCCAGCTCGACCGACAACTGGAACCCGGACCGGCTGCGGCAGGAGTACGAGCCGGCGATCGCGCGGGCGAAGGAACTCGGGCTGCAGCTCTACTGCGGCGAGTTCGGCTGCCTGGCGACCGTGCCGCGGGCCGCGCGGTTGGCCTACTACCGCGACATCGTCGGGGTGTTCGAGGCCGCCGGCATGGCGTGGGCGAACTGGGAGTACAAGGGCGACTTCGGCCTCGCCGAGTGGCACGGCCTGAA
>DAOOFR010000172.1:5853-7310 GCA_035415285.1 Opitutaceae bacterium
GCATGAAACGGTTTCATGCGAGTCCGCACTTGCTCCTTGTTTCCGCCCGCCATTTCTCGTCTTCCCGTGAAATACATTTTTGTCACGGGCGGCGTCGTTTCCTCTCTCGGCAAGGGCCTCACGGCGGCCTCGCTCGGGGCGCTGCTCGAGGCGCGCGGACTGATCGTCCGCATCCAGAAGTTCGATCCGTACCTCAACGTCGATCCGGGCACCATGAGCCCGTTCCAGCACGGCGAGGTGTACGTGCTCGACGACGGCGCCGAGACCGACCTCGACCTCGGCCACTACGAGCGTTTCACCTCCGGCAAGCTCAGCCGGATGAACAGCCTTTCTTCCGGCCAGATCTACGAGGCCGTCATCGCCAAGGAGCGCCGCGGCGACTACCTCGGCAAGACCGTGCAGGTGATTCCGCACGTGACCAACGAGATCAAGAACCGCATCTACGCCGGCGGCGAGGGGGTCGACATTCTCATCACCGAGATCGGCGGCACGACCGGCGACATCGAGGGGCTGCCCTTCCTCGAGGCCATGCGCCAGTTCGCCCTCGAGGTCGGCCCGGGCAACGTCTGCTTCATCCACGTCACCCTCGTCCCGTACCTCACCGCCGCGGGCGAACTGAAGACCAAGCCCACCCAGCAGAGCGTGGCGAAGCTGCGCGAGATCGGTATCCAGCCCCATGTGCTCGTCTGCCGTTGCGATCACCCGCTCGACCGCGATCTGCGCGAGAAGCTCAGCCTCTTCTGCAACGTGGCCGCCAAGGCCGTGATCGAGGAGCAGAACGTCGAGACCTCCATCTACGAGCTGCCGCTCATGCTGCAGAAGGAGAAGGTCGACGACCTCGTGGTCGACATCCTCCGACTCGAGGCGCCCCCGGTGAAGAACAACGTCTGGCAGCAGGTCGTCCGCCGCATCCGCAACCCGAGGCACCGCGTGAAGGTCGGCGTGGTCGGCAAGTACATCGAGCTGCAGGACGCCTACAAATCCATCTACGAGTCGCTCTACCACGCCGGCATCGCCAACAACTGCGCCGTGGAGATCGTGCGTATCGACGCGCAGGACCTCGAGCAGAAGGGCGGTGTGAGACAGCTCGCCGGCCTCGACGCCATCCTCGTCCCCGGCGGCTTCGGCGACCGCGGCACGGAGGGCAAGATCGCCGCCGCCCGCTACGCCCGCGAGAACAAGGTCCCGTACTACGGCATCTGCCTCGGTCTCCAGATCGCGGTGATCGAGTTCGCTCGCAATGTGCTCGGCCTGAAGACGGCCAACAGCACCGAGTTCGACCCCGACACCGAGGACCCGGTGATCGACTTCATGGACGACCAGCGCCGCATCACCGACAAGGGCGCGACGATGCGCCTCGGTGCCTACGACTGCCGCTTGCGGCCCGGCACGCACGCCGCCAAGGCCTACGGCAAGGAGCAGATCAGCGAGCGCCACCGCCACCGCTACGAGGTGAA
>DAOOFR010000173.1:0-4830 GCA_035415285.1 Opitutaceae bacterium
CAAGGACGATCCGTCCCGCCTCGCGGAGATCCCGCAGATGGAAGCGCTCATCGACCGCGCCGCCGAACTCGATGCCGACTGGGGCGAGGGGGCGATCCACAGTTTCCTGATCATCTACGAGATGGCGCGGCAGGGCGTGGCCGGCGACGCCGCGGCGCGGGCCCGGGTGCATTTCGAGCGGGCGGTGGAGCTGGCGCGCGGGCGGCAGGCTTCGCCGTTCGTGAACTTCGCCGAGGCGGTTTGCATCGAGCAGCAGGATTTCCCGTTGTTCGCGGAGTTGCTGGGCCAGGCGCTCGCGATCGATGCCGATGCCTATCCCGAGCAGCGGCTCGTCAACCTCGTGGCGCAGCAGCGCGCCCGCTGGCTGCTCGCGTGCAAGGACGATTTGTTTCTCTCCACCGAACCCACGGCGCCGCGCCGCTGAACCCGCGCTCCGGACCGCTGTCCCTTCCCCTTTCCGCCATGACCAAGTCCCTCGTCTCCCTCTTCTCCCGCCGCCTGCTTGCGACATTGGCCGCTGCGACGCTGGCCGTGACCGCGCTCGCCGCGCCGAAGCTCAAACTCGGCACGCTCGCGCCTGTCGGCACCTCGTACCACAAATCGCTCATGGCGATGGCCGAGACCTGGCGCAAGGAGTCGGGCGGCGCGGTCGACCTCAACCTCTTCGCCGGCGGCAAGCTTGGCGGCGAGGCCGAGATGGTGGGCCTGATGCAGGTCAACGCGCTGCAGGCGGCGATGCTCACCGCGGTGGGCCTGGCCGAGATCGAGCCGGGCGTGACCGGCCTGCAGAACATCCCGATGGGCTTCCACACCCTGGCCGAGGTCGACTACGTGGGCGAGCGCCTGCAGCCGCTGCTCGAGGAGCGGCTGGCCCGAAAGGGCTTTGTCGTGATCTTCTGGGTGGACTCGGGGTGGGTGCGCTTCTTCGCCAAGCGGCCGATCCTCCACCCCGACGACCTGCGCAAGCTCAAGCTCTTCAGCTGGTCGGGCAACCCCGCGCAGGTCGAGCTGTACCAGTCGGCCGGATTCGACGCGAAGGCGCTGGAGACGGCCGACATCGTGCCCGGGCTCCAGACCGGCCTGATCGACGCCGTGCCGCTGCCGCCGTTCTTCGCGATGGCCGCGCAGGTCGACACCCGCGCGCCGCACATGCTCGACCTGAACTGGGCGCCGCTGGTCGGCGCGCTCGTCGTGCGCAAGGAGACCTGGGAGAAGATCCCGGCCGCGACGCGCGAGAAGCTGCGCGCGGCGGCGGTGCGCGCCGGCGAGGAGATCAAGGCCACCGGCCGGCGCGAGATGGAGGAATCCGTCGCGGCGATGGAGAAGCGCGGGCTGAAGGTCGCGCGGCCGTCCCCCGACGTCGAGGCCGAGTGGCGCGCGATCTCGGAGTCGGTGTACCCGAAGATCCGGGGCAAGCTGGTGCCGGCCGACGTCTTCGACGAGACGATGCGCCTGCTGGCGGAGTGCCGCGCGCTGGGGAAGAGCTGAACGTGGCGGATCGATGCGCTCACGCGCATCGCTACGAGAGGGACGAAGGGGAAGGCGAACGGCTGTAGCGACGTTCGTGAGAACGTCGGTCCATCCCCTCATGCTGTGGTTTCGCTCAGGCGATTCCAGATTCGCCAGATCAGCTCCCAATAACCGTCCTGCCGCGGATCGAGATCGGGGTAGCCGGGCACGAGACAGCCGGAGCACGGCCAGTGCTGCCAGCGGTCCGCGAGGGTGGCGCGCACCGGATTTTCGCGGATGTACCAGGCGATCGCTTTGAACGCCTCGTTCGCCCGTTCCGCGTCGCGGAGAACATGGTCGTGGGCTTGCGCCTGAAGGCGGAAGCTCGGTGCGAGGAGGGCGTTCCACGTTTTGCGGAACAGGTGCACCGCGAGGCGCTGGTCGCTGGAGCCGGTCACACCGCAAAGCAGAAAGTGGCCGTGGTCGGGCATCAGACAGTAGGCCGCGCAGACGACGCCGTGCCGGCCGAGCGCATGGCAGAGCAGCTCGCGCAGGCGGGCGTGGTGCAGCGCGTCGAGCCAGCCGTGGCTTCGACGCTCGATGGTCATGCTCCAGTGCACGATCGCCCGACCCCGGTAATGCTCGGATTGCAGGCGTGGCAGGCGGCGGAGTACGCGAGGGGCGGCGCCATCCATGGTGGCGGAATGGCTACGCACTTTCGGCCGCGGGGCAAGGCCGGCGGACGGATGAGCGCGAAGCTGGGCGGATCGATGCGCTTACGCGCATCGCTACGGGAGGAAGGTGGCGACATGCGGCGTAGCGACGTTCGTGAGAACGTCGAGGGGCGGAGGCATCGGCATCGATGCGCTTACGCGCATCGCTACGGGAGGAAGGAGGCGACATGCGGCGTAGCGACGTTCGTGAGAACGTCGACGTTGGGCTCCGGCGTGAGGCACGGGCGGCATCGATGCCCTCACGCGCATCGCTACGGACGGGGATGAGGACGGCTCGCCCTGCTCCGCTCACCAGTTGTCGGTGCGGAAGGGGGCGGCGGGGAGGCCGGCGCCGTTGTAGAGATTGGCGGCGGGTTGCGGGTCGTTGGCGAAGGCATACCGCACGGCCATCGGCGCCTTCACCGCCGGGCTGCCGACGACCACGGTGTCGCCCTTGATCCGGGCCTCCGCGGGATGGAAGACGCGATCGGCGCCGGCGACCTGGAAGCCCTGCACGCGCGGGCCGCGGCAGACCAGGCCGATCTCGGCGTGGTCGAAACGGACGCGGATCGTGCCGTCGCCCTCGAGGGTGTGTTCGGCGTAGGTCGGCCCGGCGGCGTCGACGCCCTCGCCATGGACTTGGGCGCGTGCGACGAGCGCGAGGCGGCGGCCGACCTCCTGCTTGTGCGTGGGGTGGATGTTGGCGCTGTCGCCGACGTCGATCGTCACGGCCATGCCGGTGGCGGGCAGCGCGAGGGCCGCGGTCTGCGCCTCGCGGAGACGCGCCCACCAGGTGGCGGCGGGGTTGTTGTCGGCGTAGTTGGGAAGTTGGACGAAGAGGAACGGCAGCGGTCCGGCGGCGGGCGCGAGCGCGACGGGCTCGGCGGGTGCGTCCTCCTTCCCGCGCTTGCTCCTCCGCTCCTCCTTGGGCGGGGGCGGCGGCTGGGCGGCGGCGGCCCAGGCGCCGCGCCAGCCGGTGATCAGGCCGGGAAAGAGGTCGCGGTACTCGGCCTCGCGGCCGCAATTGGACTCGCCCTGGTACCAGAGCACACCGCGGATCGCGAAGGGGACGACGGGGGCGACCATGCCGTACCAGCAGGTGGTCGGTTCCTCGGGCAGCCCGGGGCCGGCGGGGCGCCAGGGTTTGTCGGCGGGTTCGGGCTGCCCGGCGGCTTGGGCGGCGTCGGCGCGTTGCTGCCACTCGGCGAGCTGCCGGTCGAAGGCGGCCTTCTTCGCCGGGTACTCGGCGACGGTCTGTTCCCAGGCCTTGGCGACGGAGGCGGCGTGGGGCGTGGCGGCGAGCATGGCCGGCGAGAGCCAGGACTCGATCGGCGTGCCGCCCCAGGAGATGTTGAGCAGGCCGATCGGCACGCCGAGGGTGCGGTGCAGATCGCGGGCGAAGAAGAAGCCGACGGCGGTGAAGTGCGGCGCGGTCTCGGGGCCGCAGACCGTCCAGGATCCTTGGACATCGGCGGCGGGCCGGTCGTGGGCGAGCTGGGTGGCGACCTTGAAGTGGCGGATGAGCGGGAAGTGCGCGGTCGCGGTCTCGGTGATCGCGTCGTTGGAGAGGCGGACGGGCCACTCCATGTTGGACTGGCCGGAGCAGAGCCAGACGTCGCCCACGAGGATGTCGCGCAGGGTGATGGTATTGGAGCCGTCGACGACGAGGTCGGCCGGGTAGGGCTGTGCGGGCATGGGCGCGAGATCGACGCGCCAGTTGCCCTCGCGGTCGGCCTTGGCGGCGAGGGTCTGGCCGCGGAAGGTGACGGTGATCTTCTCGCCGCGCTTGGCGGTGCCCCAGATGGGGACGACGGCGTCGCGCTGGAGGACGGCGTGGTCGGTGAAGACGGCGGCGAGCTTCACCTCGGCGTGGAGCGCGGCGGCGAGGAGGACGAGGGAGACGAAGGCGGGCGCGATCTGACGACGGAGGATCATGGCGACGGAGTTCCTGAGGGCGTGACGGTGCCAGTGGCGCGCTTGGGCGGCAAGGAGGATGGGTGACTCCCTCCTGCGGGCCGAGGTGGGGTGCGCGGTCGCCCGCGACTTCGGAGGTTCTCGCCGGGGGCGAGAGCGACATTGAATCCGAGCGCGAGGCGCCTATGGTCCGGACCATGCCTTTGACCGTCGAACAGATCGTTCAGGAGACCAACCAGTGGCCCGTCGACAGCGTGGCCGAGCTGCTCGACCGGATCACCGTGGCCAAACACGGCGGGCTGGCGGAGCAACGCGGTGCGGCGTGGGCCGAAGTGGCCGCCCGGCGCTCCGCGCAGATCGATAGTGGGGTGGAAAGGTTGATCCCGGGAAGCGAGGTCAGTGCCCAAATTCGTAAGCTCATCGGTCGGTGAAACCACACGGCTTCCATCGTGAGGCGCTCGCGGAGTATGTGCATGCAGCTCAGGAGTACTCGGCGGTGAGCCCGGAGCTCGGCGGACGGTTCTACGACGAGATCGAACGGCTGATTGTCGAGGTTTGCCAGTGGCCCGAAGCGTATCGGTGCATCCGCCCTCCGGTGCGCCGGCACTTCTCGACGATCTTCCCGTATGGCGTCCTCTACGAGGACAAGCCCGACGTAGTTCGCATCCTTGCCGTCATGCCATTGCACCGCGATCCCGAATACTGGGTTCATCGCCTCGGCTAGTCGATTCGGCGGGGCCGGAACGGCGCAGAA
>DAOOFR010000173.1:4930-7282 GCA_035415285.1 Opitutaceae bacterium
AGGAAGGCGTGGAGCTCGGCGGCGAGCTTGGGGCCGATGCCTTCGACCTCGGCGAGCGCCGCGGGTGCCGCGGCGCGAATCCGATCGATGGAGCCGAAGTGTTCGAGCAGGGCGGCGCGGCGCTTGGTGCCGAGGCCGGCGAAGTCGTCGAGCACGGACTCGCGGATCTTCTGCGAGCGCAGGTCGGCGTTGTAGGTATTGGCGAAACGGTGGGCCTCGTCGCGCAGGCGCTGGAGGAGGTTGAGCCCGGGGTGGTTGAGCGGGAGGTTCAGCGGCGGGCGCTCGTCGGCGAAGATGATGGTCTCGTGTTTCTTCGCCAGACCGATGAGCGCGGGCGGCGTGAGCTCGAGGGCGAGGAAGGCCTTCAGCGCGGCGTGGATCTGGCCCTGGCCGCCGTCGATCACGATGAGGTCGGGCAGCGGTTTGCGCTCATGGGCGAGGCGCTGGTAGCGGCGGCCCACGACCTCCTCCATCGCGCGGAAGTCGTCGTTGCCGATGAAGGTGCGGATGCGGAAGCGGCGGTATTCGTTCTTGTCGGGCCGGCCGTCGTGGAAATGCACCATCGAGGCGACGACGAAGGTGCCGCTGATGTGCGAGATGTCGAAGCACTCCATGCGCGCGGGGAGCGCGCGGAGGTGGAGCACGTCGCGGAGGGCCTCGAGGGCGACGGCGTCGGTGTGGAGCACGTCGGGCGCGCGCTCGAAGCGGCGGGCCTTGCGCAGCGTCTCCTCGAGGGCGAAGACGCTGTCGCGCAGCTCGGCGGCGCGTTCGTACTCCTGGTCGGCGGCGGCCTGCTGCATCTCGGCGCGGAGCTGCTCGAGCCACTCGTGGGATTTGCCGTCGAGGAACGTCGTGGCGGCCTCGACGCGGGCGCGGTACTCCTGGGCGGAGACGACGTTGGGGTGGCCGTAGAGCTCGGCGCGCACGTCGTCGTAGAGCTGCCAGCGGCCGTCGGCGGCGGGCTGGGGGCGGGCGTCGCCGAGGAGGATGCCGAACTGTTTGCGCATCTGGGCGAGGGTGCGGCGCAGAAAGCTGCTGAAGGGGAAGGGGCCGAAGTAGCGGGCGGTGTCGGCCTTGCGCAGGCGGGTAAGGGCGAAGCGGGGGAGCTCGGCGGCGAGGTCGACGCGCACGAGCAGGAAACGTTTGTCGTCGACGAAGTCGGTGTTGTACTTGGGTTTCCACTCCTTGATGAGCTTGCCCTCGAGCAGCAGGGCCTCGGGTTCGGAGCGGACCTCGATGACGTCGAGATCGTGGATGAGGTCGATGAGCGCGCGGATCTTCGGTTGGGCGGTGGCGGCGCGCGAGCGGGTGAAGTAGGAGGAGACGCGCTTCTTCAGGCTCTTGGCTTTGCCCACGTAGATGATCTGCCCGAGGCGGTCCTTCATCAGGTAGACGCCGGGCTTGTCGGGCAGCGCGCGGACCTTGGCCTTGAGATCGGGAGCGGACATCGGTGGGCGGTGGACAGTAGGCGGTGGACGACGGAGGAACGCGGTTACGTGGCTCGAAACCGGGAGCCCGAAGTCGGGCAGAGCCCAGGACAGTGAACGGTCGGCGCCGGGCTGTCGACGGCGGGGATTTTCCGGGGCCTTGTCGTGAAGCTGGCATTTTTCGGGGAAAGCCCTACGGTCGGTCCACCGCCTCCTATGGCCAAGAAATCCGCCCCCCCGGCGCGCCACGCGCCACCCCGTTTTGAACTGCTCACGCTCGGCGACGAGCTGCTCCTCGGCCGGACCGCCAACGGCCACCTCGCGTTCCTCGGCGACCAACTCGCCCGGCGCGGCGTGCAACTGGCGGTCAACATCGTGTTGCCCGACAACGCCGAGGTGATCGCGGCCCAGGTCGCCCGCAGCTGGGCTCGCGCCAAGGTGGTGATCACGACCGGCGGCCTCGGGCCGACCTGCGACGACCGCACCCGCGAGGCCGTGGCCGATGCGCTCGGCCAGAAGCTCGTCCACGACAAGCAGCTCGAGCGGGCGATCGCCGCGCGCTTCGCCAAGCTCGGCCGGAAGATGACGCCGAACAACCTCAAGCAGGCCTGGCGTCCCACGGGCGCGGAGGCGCTGCCCAACCCCTTCGGCACCGCGCCCGGCCTGTGGATCGAGCAGGACGGCAAGGTGCTCGTCATGCTGCCCGGGCCGCCCAACGAGCTCGAGCCCATGTGGGTCAACGAGGTGCTGCCGCGCCTCGCCCGCTGCAAGCTCGTCGACCGCGCCGAGCATTTCATCCAACTGCGCACCGCCGGCGTGGGCGAGTCCGCGCTGGAGGAGCGTCTCCAGCCGCTGCTGGCGAAGTATCCTGACGTCGAAGTCGCCTACTGCGCCCATGCGTGGGCCGTCGACGTGCGGCTCGGCT
>DAOOFR010000174.1:0-7261 GCA_035415285.1 Opitutaceae bacterium
GCTCGTCGTTGCCGCCGCCGAGGCCGGCGCCGCGCTGGCGGCCCACGGCGTCGATCTCGTCGATGAAGACGATGCACGGCGCGTTCTTGCGGCCCTGCTCGAACATGTCGCGCACGCGGCTCGCGCCGACGCCGACGAACATCTCCACGAAGTCCGAGCCGCTGATCGAGAAGAACGGCACGTCGGCCTCGCCGGCCACGGCCTTGGCGAGCAGGGTCTTGCCCGTGCCCGGAGGGCCGACCATGAGCACGCCTTTCGGGATACGGCCGCCCATCTTCTGGAACTTCTTCGGATCCTTGAGGAACTCGACGACCTCGCTGACCTCCTCCTTCGCCTCGTCGCAGCCGGCGACGTCCTTGAACGTCACCTTATCGCGGTCGCGGGTGAGGAGCTTCGCGCGGCTCTTGCCGAAGTTGAGCGCGCCGCGCCCGGCGGCGCGGATCTGGCGCAGGAAGAGGAAATACAATACCCCGAGGATGAGCAGGAACGGCAGCAGGCTCACGAGCAGGCTGGAGAGCCAGGTCTCGGCCGCGGGCTCCTTGAAGACCCGCGTGGCCTGCAGGCGCGCCATGCTCTCGTCGATCACGCGGCCGGCGGCGGAGAAATGGGTGCTGTCGATGTTGTCGGCGTTCTTCTGCGGCGTCACGAACTCGCCGACGATCGTCGTGTAGAACGGACCGCCGGAGGGTTCGGCCTTGATCACGCCGTCCTTGATCTCGCCCTTCTCGGCCAGCTCGACGACCTGCTGGATGTTCAGCTTCACCGGCGCGGCCTTGCGCCCGGGCGGGATGGTCGCGACGGCTACGGCCAAGGCGATGATCGCCGCCCAGATCAACCAAACCTTGGGCTGGAAGCCCTCGGGGCGGGAATTCTTCAACGGGCGACGCTTGGGTGTTTCTTTTTCAGACATGACCGGTGGGTGCGGAGAGTGAGTCGGGAGGCAGATATGTCAATTGAAGGGCCACCGTCGTTCCCTCGCGGACGCGCGCTTCATGCGCCGGCGGCAGGCCCGGCACCCACAGAATCGCGCCGTCGGCGCCGCAGATCAGCGGGAGCCGACCGCGCAACCCGCGGGCGATCCGGCGGTTGACGAACTGGTCCTGCAATTTCGCCGTCCCTGCCGCGCCCAGCGGCCGGTAACGGTCGCCGGCCCGCCAGGGCCGGATGGAAAGTGCGGCGGAGGTTTCCATTGTGGCGAGAAACGCCGTGCGGCCATCGTCCAACGCGCCCGCGCAAATCCGCCGCCGCAGCTCCGGATCGAGCGCCACCACCGTCGCCACGATTCGTCCGCCATCGGGCAGCGTCGTCTCGCCCGGGATCGGCAGCGCCCCCCCGCTCCACTCCACCGGTTCGGCCGCCGCCTCGACCCAGCGCAGCACCGCGTTGTCGGTTTCGAGAAATCCATCGTCGCCCGCGCTCCGCCGCGTGGCGCAGCCCGCGCGCACCGCCACGAGCAATTCATCGAAGGCCGCACGCGACAGCACCTCGTCGAGCGCCATGGCGCCCAACCAGCGGTGCAGCGCCCGCCTCGTCACCGCCACCGGCGCCGCGCGCAGCTCCGCCAGCGGCAGCTCCGGGCCGAGCTCCGCCGGCAGGATACGGTCGACCCACAGCTCCAGCGCCTCGTCCTCCTCTTCGAGCAGCGCCCGCGACCGCGCCACCGCCGCCGCGAGATCGGCCGGCGCCGCCTCGCGCCATGCGGGCAGCACGCGGTGGCGCAACCGGTTCCGGAAATACGCCTCGCCGTGGTTCGTGGCATCCTCGCACCACGGCACGCCGGCCGCGCGCAGCGCCGCCACGATCTCGGTCTTGGCGAATTCGAGCAGCGGACGCAGCCGCACCGTGCCGTCGGCCAACCGTTGCACCGGCCGCGGCGCCGCCAACCCGCGCGCCCCACTGCCGCGGCTCAGCCGCAGCAACATCGTCTCCACGACATCGTCACGCTGGTGGCCGAGCCAGAGCGCCCGCGCGCCAGCCTCACGCATCGCCCGGTCGAAAAACGCGAACCGCGCCTCGCGTGCCTGCGCCTCGGACACCTCGCTGCCCTCCGGCCAGTCCGCCGTGCCGACGCGCAGCTCCACGCCCAGCGCCGCGCACAACTCGCGGCAGTACGCCTCGTCCCCGTCCGCCGCAGCCCCCCGCAGCCGGTGGTTGAAATGCAGTGCGAGCAAATGCGGCGCATTTTCTCGCGCTGCATCATTGCGGACCGCGGATTGCGGATCGCGGATCTCTGAAGCCGGCACGGATTCCACCGCCGAGCGCCTCTGCGCTGCGGCAACGTCCGACTTCGAAGTCATCGGTCCTTCGTCCACGGGTTCCGGACTTCGGTCTCCGTTCCGACCAATCCGCAATCCGCACTCCGCATTCCGCAATCGGCAGAGCGCCAGCAGCAGCGCCACCGAGTCCGCGCCGCCCGAGAGCGCCACGCACCATGGTTCGTCCGCCCGCGCCTCCGTCTCCAGCCAACTCCGCACGCGCTCCGGCCAGCGCGCCGGCGCCAGCGCTCCGCCCACCGCCGCGGCGGCGGCGCGCGAGTCGGAGTCGGCCGGCAGGTGCATCGTGCGGCATTCCACAGTGGCAACGGCGGGAGGGGCAACTCCATTGGCGCGCCCTGCAACGGGGTGACAGCGCACCCGCCGCGGGGCCAATTGACATATCCAATCTCTCCCGCCAGCGTCGGCGCCTCTTTCCTTCGCCCGTGGGGCCGCGGTTCCACCGTCGTCCCACCGGCAGACCGAGTTCCCCTCTGCTATCCCCGTCCGCCGTCGTCCTTCCGAAGCGCCGGCCGTTCTCCCGACAACTTTCCAACCCTCCTCACCCATGCTCATCTGGCGTTTCTTCCACGGCGGCCCCACCGACTGGGTCTGCAAGGTCACCAATGGCTCCGTCCGCAAACAGGGCCTCGGCATCTCGTTCTACTATCTGCCGGACCGCACGACGGTCGTCAGTGTGCCCACGGGTGTCGTGAACACCGACTTCCATTTCGAGGAGCGCTCCAGCGACTACCAGACCGTGCACGTGCAGGGCATCCTGACGTGGCGCATCGTGCAGCCGGAGAAGGCGGCGCAGCTGCTCAACTTTTCCGTCAACGCCGCCGGTCAGCACCTCTCCGAGGATCCGCAGAAGCTGGAGGAGAAACTCCAGAACCTCGTCGCCGTCCTCGGCCGCCGCACGCTCAAGGCGCTCCGCCTGGAGGAGGCGCTGAAAGCCGCCGACACCCTCGGCGACGCACTGCGCGCCGCGTTCAAAGAGGAGCCCTATCTGCAAAGCCTCGGCATCGAGGCGATCTCGGTCGAGTTGCTGGCGATCAAGCCGGAACCCGAGGTCGGCCGCGCCCTCGAGTCGGCCACGCGCGAGCTGTTGTTGAAACAGTCCGACGACGCCACCGCCCAGCGCCGCCTCTCCGCGCTCGAGAACGAACGCGTGCTCAACGAGCGCGAGGCCGGCAACGAACTCGCGAAGGAGAAGGCCGCGCGCTCCGTGGCCGAGACGCGCGAGAACCATGCCCGCCTGGAGCAGCAGCACGCCATCCAGATGGCCGAGCAGAAACAGCAGGCCGACCTCGCCCGCCGCGCCCGCGAAGTGGAGACGGTCCAGACCGAGAAGCTCGGCGAGACCCGCACCGAGGCCACGCGCAACCAGATCGCCATGCAGGGCGCGCTCGAACTCGCCGGCCAGGAAAAACAGCTCGCCGAAGCCCGGCTCGAGGTCGCCCGCAAGGACGCCGAGGCCGAGAAGGCGCGCACCGAGGTGCTGTTCGGCGCGCTCAAGAGCCTCTCGGCCGAGCAGCTCCAGTCGCTCGCCCTCATGGGCGCCCAGCCGGGAGCCTCGATCGCCAACGCCTTCCAGCGGCTCGCCGAACGCGCCGGCACCATCGGCCAGCTCAACATCTCGCCCGACCTCCTGCAGTCGCTCCTGCAACAACCGCCGCCGAGCGCTCCCGCCGCCCGCAGCCAACGCGGCGCCTGACGCCGCCTCGGCCCGATGCAGGAGCGTCTCGAACGCAAGTTCGTCGTCGTCACCCGCCGCACCCGTCTCAAGGAGATGGTGGCGCGGCACTCGACGCTGTCGCAGGCCCGTTTCCGCGCCCGCGCCGAGGGCAGCGACTGGGCGGATGTCGAGGCCGAGCACGGCAACTACGAGCGCACGCTCGACACCCTGCGCAGCCGCCTCGCCGCCCACGCCCGCGTGGTGACGCTCGAGCGGACCTACCTGCCCACCCACGTCTTCGGCCCGCAGGACATCCTCGTGTGCGTCGGCCAGGACGGCCTCGTGGCCAACAGCCTCAAGTACACCACCGGCCAGTACGTGCTCGGCGTGAACCCCGACCCGGCGCGCTTCGACGGCATCCTGCTCGGCTGGACCGGCGGCGACACCGACCGCCTCGTGGCCGACGCCGTGCGCGCCCTCGACGAGCGACTCCCCTCCCGCAAGGTCTCGATGGCCGAGGCCAAACTCTCGGACGGCCAGTCGCTGCGCGCCGTCAACGACCTGTTCATCGGCCTGCGCGACCACGGCTCGTCGCGCTACCGGCTCGCGCTCGGCAAGCGCAAGGAGCGGCAAAGCTCAAGCGGCGTGCTGGTGACCACCGGCCTGGGCGCGACCGGCTGGCTGAAGTCCGTCGTCACCACCGCCAGCGCCGTAGCCGCCCTGCTCGACCATCGCGAGGCGCCCGGCGGACGCACAATCCAGATGCCGTGGGACGCGCGCGAGCTGATCTTCTCGGTACGCGAGGCATTCCCCTCGAAGTGGACGCAGACCGGCCTCGTCTTCGGCAAAGTGAAAGGCGACGAGCCGCTCGTCATCGAGTCCGAGAACGCCGAGGGCGGCGTGATCTTCTCCGACGGCATGCAGCACGACGCGCTGGAGTTCAACGCGCCCCTGCGCACCGAGATCGCCCTCGCCGCCGTCGCCGGCCGCATCGGCTGGCCCGAGAAGAAGGGGCGGTGAGGCCGAGCAGGAGCACGGGGCGTCCATCGCCGCGCACGGCGATCAGGCCTGTGGCGGTTGACTCCTCGCATCTCGCGCGCGCCGAGCAGGTTCAACAAGAGGAGTGTTCACCGCTCCGCTCCGGGCGAACACAACTCTCTGGGTTAGGCTTTCTCTTCTTCATCTGGAAAGTTCTTCGCGACTGATCGCTTCTTCCAAGTCGCGCATGTCCACAATAGTAGAACGCTTCCGACAACTGCCACACTCCACCCGATCCAAAAACGAACCGGATCTTCCGCACGGGAAATGACCCCACCAAAGCGAGCATGGAACGAACCCTCTTGAAGCCACTGCCAAGCGCACACCGCGAAAAACAAACCACCGATTCCGAATAGGAATCTCGCGAGCTTTCGCTGATTTCTGCACTTGGGCATCTTCGCCTTTCTTTGCCTAGACGCCTAAGGCGTGCCATGCCGGGCGGCTGGCGGTGATTGAAAAACGGGCACTTTCCCCGGCATTGGTATGGTGGCTCGGCGTTCATCTTCTTTCTATGACTCGAAAATGTCGACGGACGTCGTAGGTAAGCAGCAGTGGGAATAGAATCAGCGGAAGGGTAAATCGCAGCGCAAACGGTCCGAGCACCTCGCGGATCGGCATCTCCTTGAGGACCGCCGAAATCCTCACCAGCAGCACGATCTTCAGTAGGAGCGTGATCAAAGACAGCGATGCGCTGATCAGCATGATCCACCAACCGGGCTTCAACCTTCGTTGAAAACAGAAGAAGACACCGACAAATATGACGATGTCGATGATCCCCATGAGGAGCACATCTATGGACCCTTCCTTCGCAGACATCATCAATCCAACGACCGCCTGCACAAAACCAACACACATGAGCACGAGCAGGGCTCTAGCCATCGGTCGAAGTTCTTTGAACGGGATCATACTTTTGCCGAACGCTTACGAGTGAGCCACGGCGGATCGCGGCGGTTGATTGGAAGGCGGACGCATTCCCGCCGTTGGCTCTGATCGCTGGTTCGCCCTCTGTTTAACGACTTCGCTCACCTCGATCGCGGAGCAAGATGCCACGAACTCGAATACCCGAGATTCCGGGGCTTCGACCAACTCGATCCGAAACCCATCAGTGTAGCCTTGGTGGTTCACCATGAGCCAGGTCCACGACACTCGGAAATCACCAGACGCGAGAACAGTCCCAACCCACTTCTTCTTTCCCTTCTTCAACCGGGAGACAATGACCTCGTCGGAATCGGGATCACACCGCAGGACCACTTCACTTTTGGGCGTGATCAGAACCACGCGGTCAAATCCCGGTGCCAGATCCTCGCTCTTCACAGCGACGATCTTCGAAACCCGGTCTATTCGTGGGGCGCGCATCTTTGGCGAACAGTGGGATTCACCAGCACTCGGTGTCGGGTTTGCGGGTTGAGGGTAGTCGGAGAAGAACCACCGGGTGAGTCTTCCACCGGGACCCTTCTCGTCCAAAGACCGACTCGCTGGCGGCTTGGTCGGTCCGGGGAAAACGCTGGGGGCGGCGGGGTTCACGGCTAGGCAGCGTACCGGCGGGCCCGATGCGGGCAAGGGTGTTGTCGGGTGTTGTCCCCAGGTAGGACGAACCGTCCCCGGTGAGCCGTCCGTGGGACCGGGAGGCGGCTCGGCAGGGACGCCTCGCCCTACCAGATTGGCACCGGCCTGTCCGTGCGGCGGATCAGCTGTAGCCGGGGGCGGCGACCCCGGCGGTTCGTTGTCCGACATCGTCTGGCCGGCCTCGACGCGGCCGGCTACAACAACGCCAATGGAGCAGTGAACCGCAAAGAGCGCAGAGAACACATAGACCGATCCCTCCTCCGCTCCTTGCGGTTCTTGCGTTCTCTGCGGTTAACCAATCCGGGGATCGGCGGCTGAATCGCTGCGCGATCCAGCTACAACGGAAGGCCCGGGCTAAAGCACCGGGCCACGTCCCGATCCATTAGTGCCGATGAGTGTGCATTAGTGGTTTCTCTTCTCCGGGTCCGATCTCTGTGCCCTCCTCCGCCTCTGTGCTCTCTGTGTCCAGTCCGGATATCTCCGCTCCGCGATCAGCGTGCATCGGCGTTTATCAGCGGCTCCACCAATCCGAAGTTCGGGTGAGCTGAATCGCTGCGCGATCCAGCTACGCCGGAAGGCCCGGGCTAAAGCTCCGGGCCACGTTCCGATCCGTTCCCGCTTTCCTGATTCCCACATTCCTCCACCTCCGCGTTCGTTTCCCACAGGCAGCGGCCGTTCCTGAGTTCGTGAGTTCCAGATGGACCGAATCCACAGCCGGGGTCATCGC
>DAOOFR010000175.1:0-7244 GCA_035415285.1 Opitutaceae bacterium
CATGCCGGTCGGCGGTTTCACCAACGGGGGACGGCGGTTCGCTTGTGGATCTGCGGCAACTCCTAGGAAACAGCGTCCGGTTTGCTGGAGGGCGCCGCTCCGTCGGTGCCGTTGGTGTGCGTGGCGGCGACGGAGCACCGCCCTCCACCGATCAGCGCAGACCAAGGCCTGTTTCTTCCCGTCCGGGGCCAAACGCGTTTTGCGGTGGGGGCTGCATGGTTACGGCGGAGGCGGCGCGGACGGCCGGGAGCCGGGGGAGCGGCGCCCGCGCGCCGGCGGGATGTGCAGCGACGGTAAAACGGCGGCGCGCGGCGCTTCCCACTGGCCGCGCCCGGCCGAGATCGCCTGAGTGGGCCGCATGAATCTTCGCCACCGTATCCTCGCGCTGGGCGCGCTGCTGCCCGCGTGTCTGTTGGCCGATCCCGGCGCGGGCGACAGCGCCCACTATCGCGCGGTGCGCGAGCGGGTGGGCGAGGGCGGCCAGGTCTTCGTCTATGTCGACATCGACGGCTACTTCACCGCGCTGGGGCACGACCTCACGGCCGAGCTCGCGGCCGCGGCGGGCGACGAGCCGGCGCTGGCCGTGTGGAAGCAGGACTATGCGGCGCTGGCCGCGGAGCTGGGACTGGCGCAGTTGAAGGCGGCGGGCCTGAGCTCGCGCGCGATCGGCCCGGGGCGTTACGCCAACAAACTCTATCTGCACATCCCCGAGGGCCGGCGCGGGTTGCTGCGGGTCTTCGGCGGCGCGGCGCATCCCTTCGCCACGGCGCAACTCGCGCCGGCCGACACCGACCTTTTCGTCGAGGCGGAGTTCGAACTCGCGGCGCTCTACACGACCGCGCGCCAGCTGCTCGCGCGCCTCGCTCCCGGGGCCGCGCAGCAGTTGCCCGGCGCCGAGTTCGTCGATCCCGACGAGCCCTCCGCCGCAGCGGTGGCGGCGTTCCTGAAGGCGCAGGCCCGGTTCACCGCGTTCGTGCGCCTCAAGGGCGAGACGGCGCTCAGCCCGGAAGCCGAGTTCAAGCACGATGTGTTCGCGACGCTCGACCTCGGCGGCCCGCAGCTGCTCGCCTACCTGCGCGCGCGGTATCCGAAGCTCAAGGAGACCAGAGGCACCGACGGCCGTACGCTCTACACCCTCGGCGAGGCGGCGGGCGGCCTGCCGTGCCAGCCGGTGATCGCGGTCGACGGGGCCTCGTTCTCCTTCGCCACCAGCGCGGCGTTCCTGCAGGAGTGCCGCGCGCGCAAGACGGGACTGCCGCAGGCGCCGGCCTACCGGGCGGCGCTCGCCGCCACCGCAGCCGAGGGCAACTCGCTCGTCTACGCCTCGCCCCGGCTCTTCGCCTCGCTGCACAGCCTGATCACGTCGCTGCCCCCGTTCCTCCGCACCGACCGCTCCCTCGACCTCGCGCTCAGGACGCTCGAGAAACGCCTCGCCAAGATCGACGCCCCCGCGGTGGCGGTGATGAGCAACCTGCCCGAGGGCGTGCTCGTGCAGACGGCCGGGCCCGAGTCGTTGCGCGAGTCGCTGCCGGTGCTCGCCCTCGCGACGCCGGATCTCGCCGGCAACCTCCTGCGTTTCACGCTGCCGGCCCACGTGGCCGGCCTCCAGCGACAGGCGCTGCTCGCCCGGCACGAGGCGGCGATCCGCGAGAACCTCGCAAAGATCTCCGCCGCCGCGCAGGCGCATTTCGCCGCCCATGCCGATGCCGAGGAGGTGGCCTTCACGACTCTGCTCGAGCGCGCGCCGGAGCTGGCGAAGATCGCCCCCGTGGCGGGCGAGGAGTACGCCGGCGTGACCGTGCGCCGCGACCGCGACAGCATCGAGCTGTATTCGCCTGAAGGCGTCAGCGCCACCTACGGCCGGCCGCTCACCGACGAGGAGCGCCAGAAGATCGAGCGCAACCTCGCGCTCTACGACGAGGCCGCGGCCCTGCACTTCGCCGCGCATCCCGACGAGAACACCCTGTCGGCCTACGCGGCGACCGACGCCGGTGGTGCGCTCACCCGCACGCCCGGCTCGGTGGTGGGCGAAGAATACGACTTCACGGTCGAGCGCGACGCCAAGGAGATCGCCCTGCGGACGCCCGGCGGCACCACGGTGACGCATCAGCGCGTACCCGGCCTGCGCTGGACGGTGCTCAAGCGCCGCGTGCAGCAGACCGCCGCGGTCCGCGAGCAGCTCGCGTTGTTCTACGCGGTCGCCAGCGACTATCTTGAGGGGCATCCCGATGAGGGCTATGTGAGCGGCTACGAGCTTTTCGGCGAGAACGGCGAACGGCCGGAACTGCGTGCGGTCGCGGGCGAGAGCTACGACGGCGTCCGTTTGAGCCGCGGCAGCGCGAGCCTCTCGGTCGAGGTGCCCGGGCTTGGCACGGTGGTGTACGAGGCCGAACTCGCACCCCGCGACGCCGCGGCGATCCAGGAGAATCTTCGCACGCTCGCGCGGGCCGCGGCCGGCTACTTCAAGCAACACCCCGAGGAGAAGCTGGTGGTCGGCGGCGAGTTGCTCGCCGGCGGTATCGAGAGCCCCACGCCGGTTGCCGGCGAGGACTACGAGGCGCTCGTGCTCGAGCGTGACGCCGCCGCGGTCACGATCACGTTGCGTGACGGGCGGAAGGTGACGGCGGACAAGCGCTGAACGGCCCGCACGGCGGCCGCGGTGACGCGGCCGCCGTTGTCCCGGGCGGTGCGCTACGCGCGCTTGCGCGGGGTGCGGGGCTTCTTCGCCGCCGCCGCCGGCTTCGCCTTGGCGGGCGCGCGAGGCTTCGACTTCGGCTTGGCCGGGGTGCGCGCCTTGGCGGGCGCTTTCGGTTTCGACGCTTTGCCCGCCGCGGCCGGCTTGGCCGTTTTGGCGGGAGCGGTGGGCTTGGCGGCGGCCACGGGTGCGGACGGCGCGGCGGGTCGGTCGGGTTCTGCGGGCGGTTGGGGCGGCACGACGGGTTGCTCCTTCTGCAGGCGCACACGCTGCTGCCACTGGAAGCGCTGGGCTAGTTTCCGGTCGCGGATCGTCGGCAGATATTTCTGTCCCATGCGGGACACAGCCGCCGAACGGGCGCGCCGGGGCAACGAGATTTGTGGTCCGGGGGATGGGGGCGGCGCGTGGGGCGGGGCGGCGTTTGCCGCTGGCGCCGGGCGCCGCGGCGGGGCTTGATCCACGTATGCCGTCCTTCGACATCACCTGCGAGGTCGACCTCACCGAGGTCAAGAACGCCACCAACATGGTGCGCAAGGAACTGCAGACACGCTTCGATTTCCGCGGCGTGGTCTGGGAGATGACCGAGGAGAAGAACCTCATCACCCTCTCGGCGGAGTCGGAGTTCAAGCTCGAGGCCGTGCTGGAGGTGCTGCAGGACCGCCTCTCGCGGCGCGGCGTGAGCCAGAAGAACGTCGAGATCGGGAAGATGGAGACGTCGTCCACGGGTCGCGCGCGGCAGGTGCTCACGTTGCGCGACTCGATCCCGGCCGAGATCGCCAAGGAGATCGCGGTGTCGATTCGCCAGAGCGGGCTGAAGGTGCAGGCGGCGGTCGAGCACGGGAAGGTGCGTGTGACGGGCAAGAAACGCGACGACCTGCAGGCCGCCATCGCGCACGTGCGCGGGCTCGACCTGACGATCAGCGTGGGCTTCGGGAATTTCCGGGAGTGACGGGATTGCGAGCTGCGCGGAGAGCGGGTCGCTAGTCCAGCGGGCACCAGGCCGGCGGGGGAAGGCGGTTGCGTGGGGCCTCCGGGCTCGGCCGCACGCCTTCCGGCGCCGCAAGGCCCCGTTTCTGCTCACGATTGGGGGCGGGTGCGGAAAGCGCGTCTGCGCGGTGCGCCGTCGCCGGACCCTGCTGAAACACCTCAGTTTCCGACCCGGGAATTCAGCTCTCCGCACCCGCGCCGATGCCTTCCTGATGGCATCCCCACGCCGGTTGTTCGTGCGACTCTCCTTCGGTGCGCTCCTGCTGAGCGGCGCCGGTGTTTCTGGCTCGGCCCAGACCGCGCCGCTGCCCGCGAGCTACGACCTGCGCAACCTCGACGGCCGCAGTTACCTCGGCCCGGTGCGCAATCAGGGCGACGCCGGCACCTGTTATGCCTTTTCGGCGATCGCCGCTGCCGAGAGCACCTACAACCGGGCAACCGGCCGCTACGACGACGCGGTGGCGAACTTCGCCGAGTCGTTCATCGCCTGGAGCCTCGACCCGAAATACGAGGGCATCATGGGCAACGAGGGCAGCAACCAGCGCTTCGACGAGTTGCAGGGACTTGTGGACTTCGGCGTTCCCGCGGAGGAGGCGTTCCCCTATGTCGAGACCGACCCCGGCTTGCCGGGCCATCACTGGGATGCACCGCGGGTGAAGTTTTCCAGTTGGCACCGCCTGCCCGCCTACGATGTGGAGACGATGAAGCGGGCGCTCTCCACCTTCGGAGCGCTCGATGTCGGGATCTTCGTCGGCGAGCCGCTCGGCTACTATACGGGCGGGGTCTACGACGACGACTACCATGCGGCCACGAACGTGTTGGACTACAACTCCGACGGGAATCACGCCGTGGCGATCGTCGGTTGGCAGGATGCTCCGGCCGAGGGCGGCGACGGCGCCTGGATCGTCCGCAATTCCTGGAGCGATTGGTGGGGAGAGGATGGGTACGTCCGCCTGGACTATCATGCGGCCGGCGTCTCCCTCATGGCCACCCATCTCGTGTACGGCGACTGGACCGGCGAAGATTTCCACACCCGGCTGACGCAGGATGTCGCGGCCGAACCGACCCGCGCCGCGGGGAACACCACCGCCTACGGCTTCTACGCCTGGGGCGGCAACAACGCCTCGCTCGTCAACGAGGCCGCCGTGTTCGCGGTGGCCGGTCACGATTCCGACGATGTGCTGACGCATGGGCTGTTCCTGTGGGGCGGCGACCGGGCCTCCCTCGACAACACCGGGGACGTGCTGTCGCTCGCCTTGGGTGGCGATGGCATGGCGACCGCTTACGGCCTCTGTCTGCAGGGGCGCACGCTTTCCAACTCCGGGACTGTGGCCGCCGCGGCGATCAACCTCGGCGCGCAACGTGCGACCGCGTATGGCGTCCGGTTTTTCTCCTTCGACCGAACCGGGACCTTCGTGAACAGCGGTCAGATCGGGGCGGCCGCCACCGGGGTGAACGGGGGGTGGGCCATCGGTGTCCAGATCGACGATGCGGCCCAGGTGACCAACTCGGGGACGATCGAGGTCTCCGGCACCCACACCGGCGCCGGCCTTGTCGTCGTCGGCTGCACCGAAGTCGTGAACTCCGGAACCATCAGCGTGGAGAGCACCAAAGGCACCGGCTACGGCATCTACCAGGAGGACGGGCGGCTGGTGAACAAGGCCGGCGCCGCCATCGAGGTGAGTAGCGCGGAGGGCGACGCCATCGCGCTGCTCGCCCAGCGCACGGAGGTCCTCAACAACGGCACGGTCACCGGAGACTACTCCCTGCTGATCGACTCCGGCTTGGCCGGCACCGGGACCTTCGTCGGCGAGCTCTATCTCCAGAACGCCCGGCTTTCCCCGGGCGACAACGGCATCGGCCGGCTCCACGTGGAGGGTGACCTCGACTCCTGGGACGGTCTCGCGATGCAGGTCGAGATCGGCGCCGCCGGCTACGATCAGGTGCTGGTCAGCGGTACGGCCGAACTCGAGACGGACGCCACGCTCGAGGTCGTCCCGGTCGGCTACGCCCCGGGCGGAAACTACCACTTCATCCAGGCCACCACGACACTCGGGAGCGGTGCCTTCACCACGGTCACCGCGCCGGCGCTGTTCGCCGGCACCGTCTCGGGCGGCGACGGCGGTTTCGTGCTCGCGCTCACGCGGCACAGCTACGCGGACTTCATCCAGCGCCCGGAACTGGCCCCGCTGGGCCGCGCCCTGGATCGCGTGGCGCCGCACGCCACCGGCGGCGTCGCCACGATGCTGAACCGCATCGACCACTATGCCGACGGGGCGTCCATCCGCGCGGCATTGCCGCAGCTCCAGCCCGCCATCAACGCCAGCGCCAGCGCCGCCGCCCTGCGGGGCGTGCAGCGCACCGGCGCGCAACTGGCCGCCTTCAGCCGGCCGTATCCGGCCAATGGGGTGAGCGGCACCGGCACCGCCTGGTTCGGCGCGCTCGACGGCCGCGAACGGCACGGGGCGACGGACGGCTTCCGCACCTTCGACAATGCCACCGACGGAGGGATGGCCGGCGTCGACTACCTGCTTCGCGGCCATTTCACCGTGGGCGCCGCCGTCGCGGATGTGCGCGATCGTTTGCAGGAGCGCACGACCACGGACCGCGCGCGCCTCGAATCCCAGCGCGGCTATCTCCAGGCCCGCTGGGACCAGCGGCCGGGCACGCCCGGCTGGTACGCCACGGCCCGCCTCGGCCTGGGCTCCTCCCGCCTCGAGACCTGGCGGCGCGTCGATTTTCTGGCGACCGAGGTGGACGGCTCGCACCGTGCCTGGGATGCCTCGGCGGCGCTCTCCGGGGGACGCGATTTCCAGTACCGCCGCTGGACGCTGCGGCCCTTCGCCGATGCGGAGTATGTCCACCTCACCGAGCGCGCCTACACCGAGCGCGGCGACTCCGGTGCCGAGCTCGCCTTCGCGCGCCGGTCGAGCGATGCGCTGCTCGCCGGCGTGGGGCTGGCGGTATCCACCCGTGTCGACCTCGGTCGCATCGCCCTGCAACCCGAGGTGCGCGTGCGGCAGACGCGGGACTTCCTGCCCGGCACCGGCGGCCTGCGCGCGGCGTTTGCCGGCGGCGATACGTTTTCCGCTCCCGCCCGCCGTCTCCCGCGGGATGGCACCGAGCTGAGCGCCGCGTTGCGGGCGAAGCTCGGCGAGAAGCTCGCCCTCGCCGTGAACTATTCGCGTACCGACTACGGCCAAAGCGCCGACTACGCGCACGTCTTCAGTGGCCAGTTGCGGGCCTCGTTCTGAACCGACCGTTCGGACGCCGCAGGCTGCGCTTCGCTCCTACCTCGGGACGCGGGGATTATTCAGCGTATTGAGTCTCGCGTACTGGACTGACGTCCGATGGTAGGGCGGGACCGCTGGGCCCGCCGAGCGAACGGGCGGCGGCGGAGCGCCGTCCCTACCGCGTCAGTCCAGTGCGCAAGCCGTAGTAACGCCACCGGACTATGGGCACTGGAGTGTCCCCGATCATCACGATGCTCCGGTGAGTGTGCAGGAACGGTGAAGCTGTCCGTGGGCAGGGCGAACCCTCCGGGTGAGCCGCGGCTCGGCGT
>DAOOFR010000176.1:0-7207 GCA_035415285.1 Opitutaceae bacterium
TGATGGGTGCGGTTGGTTGTGCGCAGCTTGGCTGGGGAATGGAAACGGAAGGCTGGATGCTGGATCACCGGCGGAAGTTTGTCAGCAATGGGTTCGGTCAGCGGGCGGCTGGGGGGATGAGCGGCGGGGCCGGTTCGTGCGGCGTTTCGGGAGGGGCACCGCGTGCGGGTTCGGGTGCGGGTGGCGGTGCGGTCGGGCAGCCCGGCCAAGGTGGCCCGGGCGATGTGAATAACTTGTGAGCCAGTCGGCGCTTTCAGCGGAAATCGGCGGTGTGGAGGCGGGCGAGGATGCTTGGGGGTGGCGAACCATTGGCCCAAGGCGAAGCGGGGCGAAGTTTGGCACCGATGAACCAAACGATAAATGGGGGCCGGCCGGGTCGGAACAACGGGGTTTCCGTGTCACCTGTCGTTTTGGTAAGTATTGATGGTAAACGAGAAACGTCGCTTCTGTCCGCGGGGACTTGGAGTTGGGCGCAGGGGACACGGGGCGATGGCTGGGTCGAGTTGGCCCAACGTGCTGGAGGCCGGCGAATGAGGCCTCGCCGCTGGCTTGGAGCGGATGCCGCTGGGCACGTGTCACGCCAAGGTGACGCGGTTGTTGTGAAGAACTTGGCTGGGTGAGGCGGCATGGGGTGGCGGCGGGTTGACTCGCGCCGGGCAGTGCGGGCAGTTTGGCGGCGCCATTCCTGCAATGAAAACGATCGCAATCATCGGCTCGGGTGCCATCGGCGGCTTCTATGGCGCGATGCTGGCGCGGGCCGGCAACGACGTGCGCTTCCTGATGCGCTCGGACCTCGCGACGGTGCGAGCCAACGGTCTGCGCGTGCGGGCGCCCTTCGGCGAGTTCCGGCTCGAGCGGCCCACCGCCGCGGCGACGACCGAGGAGCTCGGGCAGGTGGACCTGGTGATCGTGGCGTGGAAAACGACGTCCAATTGCGAGTTGCCGCGGGTGCTGCCGCCGCTGCTGCACGAGCGCACGGCGGTGCTCACGCTCCAGAACGGGCTCGGCGCCGAGGAGGAGATCGCGGCGATCGTGGGTACGGAGCGCACGCTGGGCGGGCTGTGCTTCGTGGGCATCAACCGCACGGAGCCGGGGCTGATCGTGAACCCGGTCGAGGGGGCGATCACGCTCGGCGAGTTCGGGCGGCCGGCGAGCGAGCGCCTGCAGGAGATCGTGGCGCTTTTCAAAGAGGCTGGCATCAAGGCGCGGGCGACGGACAACCTCGCCGAGGAGCGCTGGAAGAAGCTGGTGTGGAACGTGCCGTTCAATGGCGTGACCATCGCCGCCGGCGGGATCACGACGGACCGGGTGCTGGCCGACGAGGGGCTGCGGCAACTCTCGCGCGAGCTGATGACCGAGGTGCTGCAGGGCGCGGCGGCGCTGGGCTTCACGATCCCGGAGAGCTATGCGGATTTCCAGATGGCGCGCACGCCGCCGCTCGGCGCGTACAAGCCGTCGAGCCTGCTCGACTGGCAGGCCGGGCGGGAACTGGAGGTCGAGAGCATCTGGGGCGAGCCGGTGCGGCGCGCCGCCGCGGCCGGTCGGGCGCTGCCGCGGATGGAGATGCTGTACTTTCTGCTGCGCGCGCTGGCGGCGACGAACCGGAGGAGCGGCTGATGGCCGGCGAGAAGCAAGCCCCGCGACTCTGGATGCCGCAGCATTGGCCGGCGTGGTTGCTGCTTGGATGCCTGCGGCTGCTCGCGCCGCTGCCCTGGTCGCTGCTGCTCTGGGGCGGGCGCTGGCTGGGGCGCGTGATGTTCCATCTCGTGCCGGTGCGGCGCGCGGTGACGCTGCGCAACCTCGCGCTCTGCTTCCCCGCGCTGACGGCGAAGGAGCGCCGGCGGCTGGCGCGGCGCTGCTACGAGTCGTTCGGCATGGGCGCGATGGAGGCGTTGATCGCCTACTACAGCCCGCCGGAGCGTTTCACCGGCCGCTACTCGATCGAGGGGGTGGAGCATCTCGAGGCGGCGCGGGCGGCGGGGCGCGGTGTGCTGCTGCTGAGCGCGCATTTCCACACGATCGAGATATCGGGCCGCATCGCCAACGCCCACCGGCCGTTGAGCGCGTTCTACCGCAACCCGAACCATCCGGTGTTCGCGCACGAGATCCTGCGGCTGCGCACGCGCTGGCTGCACCGGATGTTCCCGGCCGACGACCTGAAGGGGGCGGTGCGGGCGCTGCGCGAGGGCGACATGCTCTGGTACGCACCGGACCAGGGGAAACGGATCAAGGATTCGGTGGTCGCGCCGTTCTTCGGGGTGCCCGCGGTGACCAACGCCGCCACCGGCAAGGTGGCGAGACTCGGTCGCGCGCTGGTGGTCCCGTGGGGCGCGGTGCGCGAGCGCAAGGACGGCCGCTGGCACTACCGCATCACGATCGGCGCGCCGCTGCCGGAGCTGCCGGAGGACCCGGTGGCGGAGGGCACGGCGATCAACGCGGTGATCGAGCGTTTCGTGCGCGCCGCGCCCGAGCAGTACCTCTGGCAGCACAAACGCTTCAAGAAGCGCGGCCCGGAGTATCCTGATGTCTACGCCGGGATGAAGTAGGCGTGGTGCCGGGGACGCGAGTCCCCATGGCGGTTCGCGCCCGAGTCGAGGGGGGACTGCTCCCTTGGGCCCCTTCTGTCGTCTGCGGAAACAGAGAAAGGGCGATGCCCAGTATGGGGTGGTCGGCTCAGGGGCCCTTGTCGGGCCATGGCGGCAACTCATGCCCGAGCGCCTTGGCAAAAGCGGACCGGCATTCGGAGCAAAGGCCGGCACCTTTCGCATCATGCTCGTTGAGAGAGCCCGAATACGAACGCGCGCAACGGGGGTCCGCGCAGCGCGGCACTCCGACGGCGAAGCCAAACGACGAAAGCAGCTGTTTGGTGGTGCGCTCGACCAACCGCTCACGATTGGGCGGCTCGCCGGTGAAACTCGCGGTGAATCGCTCGTACGAGGCCACGGCATAGTTGCCGTTCTCGAGCGCACTGCCGAAGAGAAAATTCCCCGTCCCCGAATAGAGGTCCATCGGAAGTGCCGCCAGATGGACCACCCGGGGCTTCCCCCGGTCCGGGTATTCCCGGGCGAGCACAGCCAGCAAGCGATCGGCGTCCCACTGGAGCCGCCTGTCCGCCTCGGCCAGCGCGGCCGTGAACGCCGCCAGCTTCTCCTTGCCCCCGTCCTGTTGGCACAGCCGTTCCATTACGCCGATGACCTCGTCGTCGCTCAGCTCCTCCGGAGCTGCGCCTTTCCTGCTCGGCAGGAACACCGCAAGCCGCGGATCCGCCCACGGCAGATTCTTGCGCAGGTGCTTGATGAGCCGACTCCGCCCGGTCCGATCGGCGGCGCCCACTCCCAAGTGCGCGGTGGCAACGCCGACGCGGATGCCGAGCCCGGCCGATAAACGCCCGCCTGCCTCGTTCAGCAGCCAGCGGCGGCCCCCGGGGCCGGGTACCAGAATCAGGATCGTCTCTCCTGGGTTGGGCGCGAGATCCGCCGGTGCCGGCAGTTGCGGCGGCGGGATGCCACCGAGCAGTGCGTGACAGGCCTCCTGCAGTTTATCCGTCTCGGCCAAGGCCTGTACCTGTCCGGCCACATCGCGGGCGGCAACAGTCTCCCCGAGTTGCTGCAGCACTTCCGCATAACGCTCCTTCGCGTCCAGATCCCATGGTCGCACCAGCCCAGCCCGGCGATAGTACTCGCACGCCTGCTCCAGTTTTCCCTCCGATCGGAAAAAGTCGGCCGCACCGACCAGTGCACCGCCCTGCCGACCGGCTTCGATGTTGTCGCCCTTCTCGTAGATCTTCCACACGCGATCCGCCGCGGCCCGAACGGACTCCCCCACGGGCTGGGCGGGGTCGGCCGCCAGCGCATCCCCAGCCAGAATAGTCGCCAGAAGAACGAGCCCCAGGCCCCGCCCGAACACGAACAGCAACCCCGCCGGTATCGGAATCCTCATGCCGCCACCCATACACCAACGGGATTCCGGAGCAATCATCCGCGTGGGCAGATATCCGCCCCGCCCCCCCCGGGCGCAACGCCCACGGATAGGTGACGGTTGCCGGTAGACAGTGGCCGGTGGGCGGTTGCCGGTGAGCGGACGGCCGGTGGCCGGTGGGCTGTGGGCGGTATCCGGTGGACGAAGGGGCTCGCGAGGACGGCACGATGGTCTCACGACCATCGCTACGGCGGAGAACGGTGGCCAGTGGACGGTAACCAGTTGCCAGTTGCCAGTTGCCGGTGGCCGGTTGCCGGTGAGTTGTGGGCGGAAGACGGATGACGGAGGCGAGCTTCCAGTTCAGGCTCCGTGGACTCGGTGCTCCGTGACCCGTAGGCCCAGTCTCCGACTGGACGCCTGCGATCCACGCCGGCTCCCGAGTCTTCGCCACAAGCCCGCGCCGTTGCCTGCCGACTCATGCCCGCCGGGGCCGGTCGCAGACCGGCCCTACTCCCTTCATCCACCGATCCACGCAGATCCGGAGGGCCGGCCTCGACGCGGGGCGGGCGGCAGGTGCCGCCGGTGGCGGCGCGGACTATTGCGCGGGCTTGGCGTTCCAGATCTCGAGCAGGTCGGGGGAGCCTTGGGCGCGCACGCCGTTGTCGCCGAGGATCTCCTCGGTGGCGGCGAGCATCTCCTGGCGCTTGAAGACCTGGGCCTCGGCGCCGCGCCGGTCGAAGGCGACGGAGATGAACTCCTCGCGGCTGTCGCGCAGGACCGCGACGAGATGGGCGAGGTTCTTGATGGCGATGCCGTTGACGGTCTTGATGACGCAGGCGATGGGGTTGTCGTAGCCCTTGGCGAGCTTGTGCGGGAAAAACGGGGAACAGACGACCACGAGTTCCTCGCCGGGGAAGGCCGGCCGGTCGCCGAGGCGCAGGAGCAGCGGGTTGGCGGTGATGCCGAGGGCGAAGCCGATCTGGATCTTGTTGCCGACGACGCCGGAGACGAAGGGCTTGGTGGCCGCGGAGAAGACGTAGGGGCCGTAGATGAAGTACGAGGGGTAGGCGCCCTCGAGGTCGGGGACGAGCTGCGGGCGGTCGGCGGGGGCGGGCAGTTCGATGGCGAACTCCTGGCCGGCGCGAACGAGGGTGAGCGGGATCCTGCCGTCGCGCGCGAGGTGCTGGGCCTTGTAGCCGAAGGAGACGCGGAGGTTGGGCGTGAGGCGGATCATGCCGTCCTCGTCGATCGGGGTGTCGCCGATGTGGGTGACCACATCCCATTCGCGCAGCGGGTAGTCGGCTGTGTCGTCGGCGGGTTTATGGACGACGAGGCCCTTGGTGCCCGGGGGGAGCCGGAGGAAGTCGCGCAGCGCGGGGTTCTGCAGGGTCTGGAACTCGTCGAAGATGCCGGGTTTGCCGTCGTAGCGGCCGTCGGCGATGTCGTGGAGGAACAGTTGGATCTCCTCGGAGGGGATGATGTAGCCGATGTTGTCGGCGCCGCCGAGGTGGCTGAAGGCCAGCCCGATCATGCGGTCGCCGACGACGGCCGGGCCGCCGGAGTTGCCGGGGTTGATGGCGGCGTCGATCTGGATACGCAGACCGGAGGTGCTGTGGTTGTACCGGCCGAACTCGATGCGGGAGACGATGCCCTTGGTGATGGACAATTCGGTGCCGCCGGTGGGGAACCCGTAGGCCATGACGGCATCCTTCACGGCGGGCATGGTGTCGGCGAAGGCGAGGGGCGGGCGGGTGGCGAAGAGCGCCTCGTCGTCGAGCTTGAGCACGGCCAGATCGATGCCGGGCGCGAGGGCCTCGACGGTGGCGGAGATCTTCTCGGCGGATTGGTTGGCCTGCACCTGCACCTGGCTGGCGTAGAGGACGACGTGGGCGTTGGTGAGGATGCGGTTGCCCGCGATCACGACGCCGCTGCCGGTGGCCTCGTTGGGCGCCTGCTTGGTCCAGGGGCGGAAGGTGTCCGGGTTGCGCTTGGTGGCGAAGATCTTGACCACGGAGTTCTCGACCCCGCTGGCCGGGGCGACGGCGGGGTCGCTGGCGGCGGCGGGGGCGGTGGGCACCGCGGCGGCGAGCGGGCCGGCCAGCAGTGCCGCGAGCCCGAGGAGGGTGGCGAGTCGGCGGGGGAGGAGGGGCGGTGTCATGGGCGCAGGGGAAGGAGCTGGTGGAAGTGGCTCCGGTCTCCGGGCGGCCGAAGCAGGCGCGACCTGGCTCTGTGGTGACGAGCGGGACGGGACTGGCGGGCGCGGCCGTGGGGGGGCGTGGCGCGGCGCTCAGCGGTCGGGGCGCTTGGACTTCTCGGTGATGAACTCTCGGATGACGGCCATGCGCTCGCGGACGCGACGCTCCTCGTCGATGTCGTCCTTGGTGCGCTGGGTCTCGATGCGGCGCATGGCCTTGCGCATCTTCGAAATCGCGAGGTTCTGGAGCTGGCGGACGCGCTCGCGGGTGACGTTGAAGAGTTTGCCGACCTCCTCGAGGGTCATCTCGTTGTTCCCGTCGATGCCGAAGCGCAGCTTGATGATGCGGGCCTCGCGTTCGTCGAGGGAGTCGAGCAGGTCGCGCAGATCGCCCTGGATGTTCTTCTCGCGGAGGGTCTCGTAGGGGCTGGCGGCGTTCTCGTCGCCCACGATTTCGCCGAAGGGGCTGCCGCCTTCCTCGTCGTTGAGGGGGGCGTCGAGCGAGGCGGGACGCACGCTCACCGTCTTCATGTGGGCGATCTTGTTGGTCGGGATCTGCATCTCGATCGCGATCTCCTCCTCGGTGGGTTCGCGGCCGAACTCCTCGGTGAGGGCGGTGGCGACCTTGCGCATCTTGGAGATCTTGTCGACGAGATGGACGGGCAGGCGGATCGTCTTGGACTGGTTGGCCAGCGCGCGCTTGATCGACTGCTTGATCCACCAGGCGGCGTAGGTGGAGAGCTTGCCGCCCTTGGCGGGGTCGAAACGTTCGACGGCCTTGATGAGGCCGATGTTGCCCTCGCTGATGAGGTCGAGCAGCGGGAGGCCGAAGTCCTTATAGTCGTGCGCGATCTTCACGACGAGGCGGAGGTTCGCCTGGATCATGTGGTTGCGCGCCTCGCGGTCGCCGCGCTTGATGCGCTTGGCCAGCGCCACCTCCTCGGCGGGGGTGAGCAGGGGCGTTTTGCCGATCTCGGTGAGGTACTGCTTGATCGTGCTGCGCTCCGGTTGGAGGTCGCGATCAGCCGCCGGGGCCACGCGGGTGCTCGCCGGCTGCAGGGCCGGAGGGGGCTCCACCTCGTCGGCGGCGGGCGG
>DAOOFR010000177.1:0-7195 GCA_035415285.1 Opitutaceae bacterium
TGCCAGTTCCTTTGAATGCGGATTTCGGATTGCGGAGTGCGGATTGAACCCGGCGGATTGCGGATTTGGCCGAAGGCATCGCGGGCGGCGTTGGGCGCGGTCTCGTAGAGGCGCGGCGGCTTCTGTTTCGCCCATTTCTCGGGGTCGTTCCTGGCGTAGTAGTCGAGGTACCAATCCAGGAGGAACTGGTAGGCGCCGATGAGGAAGGAGCCGGAGCCGCAGGCGGGATCGAGCACGCGGAGTTTCTCGATCTGCTTCGGGGTCTTGTCGGCCACGAGCGTGCCGACGGTCTGGCGGACGATGTAGTCGACGATGTAGGTGGGCGTGTAGTAGACGCCGCCGGCCTTGCGGACCTCGGGTTTCTCCTCGATGCGGGCGCGATGGCCGTCGGTGAGATGGATGACTTTGCCGAGGAAGCGCTCGTAGACGGAGCCGAGGATATCGGCCGGGATGACGCTGAAGACGTAGGGGCTGGCCGGGTAGTAGAGGTTTTTGAGGACGTCCTTCAGCGGGGCGTCGTCGAGGTCGAGGCGGAGGGAGAGGCGGTCGGGCGACTCGGTGCAGTCGGTGTCCTTCTCGAAGTGGAAGAGACCGGAGTTGTAGCGGTAGTCGGCGCGCTCGAAGATTTCGCGCAGGCGCGGGTAGAGGTTGTTCCCGGCCGTGAGGGCCTGGAGCTGGCCGAAGGGCTCGAGGCCGCGATCCTCGGCGATGCGCAGGAAGATGAGGCGGTCGATGAGGCGCTGGACGGCGAAGTTGAGGTCGCGTTGGGAGAGCGCCTCGTTGCGCAGCGCGAGGGCGCGGGCGAAGACCTCACGCCAGCGCTCGATCTCCTCGAGGAAGGCGACATCGACAGTGGCGGTGCCGCGTTTGCCACGGGTGGTGGCGGCGTACTTGTCGAACGAGCCGCGGAGGACGGAGTCCTTGGCGAAGATGCCGGCGATCTCGTCCCACTTTTCGGGAAGCTGCCGGTAGGTGCAGTAGAAGAGGCGGGCGGTGTGGGCCTTGTCGCCTTGGGCCGGGCGGATGCGGGTGTCGTAGATGGCGAACTCCTGGAAGTCGGTGAGGATGCCGAGCGGGAGCTTGGCGGACCAGGAGTAGCGGCGGAGCTGGTAGGCGGGCGCAGGGTCGTCCTTGATGAGGACGGAGGGTTTCTTGGCCTCGACGAAAAACTTGCGGGTGCCGCCGATGCGGAAGGAGTAGTCGGGGGCCTTCGACTCGGAGCCGATCTTGATGGCGTCCTCGTGGACGACGTCCTTGTAGGATTCGGCGTGGCCGGCGCGGTTGTCCATGTCCCAGCCGAGGGCGGCGAAGAGCGGATCGAGAAACTCCTGGCGGAGCTGGGCCTCCTTGTAGCCGGAGTCGCGGTACTGCTCCTCGTTGCGGGAGAAGAGTTCGATCCGGTCGCGGATGGAGTCGGGGAGCGCCATGGCTGAGACCGAGGGTGGTAGGTTCGGACGGCGGAGGAAAGGCGGGATTGGTCCGCGCACCCGCTCAGAGCCGCTCGGTGGCGAGGGCGGCGGCGACGAGGTGGTGGGGGAACTCGCGGCTGAAGTTGCACTGGCGGGCGCGGGCGAAGGCCGCGGCGCGCAACGCGGGCTCGTGCAGGCCGATCGCCGTGAGCACGAGGCGCTTCTCGGCGAAATCCATGGGCAGGTCGACGATGTCCGCGGAGGCGAGGGGAGCGGTGCCGGCGAAGTGGGCGGCGAGGCGGGCATGTCCCTCGGGTTCGCCCGCGAGGGCGGTGACAGCGTTGTTCCAATACGCCTCGGCGCGGGGGTCGCGGGCGAGGCGGGCCGAGAGGTAGAGCAGGAGCCAGGAGGTGCTGGTCTGCCGGGGCAGGGCGGCGAGGTGCCGCTCGGCGGCGGCGCGGTCGGCGCGGCAGAGGGCGGCGACGAACTTGTCGGAGTCGTCGTCCTCGTCGTCGATGTTGGCGCCGACGGCGGCGGGGTTGCCCTCGTAGTAGGCGAGGCGGGCGCCGAAGTTTTTCCGGATCGTCGGGCTCGACTGCGCGCGGAGCCCCTCGGGCAGGCGGGCGATGAAGTCGTCGACGACGCGCTGCGCGGCGGCCTTGCCCGCGGCCAGGTAGCTGAGGTGGAACTCGGTGCCGGCGTGGTCGAAATCGATGGTGGCATGACCGGACCTGGAGCGGAACTCGCGGAGGGCGTCGGCGGGGCGGCCGAGGGCGAGGAGGCAGTCGATGCGCTGGGAGCGTTCGGAGGGGGAGTCGACGCCGGCTTGGCGGGCGCGATCCAGGCAGGCGAGGGCGCCGGGGAAATCGCCGCGGGAGGCGGCGGCGTAGGCGAGGGCGAGGTGGCCGTAGGCGCAGGGCCGCCCGGCGGCGATGGCGCGCTCGAACCAGGCGGTGTCCTCCGCCGGGTTGTCGAGCAGCCGGCCGTAGAGATAGGCGAAGGCGCCCTCCTCGGGCTCGGCCTCGGCGAGGCGGCGGTATTCGGCGTGCAGATCCACCTCGGGCAGGCGCACCCGCCCGTAGCTCTGGTAGACGCGGTGCCATTCCACGAGGACGGGGCGCGTGGCCAGATGTTGGGCGAAGAAGTTCCGCGCCTCGGCCGGTTCGAGCATCTGTGCCGCGGTGGCGAGCACGGTCTGGTTGCGGGGCAGGCGCGCGCCCAGGGCCGAGAGGTACTCGACGAGCGCCGGGCGGCCGGAGCGGGCGAGGATGATGGCGGCGGTCTGGCCGATGGCGATGTCAGGGTAGACGGCCAGGCGGGTGCGCGTGATGCGGTCGGCGTGCTTGGGCATCGACACCGAGTCGGGGAACTCCTCGAGGAAGTAGTCGGGGGATCCGAACCGGTAGACCTGGCGGCCGGAGTGGAGGGTGGGCGCCGGGTTCTCGCCGGCGGGCTTCGACTCGGAGGCGTAGACGCAGCTCTCCTCGGCGACGAGCGCGGCGGAGTCGGGATTGACGACCACGGGCTCGGCGTCGGTGGTGAAGGCGAACGCGGTCTCGCCCACCCCGCCCGGCAGCGTGGCGACGGCGCGGTGCATGCCCTCGGGCAGCTCAAGCCGGCGCGTGCTGTGGGCGGGAAGGGGATGGCTGACGCCGTCGATCGAGACCGCATAGGGGGTGTCGAGTCCGTTCACGAGCGCGACGGCGCGGTGCTGCTGCGCGTAGTGCAGCGAGCCGCCGACCACGGCGAAGATCGCGGCCGCAAACACGCCGAGGGCGGCGAGCGGGCCGGCCGACCAGCGCGGCGCGCCGGCGCCGGTGCCGGCCAACGGCGGCACGGCCGGGGCGCCGTGGTCGGCCGCGAGTTCGGCGGAGACGGCGGCGGTGACGTCGATGCCGCCGCGCAGGTTGGTCCAGAGCGCACCGAGGGTGTAGATCGGGCCCCAGGGGATGCCCCACCAGCCGGCGACAAGGCTGAACGCGCTCCAGCAGAAGGAGGGCAGGAAGCCGGTCTCGCCGGGACGGAGGTAGTGGAGGCGGGTGCCACGCTTGAACGTGACGACCAGCAGCGACAGGCACCACTGGTAGCTGACAAAACGCGCGCCGCGCGCGATCTCGGCCTGGAGGTCGGCCGGCGAGAGGCCTTCGGTTCCGCGGATGTTCATCGGGTGTTCGGGGTGGCAGGGTTGCGGCGACGATCGCGGCCCGCCGTCGGCGAGGCAACGCCGATTGTGGCCGAAAACCGGCGACAAAAAACCCCGGCGGGCGGGCCGGGGTCGGGGAGGCGGGGCGCGGCGGGCGCGGGGCTCAGGGGATGACCAGGACCATGCCGGCGCGGAGCATGTCGGGGTTCCTGAGCTTCGCGCGGTTGGCGGCGACGATCTTGTCCCACTTGTTCGGCGACTGGTAGTATTTGAAGGAGATGATCGAGAGGTTCTCGCCTTCGGCGACGGTGTGGGTGCGCAACGGGCCGGCGACTTGCGCCGGCGCGGGCCGGGGGGCGGCGGCGGGCTCGGTCGCCCCGGTCTCCACCGGGGTGGGGGCGAGGGCGGCGGCCGGCGCGAAGGGCACGCCGCTGCGGGCGGAGAGCGCGCGCGCCAAGTTGTCGATACGGATCTGCGCGGCGTAGAGCTCGTTCTGCATCGCGGCCTTGGAGGCGAGGGCGGCGGCCTCGGCCTGCTTGGCGGCGTCGCGTTCGGCGGCGGCCTGGGCGGCCTCGGCGAGGGCGGCATCGCGGGCCTGCTCGGCGGCGAGCTGCTTCTCGGCGGCGGCCTGGGCGGCCTTCACGGCCTCGATCGCCTCCTGCTCCTTGAGGGCGTAGGCGCGCACGGTCATGTCGACGGTCATCTCGGCCTCCTTCTGGGCGCGGACGGCCTCGCTGGCCTCGACGGCGCTGGTCTGGGCGGCGGAGAGCTGGGCCTTGGCGGCCTCCTGTTCGGCGCGGAGCGCATCGCGTTCGACGAGGAGAGCCTCGGCGTCGCGTTTGGCCTGCGCGAGTTGCTCGGCGAGGGAGTCGCGCTGCTGTTGCACCGTGGCAAAATCGCGGCGGAGTTGGGCGGCGGATTCGGTGTTCTGCGCGAAACCGGTGGTCGCAAACGCCGGCAACGCGAGGAGGGGCAGAAGGAGTCGCAACTTCATTCAGGGCGTGACGTTAGAGGGTCGGCGGGCGTTCGTCCATCCTGCGGTTGCAGGGATTTTCTGGGGCCGGATACCGGCCGCCGGGGCCCGGCCAATGGCCGAGTTGCCAATGTGGATGCGGGCGCGCATGGTGCGCACCCACCGGGAGCAGCCCCACGGCTTCCGCTCATCCAACCCCGAATCCCTCCGGACACCATGAGCACCTCCCCGATCGGCAAAGCCCTCGAAAGCCTCAAGAACAAGATTGGCGACTTCAGCAGCCTCGAGGTCGTCACCTTCCGTGGCGACATCGCCACCTACGTGAAACCCGGCGACGGCAGCAGCAACGATCCGCTCGACTGGGACAAGATGATGAAGGACGCCAAGACCTCCGGCACGATGAAGATCGCGCTGGCCACGCTGGTGAACTTCGACGGCGACGTGACGCAATTCGTCTCGGACCCCGAGCCGCCCGCGTGGGTGGTCGACGCGCACAAGGCGGCGGTGCAGTCGAGCCTGGACGCGCGCAAGGCGATCTTCGACCTCTTCGCCGACACGGTGAAGGAAGCGCTCGCCAAGTAGGCGGTGCGCATCCGGCACGAGATGCCCATGCCCCCCGAGGCCGACAACGGTCGGGACGCGCTTGCGGCGTTCCGGCGGGCGAGCGAGGAGCCGGCGCCCGGGGCCGCCGCGGCCGGCCTGTTCGCGTATTTCGACGCCGCCTGTGCGGCGGGCGAAGTGGCGCCGCTGGAGACGGAAGCGACCGCGGCGTCCGTCGCGCCCGCGCAGGTGCGCACGTTGCGCAGCCGGCTGCAGCGGCTCGGCTACGCGGTGGTCGAGCCCGGCGGCACGCCCGCGGACGACTGGACGCCCGGGCTGGCGGCGGCGCTGCGGGAGTTCCAGCGCGAGGCGGGGCTGCCGGACCACGGCCGGCCCGAGGTGGCGACGTGGGACCGGTTGCGCGAGCTCTTCGACTTCGAGACGCCGCTGCGCCCCGAGTGGTGCTTTGTCGCCGGCGCGGCGCGACCGGCGCTCGCGCGGGCCGTGCGGTTGCGGCTGGCGGTGCTCGGGTTCCCGGTCGACGGCGACGGTGCGGCCGCGCGGCGCGCCTGGGCGGCCGTGATGGCGGACCTCGGCGCCCCGGTGGCCGACGGCGGCGCCGCGCTCACGCCGGAGCTGGCGGCGCGGTTGTTCGACCACGAAGGGCTCGTGGCGCTGCTGGCGCAGGCGCCGGGCGAACCGGGCGAGGGGCTGCCGAAGGAGCGTCGCCGTGCGGTGGAGGCGTTGGCGGTGTGTGCGGCCAAGATCGAGCTGTGGCTGCTCGGCTACGAGGTGGCGCCGGACGGCGTGCCGGTGCTGCGGCGCACGGAACGCCACGGCCGGCCGGGACATGCCACCATCCGACTTGTGGATACAGAGGCGTCGACCGCGCTGCGCCGGTTTTTCGAGGACACGGAGCTGGAGGGGGTGATGGCCTTCGCCTCCGAGCGGCGGTTGCGGGCGGAGCTGCCGGAGTTCTTCCGGCGCACGCGGCAGCTGCGGGCCCGCGAGGAGAACCTCCCGCGCGAGCAGGCCTCGCGGGAGATCGTGGCGGCGCTGGCGGCGCGGCTGGCGGAGCGGCCGGGGCTGTGGGCGGACCTGCACGCGGCCGGCGAGCGGATGGCGAACCTGCTGTTCGACGGGGTGCGGCGGGCGATCGCCTGGGTGGGCCGGATGTTGCGCGGGGCGGCGCGGGCGGTGGCGCGGCTGTTCGCGGACTCCTGGCTGGGCAACCTCTGCCGCGTGGTGTGGCACTTCGCGGGCGCGGTGGCCTTCCGGCTGCGGAAGGCGGCGCGGGTGTTCTGCAGCGGCGTGGGGTTCCTGTTTTCCGCCAACCAGGGGAGCGATCCGGCCGGGCAGGCGTGGGCGGCGCGCGGGGGCGATTTCGACCTGCGGTGCGCGATCGACACCGCGGCCGGGCCGGAGGTGGTCGGCGCCTGGGCCGGCCGGCTGACGACGCGGGCGCGTCACTTCGGTCTGGCGACGCGGATGATCGCGCTGGCGGTCGGGGCGGTGCGGCGGGCGGCGCTGGGGGCGGGGGCCGGGCCGCTGGGCTGGGTGCCGCTCGTGCTGGGGTTGGCGCGGATCTACTCGGAGGCGCGGGCCCTCGGGCGCGAGCTGGACGCGGTGCCGTTGTAGACGGCGGGCGGCCGGGGCGGTGCGGCGGCGGGATTGAAATCCGGCGACGGGCCCGGCACGCTCGCCGGGCCCATGAAGAAGGCCACTGCGGTCAAGAACTACTACGTGCTCCCGTGCCTGCTGCTGCTGCTCAACCTGGTGAACAACCTGGTGAGCTACAAGGCGGAGGTGATCGACGAGCCGTTTGTGCGCACGACGGTGGTCATCGCGCTGGTGCTCTTCGGCGGCACGGTGGTGGCGTTCCTGCTCTCGCCGGCGCTGGAGAAGCTGGTGCAGGCGCTGCACCGCACGAGCAAGTCGAGCGCCGGCGGCGTGGGCGAGGCGGTGTTCCTGATCGCGCTCGGGGTGTTCGTATTCTGGTTGTACTACCAGATGACGATCCACGGCATCGCGGCGCTGCTGCCGGCGGAGTGGCGCAACTCGCCGCTGGGCTGAGCCGTGACAATGCAATCGGCGGGTAGATGCCATGAGGCCGACAGGCGGGACGAAGAG
>DAOOFR010000178.1:0-7185 GCA_035415285.1 Opitutaceae bacterium
GAGGAGCCTGCTTGCAGGCGATTCCGCCCCGATTCGCCTGCAAGCAGGCTCCTACCCCGGACACCTCCGAATTAGTGTCCATTAGTGTGAATTAGTGGTTCCCTCCTCCGGATCAGCGTTCATCAGCGTCCATTAGCGGTTCCAACGTCCGTCCTCCGTTTCTCCGTACTCCGCCATCCGCCTCCTCGCTACCCACTACCCGCTACTCACTACCTCTTCCCGCCCATGCTCACCGAACTCAAACGCGAGGCCTACGAGGCCAACCTGGCCCTGCCCAAGCACGGGCTCATCAACCTCACCTTCGGCAACGCCTCCGCCATCGACCGCGCCAAGGGCATCTTCGCCATCAAGCCCAGCGGCGTCGACTACGCCGCCCTCAAGCCCGAGGACATGGTCCTCGTCGACCTCGAGGGGAAGATCGTCGAAGGCACCTTCCGCCCCTCGTCCGACACGCCCACACACCGCCGGCTCTTCCTCGCGTTCCCGACCATCGGCGGCGTCGTCCACACCCACTCCTCCCACGCCACCGCGTTCGCCCAGGCCGGCCGCAGTATCCCGATCTTCGGCACCACACACGCCGACTACTTCTTCGGCAACATCCCCGTGACCCGCAAGATGACCGCGGCCGAGATCGGCGGCGGCGCCTACGAGTGGGAGACGGGCAACGTGATCGTCGAGCGTTTCGCCGCGGGGAAGCTCGACCCGCTCGATTTCCCCGCCGTGCTCGTGAACCGCCACGCGCCCTTCACCTGGCGGCCGACCGTCGCCGGCGCCGTCGAGGTCGCCGTCGCCACCGAGTGCATCGCGCACATGGCGCTGATGTCGCTCCAGCTCGAGCCCGAGCTCCCGACCATCGAGTCCGAGCTGCTCAACAAACATTTCAAGCGCAAGCACGGCCCCGGCGCCTACTACGGCCAGCCGGGAACCGCGCACTGATTCCGCCGGTCCCTCCGCTTTCCCATACCCAAAACCCGATCCACCATGAACACCCCGATCAAGATCGCCTCCGCACTCGCGTTGGCCACCGCCCTAAGCAGCGCCGCCCTCGCCGGCACCGTCACCTCCAAGCCGTTCGGCACCGTCGACGGCAAGCCGGTCGAACTCTTCACCCTGCGCAACGACAAGGGCGCCGAGGCCACCATCACCAACTACGGCGGCATCGTCGTCTCCCTGCTCGTGCCCGACAAGGCCGGCAAGATGGTCGATGTCGTCATGGGCTACGACAACGTCGACGGCTACGTGGCGAAGACCCCGTACTTCGGCGCGCTCATCGGCCGCTACGGCAACCGCATCGCCAAGGGCCAGTTCACCCTCGACGGCCAGACCTACCAGCTTCCGCTCAACGACGGGGCCAACACCCTCCACGGCGGCGAGAAGGGCTTCGACAAGGTCGTCTGGCAGGGCAAACCCGCGACAGCCTGCTGCGGCGCCGCGCTCGAGCTCACCTACCACAGCAAGGACGGCGAGCAGGGCTACCCGGGCAACCTCGACGTGGTCGCCACCTACACGCTGACCAACGAGAACGCGCTCTGCCTCACGTTCAAGGCGAAGACCGACAAGGCCACCATCATCAACCTCACCCACCACTCCTACTTCAACCTCAGCGGCGGCGGCACCATCCTCGACCACGTCCTCACGCTCAACGCCGACAAGACCACGCCCGTCGACAAGGGCCTGATCCCCACCGGCGAGATCGTGTCGGTCGAAGGCACACCGTTCGACTTCCGCCAGCCCACCGCCATCGGCGCCCGGATCGACGATCCCGATACGGTGCTCCAGTACGGCCCCGGCTACGATCACAACTGGGTCGTCAACCAGAAGACGCCCGGCGAACTCTGCTCGCACGCCGTCGTCTCCTCGCCCGTGACCGGCATCGTGATGGAAGTCCTCTCGACCGAGCCCGCCGTGCAGTTCTACGCCGGCAACTTCCTCGACGGCACCATCACCGGCAAGTACGGCCAGGTCTACCAGAAGCGCTCCGGCTTCTGCCTCGAGCCCCAGCACTTCCCGGATTCGCCCAACCACGCGAACTTCCCGAGCACCGTCCTCCGCCCCGGCGAGGACTACTCGAACACGATCATCTACAAGTTCTCGACGAAGTAGGCGCTCGGACTCCCTCCGGCCTGGGGCGATCCTCCGGCCGGCGCGACACACAAAAAGCCCGACGTGCCGAAGCGCGTCGGGCTTTTTGTCGCCGTCGCCGCGTCAGCGTCGCGCCAGCCGACGCGTGCAGGAGCGGCCGTGGGCATCGAGCTGCTCCATGGCGGAAAAAGCGGCGACGACGGGTGCGGCCATCGGCAGGCTGCGAGCGTCGTAGCGCACGACGCTCGTGCGTCGCAGGAAGTCCGCCACGCGCAGGCCGCTGAAGAAGCGCCCCGTGCGCCCCGTGGGCAACGTGTGGCTGGGGCCGGCGACGAAATCGCCCAGCGCCGTCGGCGTCTCGCCGCCGACGAGCACGGCGCCGGCGGTGGTGATCTTCTTGAGCAGCGCCGGCACGGCCTTCGCGCTCACCTCGAGCTCGAGGTGCTCGGGCGCGATGAAATCGGCGATCGCGGCGGCCTCGTCCAGCGATTTGGCGAGGATCGCGAGCGAACCGGTTTCGAGCACGCGGCGGATGAGCGCGGCGCGGCCGGCCTCGGCGAGTTGGCGCTCGATCGCGGCCTCGACGGCGGCGAGCACCTTCGCGGAGGTGGTGACGAAATAGACCTTCTCGCGGCCGGTGCCGTGCTCGGCTTGGGCGAGCAGATCGGCGGCGACGTATTCGGGATTCGCGGAGCCATCGGCGATCACGCACACTTCGCTCGGACCGGGCAGGAGCGCGACACCCACGGTGCCGAACACCTGGCGCTGCGCCTCGACGGTGTAGGCGTTGCCCGGGCCGAAGACCTTGTCGACGGCGGGGATGGTCGCGGTGCCGTAGGCCATCGCGGCCACGGCCTGCACGCCGCCGATGCGGTAGACCTCCGTGATGCCGATCGTGTGCAGCGCGCCCAGCATGGCGGGCGACACCTTGCCATCGGGGCCGGAGGGCGTGAACACGGCGATCTCCGGGCACTTGGCGATCTGCGCGAGCACGACCGTCATCAAAACCGTGGAGACAAGCGGCACCTGGCCGCCCGGCACATAGAGGCCCACGCGGCGGATCGGGTAGAAACGCTCTCCCACCTGCGCGCCATCGGGGTTGCGCGCCGTCCAATCCTTGGGAAGGCCGCGGCGGTTGTAGGCGACGATGTTGCGGTGCGAGGCCTTGATGGCCGCGCGCTGCTCGCGCGTGAGCGACTTGGCCCCGGCGGCCAGTTCGGTGGCACTCACGCGGAACTGCGCGGGGGCGAGCTCCGCCTTGTCGAATTTGCGCACGTAGTCGGCGATGGCGGCGTCGCCGCGCGCGCGCACATCCGCGAGGATGGACGCGACGGCATCGCGGATCTCGGCCGGCGCGGCGGCGGCCGCGCAGAAACGCGCGAGTTCGGAACGGAAGTTCGGTGCGGAGGACCGGAGAAGACGCATGGCAACGGGCACGAAAGGCCGCAGCGGGACCGTTGGCAACCGGACAGTGCGGCGGACTGGAGCCGGCGGTCGGAGCCCGGCGCACGACCCGGCCGCAGGCGTCCCCGCAACCGGCCTACTTCGCTTCGAACATCGGGACCGCAAAGCGCTCCGCCGGGAACGTCTCGTTCACCGTGATGGCCGTGAAGTTGATCGTGACCGAGTACCCCTTCCCCTCGGCGGTCTTGCCGCTCGAACGCATGCGGCGGGGAAACCGGATTCCTGAGACAACCATCTCGCCCTCCTCGTGCACCTCGCCGCCGACCGGATCATCGGTCATGAGCAGGCGCCCGGTCTTCCTGTCGAAATGGCGGAGGAACACGATGTCGTGCGGGTGGATGAAGGCCACTGCGACCGCGGCATGTCCGTCGATCGTGCTCTCCCCGCGCAGCTCGATCCGCCCGCCGCGCCGCTCATGGCCTCGGTAGAAATAGAGATTCTCCGCGGTGACGGCCTGCAGCCGCCAGAGCTCCGGTCGCCGGAGGATGGTCGTGCGCGCCTTCCCCGCCTGATCGAGCGGCTCGACCCGCTGCCAGCCCGAGAAGTCGTCGAGTCCGACGGTGTCACGAAGTCTGGCGCTCGTGCGCACATTCAACTGCTGTGCCGGTCGCTGCACGATGAGCTCGATCGTGCCGGAGGCGTCGGGCAGGACCGCGCCCGCGGCATCGCACACCTCGATCGTCCCCTTGTAGTGGATCGAGCGGATCGCCTCGAGGTCGCGTTCCTTGCCGAGATAACGGCGGGCCAGCGCCACCACCTCGTCGGCGGAGGCCGCCTGGACGACGGGGACGAACAACGAGAGGAGCGCGGCGAGGGCCAGGAGGCGGCGGGAGTGCGTCATGCCGGCGAGAGTGCAGGGGGACGGCGGGAAAGGCAATCCGGCCGCAGTCCCTGCCGCGAGCACGGGCGCGCCGGGCGGCGGTCGCGGTGGCCCGCCGTACCCGCCGCCGCGCACCACCGCAACGGCCTATGCGCTCACTCCCACTCGATGGTGGCCGGCGGCTTGGAGCTGATGTCGTAGACGACGCGGTTGACGCCCTTCACCTCGTTGATGATACGGGTGGAGATCTTCTGCAGCAGGTCGTGCGGGAGGCGCGCCCAGTCGGCCGTCATGGCATCGACGCTTTCCACGACGCGCACGGCGATCACGTAGTCGTAGGTGCGCTCGTCGCCCATCACGCCCACCGTCTGCACCGGAAGGAACACGCAGAACGACTGCCAGACCTTGTAGTAGTAGCCCGAGTCGACCATCTCCTCGTGGAGCACGGCGTCGGCGTTGCGCAGGATCTCGAGGCGCTCCTCGGTGATGTCGCCCATGACACGGACCGCGAGGCCCGGGCCGGGGAACGGCTGGCGCCAGACGACCTCGCGCGGCAGGCCGAGCTCGGTGCCGAGGGCGCGCACCTCGTCCTTGAAAAGTTCACGCAGCGGCTCGATGAGCTTGAGCTTCATGCGGGCCGGCAGGCCGCCGACGTTGTGGTGGCTCTTGATGACGGCCGCGGGATTGCCGTCGATGGAGACGCTCTCGATCACGTCGGGGTAGAGCGTGCCCTGGGCGAGATACTCCGCCTTGCCGATGGACTTGAGCGAGGACTCGAAGACCTCGATGAAGGTCTTGCCGATGATCTTCCGTTTCTTCTCCGGGTCGGTGACCTTCTTGAGCTTCTTGAGGAAGAGCGCGCCGGAATCGGCGACGCGGAGGTCGATCTTGAAGTTGCGCTTGTAGAGGGCGACGACGGAGTCGCGCTCGTTCTTGCGGAGCAGGCCGTTGTCGACGAAGACGCAGGTGAGCTGTTTGCCGATGGCCTTGTGAATCAGCGCCGCGGCGACGGAGGAGTCGACCCCACCGGAGAGGCCGAGGATGACGCGGCCGTCGCCGACCTTCTCGCGGATCTCGGCCACGGCGCGGTCGACGAAGTTGGCCATGGACCAGTCGCCTTTGCAGCCGCAGACGTTGTAGAGGAAATTGCGCAGGATCTGGACGCCGTTCTCGGTGTGGTGGACCTCGGGATGGAACTGGAGGCCGTAGAACTTCTTCTCGGGGTTCTCGATGGCGGCGTAGGGCGAGTTCTCCGTGCGGGCGGTGGCGGAGAAACCGCGGGGCAGCTGGGTGAGCTTGTCTCCATGGGAGTTCCACACGCGCACCACGTGGCCGAGCCCGGCGAACAACGCGCCCTGCCGGAGGATCTGGAGCCGGCCGTGGCCGTATTCGCGTTCCTCGCTATGGGCGACCTTGCCCCCGAGGAACTGGCCCATCAGCTGCACGCCGTAGCAGATGCCGAGGATCGGCAGGCCGAGGGAGAAGATCGCCTTGTCGGGCAGCGGCGCCTTCGCGGCGAGCACGCTCGACGGGCCACCGGAGAGGATGATGCCGAGCACCCCGTCCTTCTTCAGCGTCTCCGCCGACGTCGTGTAGTGGTAGATCTTCGAGTAGACTTGGCACTCGCGGATGCGACGGGCGATGACCTGAGTGTACTGGGAACCGAAATCCAGGACGGCGATGGTTTGAGTCATGACGGGAAAGGGGGGAAACTGGCAAACGGGGTTGGGGGCAGTCGATTCGAAAGCGGAGCGGCAGGAGGAAAACTGGCGGCTAGAACCGCAGGCGCGGATTCGGATGCCCGCAGCGAGGACAGGGACAGAGTTCCGGCGTGCCCGCGCTGGTGTAGACGTGGCTGCACTTCAGGCAGTGGAAGGTGGTCTTGCGCCGGGTGGCATCGTAAAGCCGCCGGTCCCGCCGGTCGTAGTACCCCCACAGCACCAGCAGCAGCACCAGGCCGGCGGCGACCGCCAGCAGCAGGACTGTACCAATGTCGGGAGTGGGCACGGGGGCGGGAGACAGGAGGTGATCCGGAAAGCGCAAGACGCGTCCCGCCGGGGCGAGACGCGTCTTGGAATACTCTAGGCGAAAGCGCCGCGACGGCGCGGGGCTCAGGCCTGGGGCTGCTCTTCAGCCGCAGGAGTCTCGCCGGCGGGCTCGGCCGCGGCCTTCTTCTTGGCGGCCTTGCGCGGGCGGCTGGTCTTCTTGTAGCCGGGGTCATCGGCCGCAACCAGCTCGATCAGCGCCATCTCGGCGGCATCGCCGAGACGCTGCTGGCTGAGCTTGTAGATGCGGGTGTAGCCGCCAGCCCGGTTCGCGAACTGCGCCACCTTCTCGTTGAAGAGCAGGGTGATCGCATCCTCATTGCGCAGCTCGGCGATGGCGAGGCGGCGCAGGTGCAGGGCGCGGGGCTGAAGCTTGCCGTCCTTCTTCTCGAGGGCGGCGGCCTTCTTGGCCTTGGTGATGATCTTCTCGACGAAGGGACGGAGGGCGCGGGCCTTGGGAAGGGTGGTCTTGATGCGACCCTTCGTGATGAGCGAGGCACCGAGATTGGCGAGGAGCGCGGAACGATGCTCCTTCGTCACTCCGAGCGTGTGATTGTGTTTGCTGTGACGCATTGGCGTGAAACGGGTGTGGTGTGGCGGGCAACCGGAGCGGACGACCCGAGGAGGGTCGCCCGCGGCCGGGTCAGGCTTCCTTCTTGGAGTCGAGGAGGCGCTCGTCGAACTTCATGCCGAGCGAGAGGCCGAGACCCTCGAGCTGATCCTTGATTTCGTTGAGCGACTTCTTGCCGAAGTTGCGGTACTTGAGCATCTCCT
>DAOOFR010000179.1:0-6993 GCA_035415285.1 Opitutaceae bacterium
CTCACCCAGCTCTGGCACATCCGCTGGCGGAGCCTGCCGGTCCGCCTCGGGCTCACCGCCTGCTGGAGCGCCGTGCTGGTCCTCGGGCTGCACTACCGCCTCGAGGCCGCCCTCGGCCATGAACTCCCCGCCGCCGCCGTGCGCCGCGCCCGCGAGCTCACCGCCCTCGCGCAACACCTCGGCCTCGCGCCCGTGGAGCCGGCCGCGGCCGAAGACGCCACTTTGCCACCGGATATCGGCTACGCCCTGCCGCACCTCGGCTCGCCGGCCCTGCGCGCGGTGCTGCCCTTCGTGCTGCAGGCGCCGATCGTCCTCGAGCGCGGACCCGCCACCACCGCGGACTTCGGCCCGTTGCAACGGGACCGGTTCGACCTGCCCACACCGGAGGGACCGGCCTGGGCCGGCGGGCCCGCCGCGCAGGCCGAGGGTGGCACCGTCTTCGTCAGCCTGCCGTTGCCGGCCGCCCGACCCCGGGTGCTGCGCTTCCGCACCGCGGGCGATCTCGGGACCGCACGTTTCCCGTTCGCGCTCCGCTCCACCCGCACCGGCGAACTCGTGGCGCTCGAACTCGACACCACCACCGGCGAGCGCTGGCGCACGGCCAACCTCCTGCGGCCGGAGGATCCCGTCGTGGTCGTCGCCGGGCCGGCCGCGCTCGGCACCTGGGGCGCCTTCACCTGCCCGGTCGAGATGGGGCTCTGGTCCTGGGTCAGCGCCAAGCTCGCCAAGAACTGGGCGTGGTTTCTCGCCGCCGGCGGCCTGGTCTTCGCCGTGGCGCTCCTGCTGCCTTTCGCCCCGCGCCTGCCCCGCCGCGACACGGTCGCGATCGATGAGTTGGGCCGTCTCCACGTCTCCCGCCGCCGCGCGGCGCCATAGCCCACGCGGCACCGGGGACACTCCAACCCGAGCGCGGCCGGGCCGAACCCAAACCGACAAGCGGAAGAACCACGAATCTCACGAATGGGCCCGGATGAGCGGGGGCGATCCACGTTCAACCGGTGAAGCGCAGTGGGAACCGACAGGAGGCAAAAACCCGGCCGGGGTCCTGCCTTCTTTCGTATGCGGTTTTTGGGTTAATCCGTGGCTTCAGGTCCATGCGGCTCCGGACACCGTGTTCCGCCGCCACCGCATCGGGCACCTCAGCGCCGCGCGCGGATCGCGATGAACAGCACCTGCAACGGTTTCTTCGTCGTCCAGTCGCCCTGCAGGTGCCACTGGACCACGTTCGTCCAGTCCATCCCACCCACCTTGCCGGCATACTTGCCGCTGCCGAGCTGGAAGGCGCCGAGCGGAACGCGGAACCAGACCGCATGCCCCGGCACAATCTGGTCGATACGGATGCGCGCGGAGGCCTGCGTCTCGTCGGCGTCCGCCGCGGCGAGCGTCACCTCGGGCACCTCGTTGGTCAGGCCCACGGCCAGCGCCACCTCGACATAGGCCACGCCGCTCAGGTCCGCGGCGGGGTTGAGGTTGCCGCAGAAGCCGCCGTCGCCCTGCGCCCCCTTGCCGGCGAGGACCAAGGCCCCGTCCGGCGTGCGCCGCAGCGCCTCCGCCCACGACTCGTACGGATAGGCGGCCGTGGCTTCGCCGCGCAGATCCACGAACAGCGCCGCGACGGGCGCCGCGGGCGGAGGGGCGGCCGGCGTAGCCGGTTCTTGGGCGCGGCCGACCAACGGGGCGGCCAGCAGGGGCGCGAGCAACAGACACAGCGGGTAACGTTTCATGACGGGGGGATGGCTGGGGGGGGCGGCTCCACCGCCGCAGGGGCACGGAGGCGGGTGGGCGGAATGCAATCCTCCCCGCACCGCCCGGGGCAAGTTCCGATCGAGGTCCGCCGTTTCCGGCATTTCCAAAACCGCCCCGACCTGAAACAAAACCCCTCGACCCATGCCGGACACCCTCCAGATCGCCATCGTCGGCGGCGGCGCCGCCGGCGTCTTCGCCGCCATCACCTGCGCCGAGGCCCTCGGAGCGCGCGGGAGCGTGACGATCTTCGAGGCCGCCCCCCGGCCGCTCGCCAAGGTGCGCATCTCCGGCGGCGGTCGCTGCAACGTCACCAACGCCCGCACCGACCCGCGCGAACTCGTCGCCCACTACCCGCGGGGCGGGCGCGAGTTGCTCGGTCCGTTGCACCGCTTCGGCCCGCGCAAGACCATCGCGTGGTTCGAGGCCCGCGGCGTGCCGCTCGTCGCCCAGCCCGACCTCTGCCTCTTTCCCGCCAGCGACGACTCGGCCACCATCATCGACTGCCTGCTCGGCGCCGCGCGCGCCGCCGGCGTCGCCCTGCGCACCGGCTGCGCCGTGAAACGGATCGGGCACGACGGCGCCCGTTTCTCGCTCACGCTCGCCTCCGGCGAAGTCGCCGCCGCCGACCGCGTGCTGCTCGCCACCGGCGGCGCCAAGGGCCTCGAGCTCGCCGCCGCGCTCGGCCACCGCATCGAGCCGCCGGTGCCGTCGCTGTTCACCTTCCGCGTCGCCGACCCGCGCTGCACCGCCCTGGCCGGCATCGTCATCCCCGAGGCCGCCGCCAGCGTGCCCGGCACCCGGTTACAGGGCGCCGGCCCCTTGCTCTTCACGCACGAGGGCCTGAGCGGCCCGGCGATCCTGCGCCTCTCCGCCTGGGGCGCGCGCGAACTGGCGGCGCGCGACTACCGGTTCACCGTCGCGCTCAACTTCGTCCCGCCGCTGACTACCGCCGCCGTCGTCGGGAAGCTCAACGCCCTGCGCACGACCCACGGGCGCAAGCAGCTCCACACCTGGAGCCCGCTGGAGCTGCCCCAGCGCCTCTGGGAGCAGCTCGTCGCCGCTTCCGGAGCACGCGCGGGCCTCACCTGGGCGGAGGCGCCGGCCCCCGTCGTGCAGGCGCTCGCCCGCCTGGCCACCGCCAGCGAGTTCCCCGTCTCGGGCAAGGCCGTGAACCGCGACGAGTTCGTCACCTGCGGCGGCGTGAGCCTGCGCGCGGTCGACTTCAAGACGATGGAGAGCCGCGTGCGCCCCGGGCTGTTCTTCGCCGGCGAGGTGCTCGACATCGACGGGCTCACCGGCGGCTTCAATTTCCAGGCCGCCTGGACGACCGGCTGGCACGCCGGCACCGCGCTGGCCCGGTAGCCGGCCCCGGCCCGCGGCGACTACTGGCCGCGGCGCACCTTGTCCTTCTCGGCCTCGCGTTCGTCCTCGAGGCGCGCGCGTTCGTTGGCCATCTGCCGGCCGATCTGCTCGATCGCCTCGCCCTCGCCGCGCTCGGCCGCCTCGTCGAGGGCCTTGCGCAGGAACACCTCGCGCTCGGCGATCTTCGCCTTGTAGCGCACCTCGATGTCGGCCAACCGCTCCTTCTGTTCGGTCGTCAGCGGGGCGGCATCCGGTTCGGCGGCCTTCAGCCGCTCCATCGCGAGTTCGTAGGCGCTTTTCATGGTGGTGCGGCGATAGCCGTGGGCTCCGCGGCTGGCAAGAGTCCCGATGCCGCCGTCGCCGGCGGCGGGCCGTGCCGGACCAGCACCCCGAGCGCAACGATCACGAGCGCCACCGGGCCCCACAATCCGCCCAGCCGCTTCCGCCACCGCAGGGCATACCCCGCCAACAACCCCGCCAGGAGCCCCGCCAGCACGAGCGCCCCCAGCGCCTCCGCCCGGAACTGCGCCGGCCAATACATCCCCGGCACCCGCGTCGCCCACGCGAGCCCGCCCTCCATCGCGGCGATCGTGAGCGCCGCGGCGTGATTGAGAAAAACACACACCGCCCCCGGGCCCGCCAGCCCCGCCAGGATCGAGCCGATGCCCGCGATGATCGCCAGGCTCGCGGCCGGGATGCACACCAGGTTGACCAGGAGCGAACCGGGCGTCAGCAGCCCGAAGGTCGCCACCGTCATCGGCAGGCTCACCAGGGTCGCGGCCACCGCCAACGCCGTCCCCGAGATCGCCTGTGCCCCGAACCAGTGCAGCGCCCGCCGCCACCACCCCCACTCCGCCGCCGGCAGGTCCGGCCACGGCCGCCACCGCCGTTGCCACCGCTCCTCCAGCGGCAAGCCGTAGAGCAGCAGCGACGCCACCACCGCATACGACATCTGGAAACCGACCTGGAAAAGCTGCCACGGCTGCCACCACAACATCGCCAGCGCCGAACCGGCGATGCCCGCGAGCGGGTTGCGCGACCAGCGCAGGGTCTGTCCGGCCAGGACGAACGCGATCATGAGCCAGGCCCGCTCGGCCGACGGCGCCCCGCCGGTGACCTCGACATACAACAACAACGCCGGCAGCCCCACCGCGACCGTCACCGCCCTCGGCACCCGCAGCACGAGCAGGAGCTGCGAGAGCGTCACCCAGATCACCGCGATGTGGAGACCGGAGATCGCGAACAGGTGCATCGTGCCCGAGTGCATGAAGAGTTCGCGCTGCCCCTCGCTCAACTCCGCCCGGCTCCCGAGCAGCATCGCCACGAGGATCGAACGCAGCGCGGGCCGATCCTCCAGCCCGGCGCCGAGCGCGCGCTCGAAACGCCGGGCCGCCGCCGCAAAGAACCGCCGCGGCGCGTTCGCCTCCCGCTCCAGCGCCAGCCAACGGGCGCGGTTGAACTTGAAGGCGACCCCGGCGTCCGCGAGGTAGCCGTCGAACCCCGCGGAGGCGCCTCGTGGCAGCGGCGTGAGCACGCCGTTCGCGCGTACGCGGGCCGAGGCGAGCAGACCGCACCCCTCCGGCGCCCGCACCGAAAAATACACCCGCTGCCCCACCGTCTCGGCCACCACCCCGGTCGCCGCCGCGATCCGCGCCAGCCCCGTCGTGGTCACCCGCCCCGGCACCCGCGGGAACACCCGCTCGAGCTCGAGCACCAGCTCCGCCTCCCGTGCCGGCAATCGCTCCCACGCCCGCAGGCGGTTCTCGCGTAGTTGAAAATACCCGCACGCGGTCGCGGCCACCGCCAGCACCACGCCCGCGGCCCAACAGAGCCCCGGCACCCCTTTCCCGGGCACTCCCGCCCCACGCTTGCGGGTGGGACCGGTCTCCGACCGGTCCTCCGGGTCCGCCCCGCCTGTGCCGTTTTTCCGGGGCCGGTCGGAGCCCGGCCCTGCCGCGCCCCGGCCGCCGGAGAAGATGGCGCCCGCCGCCAACCCCGCGCCCGCCGCCGCCACCACGAGCCACCACGCCCCGCCCCAGCCCGCCGGCAACGCCCGCGCCGCCGCGAAGCCGACCATCGTCGGCACCAGCAGCCACAACACCGGCGCTCGATGCCCGAGACTCCGCTCCATCAACCCTCCATTCGTCCCGCTGGGTTCTCCTTTTCTTGGTTACCTTCGTTGGCTTCTGTCGTCCGAGATTGTCCGCGGCCCATCCGCCTCACCCCAGATGCGCGATGAACTTGCGTCCGCCCGCCACCGCGCCGCGCTCCATGCCGCGCCGCAGGTAGTCGCGCCCGGCCGCCACCGCCTCGAGCAGCGGGCGCCCGAGCGCCAGCTGCGCCGCGATCGCCGAGCTGAGCGTGCAGCCGCTGCCGTGTGTGTCCACTCCCTCGATCCGTTCGCCGCTCCACCGCTCCGTGCCGCCGTCCGGCCGCGCGAGCACGTCGACCAGCCGCGTTCCACCGAGGTGCCCGCCCTTGAGCAGAAACGGTACCCCGAACCGGCGCGCCAGCTCCAGCGCGCCGGCGCGCATCGCCGCCTCGTCGCCCGGCCGCCGCCCCAGCAGCACCGCCGCCTCGTCGAGGTTCGGCGTCACCAGCGCGGCCAGCGGCAACAGCCGCTCGCACACCGCGGCCACGGCGTCGGGCTGCAGCAGCGTCGCACCGCTCGTGGCGACCATCACCGGATCGACCACCACCGGCAGGCCGCGCCGTGCGCCCAACAGCGCGGCCACCGCGGCGATGATCGGCGCATTGAAGAGCATGCCCGTCTTCACCGCGCGCACGTCGAAGAACCGGAACACCTGTCGCGCCTGTTCGGCGACGAACTCCGGCTCGATCGCCGCCACGCCGCTCACCCCGTCGGGGTTCTGCGCCGTCAGGCAGGTGATCGCCGTCGTGCCGAACACGCCGTTGGCCGCGAAGGTGAGCAGGTCGGCCTGCACGCCCGCGCCGCCCCCGCTGTCGGAGCCGGCGATGGAAAGCGCCACGGGGAGATCGTTCATGCGGACCGCAGGTTGGCCGAGCGCACGTCGCGGCAAAACACTTTTCTCGCGCACCGGCACCTGGGGCGCCGCCGCGCCCTACCCCAGCTTCGCCTCGCGCTCCGTGAGCGGGCGGATGCACAACGCGCCGAGCACGCCGCAGGCGAAACCGCCGATGTGCGCCCACCACGCGACCCCGCCCAGGTGCACCGACTGGCCCACCGTCGCCGCCGCGGCCAGCCACTGCGTGGCGATCCAGAACAACAGGTAGGCCACCGCCGGCACCTTGATCGGCAGCGGGATGATCACGATCGGCACCAGCAACGTCACCCGCGACCGCCAGCACCAGACCAGGTAGGCGCCCATCACGCCGCTGATCGCCCCGGATGCGCCGATCGCCGGCAACGGGCTCGCGCTCGCCATGAGCCCGTGCGCCACCGCCGCCGCCACCCCGCACGCGAGGTAGAACCCGAGGTACAGCCGGCGGCCGAACCGGTCCTCCACGTTGTCGCCGAAGATCCACAACGCCCACAGGTTCCCGATCACGTGCAGCCAGCCGCCGTGGAGAAACTGGCTGGTGAAGAGCGTCACCACCGCGTCGCGGATCCCGAGTTTGTCGCCGTGCTGGAGCGCCGCGTGCGCCTTGGCCGGCACGAAACCCCAGCGCAGGAAAGCCTGCCGCAGCCCGGTCTCGCCCAGTCGCTGCTCCCACCAGAACACCAGCCCGCAGGCGACGATGATCAGCACCGTCACCAGCGGAAAACGCCACCGCTCCTCCGAGTCCTTCAGCAGCAACATGCGCTCGACCACAGCGCCCCGCGCCGCACCTGTCGAGCGCGCGCCGCCTCCAATTGGCTCCATCTTTTCCAGACGCAGCAGCACCGACCGGCCCGCCCGCATC
>DAOOFR010000180.1:0-6890 GCA_035415285.1 Opitutaceae bacterium
CGCGGAAGGGCTGGGCATGCTCCGCCCGCTCCCGGGCGTATTCCCAGAGCTCGTCCGCCAGTGTCGGCGCGCTCAGGACACCCCGCGCCGCCCGCCCCGAGACCTTGTTTTCCCAGTGGCGCAACTCCTCGGGATGTGTTTGAAGGTAGTCGAAGACCGCCTGCTCGAACCGGTTGAGACTCATCGGGAAACCTTTCTCGGCCGCCGCGGTCGGAAGCAAACAAACTTACCGTGAACACCAATACCCCTCCCTCCAACCATCCCCAGAATCCCCAGAAATCCGGCACGCCCGCGCAGAGCGGTGTTGCCCCGCGGCGCGAAGCCTCCAGCCTCGGCGCCCAACCCAACCTGCACCCAACCATGTGGTCCAACTTCAAGGCCCAGATCCCGGTGATCTTCTTCACCGCCGTCATCACCGTCGGCGTCCTCGTCTGGCTCGGCAACAAGGTCGTCGCCAACATGACCCGCCAGAACGAGCTGCAGCTCGCCGAGCTGCGCGCCAACACCGAACAGCGCATCAAGGAGTCCAACGACGCGCTCAAGTCCCAGATGGAGGCCACCTACACCCTCCTCAAGGACTCGGTCGAGAACCGCAAGGGCGGCCTCTTCATGAGCGACGACGAGCTCGCCACGCTCAACGACGAGAAGGTCGCCGTCCTCGCCAAGGCCCTCGCCTCCCAGATCCAGCCCTACGGCATGCCCGTCCCGCAGAACCCGCAGGAGGCCGAGGAGCAGCGCAACAAGCAGGTCGACGAGGTCGCCGGCCGCATGGCCTCCAAGATCCAGCCCATCCTCGAGCAGATGTCGCAGGAGACCAGCCTCACCAAGGAGTCGGTCGCCAACTACAGCCAGCGCATCTCCGACCAGATCGCCGTCGTGCTCACCTCCGAGCTCGCCCAGAAGCAGAAGCTCAACAACAACCTCCTCGAGTCGACCTCCATCGCCCAGGAGTCGATGCGCATCTCCCAGCAGATCACCGCGCTCTATCTCTCGCAGATGAAAAACGAGTCCCTGCTCGGCCGCATCCTCATGCTCCCGGCCCACGTGGTCCAGGATGTGGGCAAAGGCTCGATCGTGAACTCCAACGAGCGCGAGAAGGTCGAGGCCAAGATCGCCGAGGACATGAAGAAGCTGCAACAGCGGCTCGACACCGTGAAGGCCAACATGCCCGCCCCGGAGGCCGCTCCGGCCAGCCCCGCCGCGGGCAGCTGAACCGGCCCTCCGTTTCTTTCCTCCCAGCCCGCGGCCCGCGCCGCGGGCTTTTTGTTGCCGCGATCCGCGCCCGCCACCGCGCCGCTGGAAAGTAGGTTGAAAACCGCCCGCCACCATCTGATCGTTCGCCCGCAATGCCCGCCGCCAAACAGCCGGACCAGCCCAGTTTCGAGGACGCGCTCACGCGTCTGGAATCCCTCGTCGATTCGATGGAACAGGGGCAGGTGCCGCTCGCCGAGTTGATCGCGCGATACGAGGAGGGCACAAAACTCCTAAAGGTGTGCGAGGCCCGGCTCAAGGATGCCGAGCTCAAGATCGACCAGCTCAAGAAGACCCGCGATTCCGTCGCGCTCGAGCCCTTCAGCCCGGAGCGCGCCGAGCGTTGAGCGCCACGCCATGAGTGCCGCCCCCGCCACCGGCGCGCCCGCGCCGGCTCCGCCGCCCCGCCCCGCGCAGCTCCTCGCCACGATCCGCGGCCCCGCCGACGTGAAGGCGATGCCCGCCGACTGGTTGCCGCATCTCGCCCAGGAGATCCGCGACGAGCTCATCCAGGTCACCGCCCGCAACGGCGGCCACCTCGGGCCCAACCTCGGCGTCGTCGAGCTCACGATCGCGCTCCACCGGGTCTTCGACACCCCGCGCGACAAGTTCGTCTTCGACGTCAGCCACCAAGGATACGTCCACAAGCTCCTCACCGGCCGCGCCGGCGACGCCTTCCGCCAGATCCGCCGCACCGGCGGGCTCTCCGGCTTCCTCAACCGCGCCGAGAGCGCCCACGACGCCTTCGGCGCCGGCCACGCCGGCACCGCCCTCTCCGCCGCCCTCGGTCTGGCCACCGCGCGCGACCTGCGCGGCACCGGCGAGCACGTCGTCGCCCTCTGCGGCGACGCCGCGTTCACCTGCGGCATCTCGATGGAGGCGCTCAACAACGTCGTCCACGCCACCAAACGCCTCGTCGTCGTCCTCAACGACAACGAGTGGTCCATCGCCCGCAACGTCGGCGCGATGGCCAAGTACCTCAACGAGCTCTCCACCAGCCCCGCCTACAACCGCCTCTACAAGGACATCGAGGAGTTCTTCCGCAGCACCCCGCGCGGCGAGCGTCTCCACCAGATCTGGATGAAGTGGAAGCGCGAGACCAAGGACTTCTTCGTCGAGTCCTCGCTGTTCGAGAAATACGGCCTGCGTTACCTCGGCCCGATCGACGGCCACGACCTCCCCCTGCTCGTCAAGAACCTCGAGTTCGCCAAGCAGTCCGACGTGCCCGTCGTCGTCCATGTTCTCACCAAGAAGGGCAAGGGTTACGAGGTTGCCTCCGCCTCCCCCGAGCGCTTCCACGGCACCAGCCCCTTCGACATCGCCACCGGCAACGGCCGCGCCGCCGCCGGCTCGCCTCCGGCCTACCAGGACGTCTTCGGCCGCGCCCTCGTGCGCGAGGCGCAGCTCGACAACCGCGTCGTCGGCATCACCGGCGCGATGGCCAGCGGCACCGGCCTCTCCGCCCTCGCCAAGGCCCTCCCGCGCCAGTTCTTCGATGTCGGCATCGCCGAGGAGCACGCCGTGCTCTTCGCCGCCGGCCTCGCCGCCCACGGGCTCCGCCCCGTCGTCGCCATCTACTCCACCTTTCTGCAGCGCTCCTACGACCAGGTCGTCCACGACGTCTGTCTCCAGAAACTCCCCGTCGTCTTCTGCCTCGACCGCTCGGGTCTCTCGCCCAACGACGGCCCCACCCACCACGGGCTCTTCGACCTCTCCTACCTGCGCAACGTCCCCCACGCCGCCATCGCGCAACCCAAGGACGAGGACGAACTCGCCGACCTGCTCCACACCGCGCTCCAACAGCAGCAACAGCCCGTCTTCCTGCGCTACCCGCGCGGTTCCGGCACCGGCGCGCCCCCGAAGGAGCGCCCGGAGATCCTGCCCCTCGGCAAGGCCGAGGTGCTCCGCGAAGGAACCGATCTCGCCCTCTGGGCACTCGGCCCTTGGGTGCAGGATGCCCTCGCCCTCGCCGACCGGCTCCAGCGCGAATCCGGCCTGTCCGCCACCGTCGTGAACGCCCGTTGGGTCAAGCCCCTCGACCGCGACCTGCTCCTCGAGCACGCCCGCTCTGCGCGCCTCATCGTCACCCTCGAGGACAACGTCGCCATGGGCGGCTTCGGCAGCGCCGTGCTCGAGGCGCTCAGCGACGCCCGGCTCGCCACGCCCGTCGAGCGCATCGCCTGGCCCGACCAGTTCGTCGAGCATGGCAGCAGCGTGGAGATCCTCCGCGCTGCGCACGGCCTCGATCCCGAGACTATCTTCCGTCGCATCGCCGCCCGGCTCGCGCCGCCGGCCTCGTCGTAGTCGGCCCCGTCACCCCTGCGCCGCTTCGAGATGCGCGGGCGCGGTCCGCGCCTCACCCGACGGTGTCGAGCACCCGACGGATCGTGGTCAGCATCACCGCCGTCTCGCACGGCTTCGCCAGGATCTCCTGCACGCCCGATGCGCGCAGCTCCTCCCGCTTCTCCTCCTGCCCCATGCCGCTGGTCGCGATGATCCGGATCGCCGGATCGAGCGTGCGCAGCGCACGGGCGAGCGCGATCCCGTCCATCACCGGCATCATCACATCGGTGACCACCAGCCGGAGCATCCCCACATGCTGCAGCACGACCGAGAGCGCCTCCTGCCCGTTGCCCGCCACGAGCGACCGGTATCCGTTCTTATCCAACACCCGGCACAGGGCGCCGCGGATCGTCGGCTCGTCGTCGACCACGAGCACCAGCTCGCCGCGCCCGGCCGCGGGCGCCGGGGGCACCGCCGCGGCCTCCGCCGCCCCACCCTCCGGTCGCGCCGGCAGGTAGACCTTGAAGTGGGCTCCGCGTGCCGGCTCGCTGTAGACGCTCACATGGCCGCCATGGCTGCGCACGATGCCCAGCACGGTCGAGAGGCCCAGCCCGGTGCCCTTCCCCAGCCCCTTGGTGGTGAAGAACGGCTCGAAGATCTTCGCCAGCATGTCCGCCGGGATCCCCTCGCCGGTGTCGGCCACGTCGATCGCCACGTGCGGGCCGGCCTTCAACTCGGGCACAAGATGGCAGTCGTCCTCCGTCACCTGGAGGTTGCGCGCCTCGAGCGTGAGTTTCCCTCCCTTGGGCATGGCGTCGCGCGCATTCACACACAGGTTCATCAGCACCTGGTGGAGTTGGGTGGAGTTGCCCTCCACCAACCACAAGTCGGCCGCGACGTTCATCTCCAGGCCGATCTCGCGAGGGAACGTCTCGCGCACGATCGCGGCCATCTCCCGGATCAGGTGCCGCGGCTGGAGCAGGATCCGCTCGCCCTCCACCCCGCGGCTGAACGTGAGCAGTTGCTGGATGATGTCGGCCCCGCGCCGGGCGCTCTGCTCGATCATCGAGAGCAGCTCCAGGTTGTGCGTCTGGTCGGCCTCGCCCTTGAGCACACCGGCCGCCATGAGCACCGGGGTGAGGATGTTGTTGAGGTCGTGCGCCACGCCGCCGGCCAGCGCGCCCACCGCCTCGAGCCGCTGAGCCCGCAGGAACTGCGCCTCGATCCGTTTCGTCTCGGTCACATCCTCGGCCACGCCGACGAGGCGCACCACCTTGCCCGCGGCATCGCGTACCGGGTAGCCGCGGTCGTGGATCCAGCGGATCTCGCCGTCGGGCCGCACGATCCGGTAGCTCTCGTTGTATTCGCCCGTTGCTGGCAGGCGCGCGAACGCCGCCGCGACCCGCGGGCGGTCCTCGTCCTGGATCGAATTCATCCACGCCCCGGGGCGTGCGTAGAGCGTCGCGCAACTCCCCCCGAAGATCCGTTCGTAGGCCGGGCTCACGTAGAGTTGCCGGCCGGTCCCCGGATCGTTGATCCAGAACACCTCGGTGATCGTCTCCGCCAACTCGCGGAACCGCGCCTCGCTCTCCCGCAATGCCGCCGTCGCCTCGTGCAACTCCGTGAGATCCTGGAACGCCCCGTGCACGCGGATCACTCGCCCGTTCTCGACGACCGGGTGTCCGATCGTGCGCACCCATTTGCGCCGCCCGTCGGCGGTGACGAGTTCGAGCTGCAGATCGTAGGGTTCCGCCCGCTCGATCGCCGCGCGCAGCGCCGCCTCGATCCGGTGGCGCCCCTCGCCCTCGTAGAAGCTCAGCCCGCGGGCCAGCGAGGTCTTGTCCACCGGATCCAGCCCGTGGATGCGCGCGACCTCGTCGGTCCAGAAGCCCTCGCCGGTGGCGGGGTCCAGGCTCCAGCCGCCGACTTTCGCGATCACCCCCGTCTCCTGCAGGACCGTCTCCTGCATCCGCAGACGGTCGCGCGCGCGCTTCTGCTCGGTGATGTCGCGCGCGAAGACCAGCGCGCCGTCCCGTTGCTCGACCTGGAACGGCACCGCCGCCACCTCCGCTTCGGCCACCGTGCCGTCGCAGCGCAAGATATGTTCCTCCGCCAGCGGCACCCGCACCCGCCCGTGGTTCAGCATCTGGATGCGCTCCTGCACCCGCGGCCGATCCGCCGGATGGAAACGCTCCAGCACCGGCTGCCCCAGCAACGTCTCCGGTGTTCCCGCCGCGAACAACGCCACAGCCGCCCCATTGAGATAGGCAAACCGCCCGTCCGCCTGCAGGAAGATCGCCACCGGCGCCGCCTCCACCACGCGACGGAACCGATCCTCGCTGCCGCGCAGCTCCGCCTCCGCCCGTTTGCGTTCGTCGATGCTGCGCGACACCCCCACCACCTGCAGCCCGCCGCGCGGGTTGTGCACCAAAGTTGTCACGACTTCCACCCAGACCCAGCTTCCGTCTCGGCGGAGTTGGCGGATCTCGTGGGACTGCGTGACCGCGGCGGGGTCGCCGGCTTGGAACGCCGCCACGCGCACGGGAAATTCCGACTCGACCAGTGAGAGCGACTCCGGCGCCATCCCGCTCGTGATCGGCTCCGCCATCACCTCCGCCGCGGTGAAGCCGCGCAGCCGCAGGATCGAGGGGCTCACGTACTCGAACCGCATCGTGGCGACATTCATCACCCACACCACGTCGCCCACATACTCGGCCAGCAACCGGTAGCGTTCCTCGCTCTCCCGCAGCGCGCCGTCCGCCGCGATCCGCTCCGTGATGTCCTCGGCGAAGATCACGATTCCGCCCACTTCGCCCTCCGCCGTCCGCCACGGACGCACCTCCCACTGCAACCACTGGGTCGTGCCGTCGGCCCGTTCGTAGGGATCCGCCTTCGCGGACACGACCTCGCCGGCCAAACCGCGCCGGTGCGTTTCCTTGAGCCGTTCGGGCAGATGGGGAAACACCTCGTAGTGCCAGCGCCCCACCAGTTCCTCCCCAACCAGACTGAACGCGGTGGACCACCGCCGGCTCGCCGCCAGATAGCGCATCTCCCGGTCGAACATCGCCAGCGCCGCCGGGGCGTGCTCGATGAAGAGCCGCTGCCGCTCCTCCGCCTCCGCCAGCGCCCGCGCCGCACGGTGGTGGGCCCCAGCTTCGCGCTCCACCCGAGCCAACTGTTTCCGCAGGGCCAGATAGAGCAGCGTCGCGGTCACTGCCACGAACAGCCAGCCCTTGATCATCGAGATCCGCTCGATCATCGCCGGATCCGCCGTCACCAGCCGCACCGCCCGGTCCGACAACAGGATCCACAACGCCGCCAACGCCAGGTAGGACAAGGCCGTCCGCCTCGCCACT
>DAOOFR010000181.1:0-6866 GCA_035415285.1 Opitutaceae bacterium
CAGCCGGGCTTCGCCAACCAGGCCGAGAAGCCCGGTCGCTCCGCCTCGCTGAACAACTCGGGCGTGAACATCCAGTCGGCCGCGCCCGGCGCCACCGGCGAGCCGTCGGCGCGGCTCCAGCGCCGCGCCGCGCCGTCCCAGCGCACGGCAACGAGCTTCCCCGCGGCCAGCGCCCCCAACTCGGCACGCAACCGCGAACTCACCCTTTGGATGCCGGAATGATGCCCGGAGCGGGCGGCCTTGGTGGTGTCGTAGTAGATCACGATTCGAGGCGGATTCGTTCGAGCAGCCGGGCCGCGTTGCGATGCACGTCGAAGTTTTCCTCCACCCACTCGCGCCCCGCTGCACGGAGCCGCTCGCACAGCGCGTCGTCGGTGGCCAACCGTCGCCACGCGGCGAGCCAGGCGGCCGCGTCCTGGATCGCGGCGACCAGCCCGGTGCGCTCGTGCGCGATCGCCTCGGTCGTGGCGGCGACGGGCGAGGTCACAACCACCGTGCCGGCGGCCAGCGCCTCCGGGATCACATTGGGCAGGCCGTCGCGATCCCCGCTGCGCGCCACCACGCCGGTGTGCACCAGCACGTCGGCCCACGCGAGCGCCGCGAAGATCTCCGCCAGCGGTCGGTGTCCCATGAGCTCCACCACCCCGCCGAGTTCGAGTTCGCGGATCTGCGCGGCGAGCCGCGGATGCAACGGACCACTGCCAAAGATGCGAACCTGCAACGCCAGACCAGCGGCGCGCGCCGCCGCGTAGAGTTCCAGTTGTCGTTCGAGCCCCTTCTTCTCGACCAACCGCGCCACGCACACAATGCGCAGGGGCATGCGCTCGGCGCGCAGCGGCTTGAACGGCGGCAGCACGTCGAGCCCGCGACGAACGACCACAACCTTCTCCGGCGGCGTGCCGCGCTCGCGCAAGGTCGCCGCCGCCATCTCGGTGGAGGTGCGCACGAAACGGGCGAGTTCGATCTTCTCGCCGAGCAACCAGTCGCCACCATGTTCGTACAAGTCGTAGGCGTGGGCCGCCATGCTGTACGGAATCCCGGTGAGCCGCCACACCGCCCACGCCGCCCCAGCCGGCGCCGAAGCCCAGACCGCGTGGAGATGCCGCGGCCGTTCGCGCCGGAAACGCGGCGCCTCGACCACGCCGTACCCGGCGCCGAGGAGATTCTCCCAGAAATTCCACCAGCCCGGCGGCGGACGCAGCACCATCGCGCGCAGGACGTCCCCGAGGAGTCCGCCCCGCGTGCGCCAGGTCTCCAGCGGCAGCCGCCAGATCACAGTGAACAACCGCCACCGGTTGAACTGGTCCACCGGCAGGCCGTCGAACTCCGGCTCCCCTCCCCACAACGACACCAGCCGCAGCCGCACCCCGCGGGCGCGCAGCGCCTTCACCTCGCGTTGGAGGAAGGTCTCGGTCGGATACGGGAAACGCGTGAAGAGCAGCACCACCTCGGGCCCGGGCGGGACGGTCTCCACCTGCGCTGGCGCCGGGGCAGGCATGGCGCTCACGCCGGGAACGGCCGCGGGAGCCGGGCGGCGTCGAACCCCAGGCCGATCAACTCGTGGATGAGCACCGTCGGGTCCTCCTCGTAGCGCAGCGACTCGAAGCGGAAACGGGCGCGGTCGTAGGCGCCCGGCGTGCGGATCCACTCCTCCATCACCGCGCGCAACCCCGCCGCCGAGTCGATGATCGGGCAGGCGGCGCCGCGATCAAAGAATTTCACCGTGAGGCTCTCCTGCGGCATCACGCTGCCGTAGCCGTTGAAGATGATCGGGCAGCGGAAGTGCAGCGCCTTCGCGCAGGTGGTTGTCCCGCCTCGGGTCACGATCGTGTCGCTGACCTGCAGCAGCCGGTGCATCTCGTCGGTGTAACCGTCGATGAAGCACGAGAAGTCGGGATGCTGCGCGCGCCAGTGGATCGCCTCGGCGTAGGTGCGGGCGTTGTGGCCGCACACGACGATGGCCTGCACGCGGTCGGCATACTCGGCGAGGACCGGAAGCAGCTCCAGATGCTGGTTGGCACCGTTGCCGCCGGTGCCGAGCAGCACGGTGAAGCGATCGGTGCGCAGACCGAGCTTCTCGAGCAAATAGCGGCGGCGCTTGTCCGCCCCAAGTACGTCGCGGTGCGAACGCGGGCGCATCAGGTGCCCGCGCACCCGGGCGCGCTCGGGCTCCAGTCCGAGCTTCAGGGCGTAGTCGCGGGCCGTGGGCGTGCGCGAAAAGTAAAGATCCACCGTCTTGTCGACCCAGTTGCGGCTGTAGCCGTAGCCCCCGGAGAACTCGCCGCAGTACGTGGCGCAGCGCACGTTGTCCGCCCCGAGCTCGTGGCGCGCCACCTCGAAGTAGCCGCGGTTGAGGCAGTCGTGGACGCTGAAGACCAGGTGCGGCCGGTAGTCGCGCAGCAGCTCCCGGTAGTAACGTTTGCCGAAGCTGATGTTGTCGCGGTTGATCAGGCTCAGCCCCTCGACCAGCGTGTAGTACGGGTGGTGGAGCAGCGGGGCCTTCTTCTGGACCCAGTTGTAGAAGTCGACGCCCCAGCGGCCGATCAGCGACGACTTCTCCAGCAGTTGCTCGATGCGCACGTCGACCCGGTGCTTGTAGAGCTCGAACGCCCACTCCGCGAACGCCTGCGCGCGGGCGTCGTGGCCGCCGCCGGTGCTGGAGGTGAGGATGAGGATGCGAACCTGGCTCATGTCAGCGGACTCCGAAATAGCGGGCCATCACGGCGCGCCGCAGCGCGAGCGGGGCCAGGCGCGCCCCCAGCGGGGCGAGCACGGTCTGGAAGAACGATCCCGAGCGCACCACGCCCGAACGCCCGCGCGCCAACGCCCGGCGCAGGTCGCGCGCGGCGCGCTCCGGCCGCGGCGCGGCGGCCAGGAGGGTCTCCAGCCGGCGCGCGACGCGACGGGCGGATGCGGAGCAGGAGGACGGTGGCGCGGCGAACATGGACCGGTTGAAGCCCGTGCGGTAGTCGCCGGGACGGAAATCGACGGCGGCGATTCCGGCTTCGGCGGCCTCGAACATCAAGCTTTCCGTGAGGGCCACGAGCCCGGCCTTCGCGATGTTGTAGCCGGCCAGATACGGGATCGGGAACTCCGCGACCATCGAGGTGACGTTGACGATCGTCCCGCGCCGCCGCGGCGTCATCGCCGCCAGCGCAGCCCGGTCGAGGGCGAACGACACACCGAGCATCCCGTCGAGCTGGGCGCGCCAGACCGCCAGCGGCTGGTCGAGCAGTCCGCCGAAGACGCCGAAGCCGGCGTTGTGCACGAGCAGATCGAGGCCCCCGCTCTCGCGCTCGACCCGCGCGACCAGCGCCTCCGCGGCCGCATCGCCGCCCGCAAGATCGAAGCCGAGCGGATGGAACCGCGCCGCCGCCGCCAACGACTCCGGCCGCCGCGATGTACCCCAAACCTCGACACCCTCGGCGCGGAGCATCTCCGCGAACGCCCGCCCGAGCCCGCCGCCGGCGCCCGTGACAAGCGCCGTGCGGAGGCGGGGGGAAAGCGACGGGCGGGACATGGCGGAGGCGGCGGGGGGCGCGACAGCCGTCGCTCAAGGTGCGCGCAAGACGAGGCACACGTTGGCGCCGCCGAAACCGCTGGCGTTGTTGAGCACCACCCGCGGCTGGGCCGCCAGAGTGGTGCGCGGAAGATTCAGATCGGCGAACTTCGGGTCGACGGTGCGCAACCCACCGCAGCCGGGGATGAACCCGCCGCGCAGCGCGAGCGCGCAGAGGCCGGTCTCCAGCGCCGTCGCCATCGAGAGACCGTGGCCCGTCAACCCCTTCGTGCTGCTCACCGCCACGCGGCCGACCTCGGCTCCGAATACGCTGCGGATCGCGTGCACCTCGGAGGCGTCGCCGATCGGGGTGGAGGTGGCATGCGCGTTGATGTAGTCGACCTGCGCCGGCGTCAGCCCGGTCGCGCGCAACGCGCGCTGCATGGCGAGCGCGAGGCCCGCGCCCTCCGGATGCGAGATGGCGACGTTGTGGCCATCGGAGGCCTGGCCCCAGCCGGCGAGCTCGGCGTAGGGCTTCGCCCCGCGGCGCGCCACCGCCTCCTCGCTCTCGAGCACGACGACGGCGGCTCCGCCGGTCCCCACGAAGCCATCGCGCGCCACGTCGAACGGCCGCGAAGCCTGCGCCGGATCTGTCGCCACGGAAAGGGCACGCATCCCCGCGAACGGCAGGATGGCGTCGGTGTTGCCGTCCTCCGCCCCGACCACGAACATCCGCTCCTGCCGCCCCGTGGCGATGTCGTCGTAGGCGAAGCCGAGCGCGTGCCCGGTCGAGGCGCAGGCCGAGGAGAAGCCGCAGGAGTGGCCGCGGATCTTGAAGGCCGCCACGAGGTTGAAATTCAGCGTGCCCGAGATCGAGGAGACGATCGCAACGGGCGGGCACCGCATCACCCCGAGCTGGTGCATGCGGTTGATGTAGTGGCTGAGCACCATCGGCGAGCCCGCCGAGGCGCAGTACAGCCCGGTCTCCTCGGTCTGGATCTCGCCCGCCGCCAGGCCCGCGTCCTCGACCGCCTGCACCATCGCGCAGTGCGCGTAGAGGCCGTGCGGCGCCATGCTGCGCAGCAGCTCGCGGCGGATCGTGTAGCAGGCGGGGTAGGTCCAGTCCTCGGGTTCGACCGACTCGACCGCGAAATCCTTCACCGTGCCCATCACCTTCACCGGCACCTGCGGCTGCTGGAACGGCGGGTAGAGTTCGAACCCATGGCGCATCTCGCGCAGGCTGGCTTCCACGGCCGACTTGTCGTTGCCGATGCTGCTGACGAACCCGAGACCGGTGATGTAGACTTTCCGCATTGCTGGAGAGGACCGTCGACGAAGAGGGCTGGTGCCATCCCCGCCGAAAGAAAATCTAGGCTCCGGATGCGCTCCCGCGCTGGCAACAGGAAAGACCGGGTCGCAGGAACCGGGCGGGCAACCCGCGACCGCGCAGTTGATCGACAATCCGATTCGGGCGATGGTGGGCACCATGTCTCCCTGCGGCACTTCCCTCCTCCCGATTTCCGCCGGCCACCTGGTCGCCGCGATGGAGGGGCTCGCGGTGCTCGGCCCGGTGGCCGAACACTGGGCGAAGATCGCCGGCGTGCTGCTGGTGCTCCTCGCCCTGCTGGTCGCCACCTGGTTCTACCGCCGGCTGGCCCTGCGCCTACACCATGCCGAACGCGAGATCCAGGGCCTGCTGGAGTCCGCCCCGTTCGCGATCGCCGTCACCCAGCGCACCTCCGGCCGCCTGCTTTTCGCCAACCGCCGCGCCATCACCGTCCTCGGGCTGCCCCCCGCCGGCTATGCGTCACTCTGTATCCCCTACGCAGACGGCGCGGTTGCGCGGGAGAAGCTCCTGGCCCGCCTGGCCCGCGAGGGCGCCGTGCTGGACAAGGAGATGGAGCTCCTCGGCTACGACGGCCGGCGTTTCCCGGTGCTCGGCTCGGTCGTCCCGATCGCCTACGCCGGCCAGCCGGCGCTCATCGGCGCGTTCCAGGACATCTCGGACCTGAAGGCGACCGAGCTCAAGGTGCGCTCGAGTGAGATGCGCCTGCGCGCGCTCTTCGAAACCGTGCCCGACGGCATCGTGGTTCTCGACCGGGAAGGCCACGTCCGCCAGGCCTCGGAATCCTGCGCCACGCTCCTCGGCCTCGCCAACCTCGACGCACAACACGGTCGCGCCGTGATCGACTTCGTCGCCGAGGAGGATCGGCCGCGCGCCCGCGAACTGCTCGACCGCCTGATCGCGGGCCACCCCAACGAGCCCACCGCCTTCCGCATCCAGCGATCGGATGACAGCGCTCTCTGGGTGGAACCGCGCGGGGTGAACCTCACGGATCCGGTCACCAACCAGCCCTTCACCATCCTCGTCCTGCGCAACATCACCAAGCGGCGCGAAGCCCAGGAGCAGCTCGCCGAGCAGGTCGTCAAACTCAAGGATGCGCTCGACCGCATCGCCCACCTGCAAAACGCCATCGTCAGCGTGTGCGCCTGGACCAAACGGGTGAAGATCGACGGCCGCTGGATCCCCATCGACCACTACCTTGCCCAATACCTCGGGCTGAAGATCTCCCACGGCATCTCCGAGGAGGGTCTGGCCATGCTCGGCGTGCCCCCGGAGCCGGAGGCCCCCAAGCCGGGCACCACGGAGATGCAACCGTAGGGAGCGATGAAGTGGGTCCGGTCTCCGACCGGACCAGTCCGGGACGCTTCCCGATCAGCCGGGCCAGTCGAAGACTGGCCCTACACGCTCACTCCGCCCGCAGCGTCGCCTTCAGCAGGTCGCGATCGCGCGACGACGGGCCGACCAGCACCTCGAACTCGCCGGGCTCGACCACTCCGCGCCCCTCGGCATCCACGATCTGGAACGCCTCGTACGGCAGCGCGACCGGCACCGTCTTCTTCTCGCCGGGCTCGAGGTGCACGCGGGCGAAGCCCTTCAGCGCCTTGTTCACCCAGGTGACCGAGGTGACGACGTCGCTCACGTAGACCTGCACGATCTCGTCGCCGGCGCGGGCGCCGGTGTTCTCGACGTCCACCGTCACCGTCGCCGCCGCGCCGCGCGCCAGGGTGGCGGAGGCGAGCCGGAGGTTCGAATACCGGTAGCTCGTGTAGCTCAGGCCGTGGCCGAAGGGGAAGAGCGGCTCCTGCGTGAGGTCCGCGTAGCGGTCGCCGTGCTGGCCGCGCACCTGGCTGTAGAACACCGGTTGCTGGCCCACGTGCACCGGGATCGAGATCGTGAGCTTGCCCGACGGATTCAGCTGACCGAACACCGCCTCGGCGATCGCCCGACCACCCTCCATGCCGGGATTGAAGCCCTCGAGGATCGCCGCCGCACGTTTCGCCGAGCGCGGGAGCACCAGCGGCT
>DAOOFR010000182.1:0-6865 GCA_035415285.1 Opitutaceae bacterium
AGTCGATGAGCGTGCCGTCGCAGTCGAAGATGTAGCCGGCGAAGTCGCCCGCGGGAAGGTCGAGTTTCATGAACCGCGCAGCAGACCGCTCCGCGGCCAGCGAGGCAAGCCCGCGCCCTCCCCACCCTCAGCGTCCGTGTCCCCCGCCCCACCGCACAGAATCTTGTCCCGATCGGAACAAGATTCTGTGCGCCCCCCTTCCCTCGCCCGCCCGCCGCGCCGCCTATACGCCCAAATCACTCCACCGCCAGGCGCCATTCCGAAGCCCGAGCCGGCGTCGCGCGCCTCCAGCCGCTCCAGCCGAACGCACAAAATTCTGTTCCGATCGGAACAGAATTTTGTGCGTTCGCACCGTTCGGCGCGCGCCCCGGACGGTGCGAACGTTCACAGGTTGCGCTCCGTTGCGGCGCCGCCGAGTGTCCCCACCCATCCATGCGCGGCCCGACGCCCAAAGCCACCTTCCTCCCGCTCGCGATCCTGTTTCTCTTCCAGTGGTTCGCCGCGGGGTCGTGGAACGTCTCGTTCAGCAACGTGCTCAAGCACGCCGGCCTGGAGCGCTACATCGCGCTCGCATTCACCTGCAACGCCATCGCCGCCTTCGTGGCACCGCTCTTCGTGGGTTCGTTCGCCGACCGCGGCGTGCAGCCGGTCAAGCTGCTGCGCTGGCTCTACTGGCTGGCGGGCCTCTGGTTGGTGGCGATGTTCGCCGCGATCGACTTCGGCTGGGGCGGCGGGCCGATGCTCGTATTCATGCAGCTGCACTCGCTCTGCTACAGCCCGAGCACGAGCCTGCTCACCACGATCGCGCTGGGCGCGCTGCTCAACCCCGGCGCGGAGTTCGGCCCGATGCGCATGTGGGCCACCGCCGGCTGGATGGGCGCCGGCTGCGCGGTGAGCTGGGTGTTCGGTGCCGACACCTCGGCGCTGTCCGGCTACATCGCCGGCGGCACGCTGATCGCGCTCGGCTTCGCCACCTACGCGCTGCCGTCCTGGAAATTCCCCGCCGCGGCGAAGGCGCGCAACCTCAAGGAGGTCTTCGGGCTCGATGCGCTCGCGCTCCTGCGCCACCCCGACCACCGCACCATCCTGCTCACCGTCACGCTGCTCGGCATCCCCGTCGCCGCGTTCTATCCGTACACACCGCTGCACCTCACCGCGCTGGGCGTGGCGCACCCCACGGCCACCATGGCGCTCGGCCAGACCACCGAGGTGATCGCGCTGCTCACGCTCGCCGCGCTGTTGCGCAAGGTGCGCCTGAAATGGGCGATCCTGCTCGGCCTGTTCTTCGGCGTGGCACGCTTCGCGTTCAGCGCCTGCGACGCCCGCGCGGCGCTCCTGGTCGGCATCACCCTGCACGGCGCCAACTACGTGCTCTACAACATCACCGCGCAGATCTACCTGGCCGAGCGCGTCGAACGCACGATGCAGGCGCGCGCCCAGGCGCTCTTCGCCATGCTCACCGGCGGCGTGAGCAACCTGCTCGGCTACCTCGGCACCGGCGCGTGGTACTTCCTCGCCTCGCGCAACGGCGCCACCCACTGGCCGCTGTTCTGGGGCGGCCTCTGCGCCGTGACGGTCGCCATCACCGTGTACTTCGCCTGGGCGTATCATGGTGTCGGTCACGGCTTCTGGAAACGGGAGCCGGAGAAGCCCGCGCAGGCGTGACGAGGAATGGGGCCGCGCGGGTATCGCTTGCGACTCCCGTTGGACAGCGCCGTCCCCTGCTGTCGGCCCAGAATGGAAGGCGTCGACGAGCGACGCCCCCTACGCGCACCTTCGGCGCGTAATCCCACAGAGCGAGACACGAGCCGATGTCGTTACGCCTCAGCCGCCAGCCGGAGGCGTGGTCAGGCAGTCGGCGTAGGGTGCGAGCCCGCTCGCACCGCCCGGCCAGAGCGACCGCCACCGGGCTGAGCAAGCTCAGCCCCGACAACCGGAGGCGGGGGCCAACCGGGCGAAATCCGCGCCAGTTGCATCGTTACGGTTGAGGCGAAGGCGGCCGGAAGAGCTTCAGCGGCCGCGAGCTCCCCTCGCCGCGCGTCACGCGGCGCGTCTCCGGCGTGCCATAACCGGTCTTCTTCCGGCGGTAGCCGGCCTTCGCGGGATCGCTCGCGCACTGGATCAAAAAATTCTGCATACGCTGGAGCAGATCGGGCAGTTGCGCCGGATCCGGATAACGCTCGAGCCCGGCGCTCTCCAGCGCGAGCAGCAGTTCGTGTGTCGCCTCGAGCGTGCACAGGCACCCTTCGACCGGCTGCTGCTTGATCACGAACTTGCTCGGCGCCGCGGGCGGGAACATCAGGCGCGGCAACCGCTGCAAACTCGGGCTGAGGCGGAGCATCTTCCGCGCGCACGCCCACGTGCCGTCGAGCACGAAGACCACCAGCCGCCGCCCGCCCAGCTCCTCGGCCTGCAACCCGCCCGGCAACGCCCGCGCCGTCGGCCCCGGGTAGAGCAGCATCGGGAAGTTCGCCGGATCGTTGATCAGTTCCTGCACGCGCGCGTGCGCATCGAAGCCGATGCCCATGATCAGCTCGCTGTCGGCCAGGCAGAGATGCGTGAGCCGGCCGGTGCCGGTGCGCTGCTCCTTCCACTCCTTCGGGTGGATGAGGATGACGATCTTCGTGCGCGTCGCCATCGGCCGGATGCTGCCGCACCAGCACAGCCGCTTCGGCCAGAAACAGCGGTAACACCGCTCGCTCTCCGCCGGGGCGGAGGCATCGGGCGTGGGCGCGGACTGCGGCTCGGGTTGGTCGGACATCGGAGGCCGCGACGCTGGCAGGCGTCCCGCCGCCAGAGCAAGCGCGGGCGTGCCGACCGCGAAACCGGCGCAGCGCCAGCACGCCAGCCCTCCGATGCAGTTCAGGGGAGAAAGGAAGCCCGCGGGCCGCGCGAAACTTGTCACGTATTACGTGACGAGTCCGTCGGACACGCCGCCGTCCGCGCCGCCCCCGAACCGGGCAGGCACCCGGAGTTTGTCACGTAATACGTGACAAACTCCGCCGCGACAGTGCGCAGGCCGAGGGCAAACGAGGAGGCCAAGGGTGCCACGATAGCCCCAGGGGAGCGGCCCGGCGCCGGCCGCTTCAACCGACCAGCACGGCGGCGGTCTTCACGTACTCGGCGCAGCGCTCGCGGAGAAAGCCGCGTTCCTTGAACTCGCGCTGCCCCTCCGGTGTGCGCAGATCGCAGCCGCTGAGCAGCTCCAGGCAGTTGCAGCTGCCGTGCAGCGCGGCGAAGTCGCGCAGGAGCGCCTGTACCTTCGCGTAGGTCTCCTCGGTGCGCGCCTTGTCGTCGCCGAGCGCGCGGCCGCCGCGCAGCCCGAGCGCGAGGACCGCGCCGGAGACCGCGCCGCACGTCTCCTGCGTGCGGCCGATACCGGCGCCAAATCCGGTGGCGAGCTTCACGACCAACTCGGGCGGTACGCCGCAGTCGCCCGCGCAGGCGCAGCTCACGGCCTGCGCGCAGTTGTAGCCTTGGAGGAACAGCTCCTCCGCCTTCCGGGCACGTTCGTCGCTCATATCCGCATCAACGGCACACCGGCGGCGCGGTGCAAGCCCCGGATTGGCACCGCGCCTCGCCGGTCACTTGGCCGGGGCCTCGACGAACGCGGCGAGCGCGTAGATCAACGAGGCGTTCCAGTTGATCGCGATCTCGTTGCGCGAGGCGTCGCGCCAGTCGTCGAGGTAGTAACGGGCATCCGGATGCGGGCCGCCGACGAGGTAGCCGGGCCAGGCGGGGTCGCCGCGGCGGTCGTGCAGATGCTGCGGCGGATTGGCGCCCAGGCCGGTCACGTAGGAGCGGCCGTGGTAGTTGCGGCCGAAGAGATGCGCGAGCGCCTCCTGCGCAGTCTGCCGGTAGCGCGGCTCGGGCGTCGGGCTGAGCCGGTCGGCGAGCTGGAGCAGGTACGTCTGCGCGGCGACCGAGCCGTTGCAGCCCCAGAAGAAATCGCCCCGGGTCGCGCCGAAGGGGCGGCCGTGGGGGTTGACCCGGCAGTTCTCCACCACGCGCCCGGCCTGGTCGAGGAGGCTGTTGGTGAGGTGGCGCACCAGCGCGGCGTTGCGCGGCTCCGTGCGGCTCGCGGTGAGATACGTGCCGAGCGCGAGGTCGCCGACATCGCCCCAGGTCGGGCCGCCGAGACTGAACGCGGTGGTCTGCACGCGGCGCTCGAACTCCCGCAGGTACTCCGCCTCGCCGGTCGTCTCCCAGAGCTCCGCCGCGGCCCAGAGGCGGTGCACCAGATCCCGCGCCTGGTACCCGCCGGTGTGGAAGCCGGTGAGATCCGCGTCGTGCTGCTCGGGATGCGCAAGGAGGAAGGCCCAGCTCCGACGCGCGGCGGCGAGGCAGCGGTCGGCGTAGGCGGGGTCGAACTCGCGGAAATGCCGCGCACCCAGGGCCATCATCGCGACGAAGTCGGCGGTGGCGGTGGTGCTCCACGGGGTGAAGAACCGCGGGCTCGGATCCTTGTCGGGGGCGCCCCAGTACGCGAAGGCCCGGGCGGTGAGCTTGTGGTACACGCTGCCGTCCTCGGCCTGCATCGTGAACAGCCAGTCGTACTCGAACTTCAGTTCGGCGAGCAGATCGGGCATTCCTTGGCCGCTCTCGGGCAGGTCGAGGGACACCCGCTCGATGCGGTCGCGGAAATGCTCCCACGCTTTGAACATCAGGCCGACGGACACGCCGGCGTTGACGACGTACTTGTTGTAGTCGCCCGCGTCGTGCCAGCCGCCGACGCCGCTCTTGGTCGCGCCGGCGGGGCCGCCCACGGCGTCGAGCAAGCCGTCGCCGAGGTGGCAGGGGCCGTGGTGGAAGGTGTGACCCTGCCACTCGCCCTTCACCTCGACGCCGCAGCGCCAGAGGTACATCGCGCGGGTCACGAGGGTGTAGGGCTCGTTCCAGACCGCGGCGCCGACGGTAAACGGCTCCGAACGGCCCACGCCGGGGACCTCGAGCACGTAGCGCCCGGGGGTCTGGAGCGCGGAGAAGTCGGCGATGCGCACCGTCTCGTCGGTATCCGTCGGCGCGGTGCGCACGGGCGGGGAGACCGGTCCCTCGAGCATGACCGCGCCGGTGGCGGCATCCAGCACCCGGAATCCGGCGGCCTCGTTTGCGATCGTCGCGCGCTTCACCGCCTCGGGCAGGAAGCCGACGGTGTTGACGCGGATGGCGGCGCCGGCCGGGAGCGGCGGCAGTTCAGGCCGGCGCGGCGCGGCGGTAGGTTGCGGTGTGGCGGCGGGAGCCGGGGCGGAAGCAGGCGTCTGGGCAACGGCTGCCGTGCAAAGCGCCAGGGCGACGGACAGGAGGCGAAGGGTGAACATGGCGTGGGTGGGGAGCGGAGCGGCACCGATGGGAATGAGTGGAACCGGACCCAAGCGATGTGGCCGGTTTTCGGGTTTCGACAAGGGGCAACCGGCCCCGGGCCGAAGATCGGCCCCGGATTAACGCATTCCGCGCGGCCGGGCTGCACGCAGTCGGCCGGGCTGCTCCCGTGCCTGGTGGATCTCCAGTGTAGGGTGCGAGCAGGCTCGCACCCTGCGCCCACTATATCACCGGGTATTTGATCAGCCGAGCCGTACGCTGAGCTTCGCGCCCTGCGCCGCGATCACAACACCGGCCGCATCCGCGCTCACGGTGCCACCGGTGGCCGTCGCCTGCGCGACGCCGACCAGCTGCACCTTCCAGTCGCGCAGCGCGCCGGTGGCGGCGACCTCGACCGCCGCGCCCTGGCGGGTGGCGGTCACGCGGCCGAGCTCCTTGCCGTCCGGCCCCTGCACGGCGCGGGTGGCCGTGGCGCCGTCGGCGAGCTGGTACACGCGGAAGGTCGTGCCCTCGGCGTAGTTGTAGTCTGGCTTCACGTCGGTCGCGCCGACCGGCAGGATGGTGCCGGGACGGACGAAGAGCGGGAGGCTGAGGAAGTTGTGGTTCGCCTTGTACCAGCGGCCGCCCGGCTGGGCCTCGCCGGTGAGCAGGTGCGTCCACGCGCCCTCGGGCAGATAATACGAGACGTCGCCCTCGGCGTTGAAAACCGGCGCCACGAGCAGCGAGTCGCCGAGCATGTACTGGCGGTCGAGCGTGTCGCTGGCCGGATCCTCCGGGAACTCGAGCAGCATCGCGCGCAGCATCGGCGTTCCATCCTGGTGGGCAACGACGGCCTGACTCCACAGATACGGCATGAGGCTGCACTTGAGCTTGGTGAACTTCCGGAGGACGTCGCACGCCTCCTCGTCGTAGGCCCACGGCACGCGGTAGCTCGAGGAACCGTGCAGCCGCGAGTGCGAGGAGAGCAGGCCGAACGCGAGCCAGCGCTTGTAGACCGCGGCCGGTCCGCCGCCCTCGAAGCCGCCGATGTCGTGGCTCCAGAAACCGAAGCCGCAGAGCGAGAGCGAGAGGCCGCCGCGGAGCGTCTCCGACATGGCCTCGAAGGTCGACCAGCAGTCGCCGCCCCAGTGGAGCGGGAAGCGTTGCGCGGAGGCGTAGGCCGAGCGGGCGAAGAGCGTCGCCTCGTGGCGGCCGCGCTTGCGCTCCAAGACCTCGAATACGCACTGGTTGTACAACACCGCGTAGAGGTTGTGCATGCCGACCGGGTCGGAGCCGTCGTGGTACACCACGCCCTCGGTCGGGATGCGCTCGCCGAAGTCGGTCTTGAACGCATCGACGCCCATGTCGCACAGGCGTTCGAGGTGCGCGGCGAACCACTGGCGCGCCTCGGGGTTGGTGAAGTCGACGATCGCCATGCCCGGTTGCCAGAGGTCGGTCTGCCAGACGCTGCCGTCGGTGCGCCTGATGAAATAGCCACCCTTCTTGCCCTCCTCGAAGAGCTTCGAGCGCTGGCCGACGTAGGAGTTGATCCACACGCAGACCTTCA
>DAOOFR010000183.1:0-6846 GCA_035415285.1 Opitutaceae bacterium
CAACGCAACGAGCTCTTTGCGGCGATCGCCGGCGGCATCGCCCACGACCTGAACAACATCCTCGCCCCCATCACCATGGCGGCGAACATCCTCGGCGAGCAGGCACTCTCCGCGGAAAACGGCGAACTGGTCCGGACCATCGAGAACAGCGCCGAGCGCGGTGCGGCGGTGATCCGGCAGGTGCTCACGTTTGCCCAAGGCAGCGAGAATTGTGCGATGGTGCTCCAGCCGCGCCATCTGCTGCGCGAGGTCGCGCGCTTGGCGGCGGAGGTGTTCCCCCCGAACATCGCGGTGCGCGCCGACATCCCCTCGGCGCTTTGGCCCATCGTCGGTGATCCCGGGGAGATCCATCAGTCGCTCATCAACGTGTTGATCAATTCCCGCGATGCCATGCCGGAGGGGGGCCACATCGTGATCACGGCGCGAAACCGCACCTTCCCGGTGGTTCCCTCCACCCCGTTTTTCTCCCCGGGGGCGGGAGACTTTGTGGAGATCACCATCGACGACACGGGCGAGGGGCTCGAGCCGGACGTGGCGAGCCATGCCTGGGAGCCTTTTGTCACGACGAAGGGCGCGGGGCATGGCTCCGGTTTGGGCCTGTGCCGGGTGGCCGGAGTGTTGCGCAGCCATGGGGGGTTCGGCCAGGTGCGCACCCGCCCCGACGCCGAGCATGGCACGCGGGTGAGCTTGTGTTTCCCGCGGGCTCTCGCCGCCTCGGACACTGCCCCGACCCCGCCCGCCGGGCTTGAGGTGTCGCCGCGCGAGGTGGGGCGTATCCTCGTCGTGGACGACGAGGAGAGCATCCTGACGCTGAGCCGGCGGATCCTCGAGCGCGCGGGGTTCGAGGTGCTCGTCGCCAGCGAAGGGCGCGAGGCCCTCGCGCTCTTCGCGCGCCACCGGGCCGAGATCGGGCTGGTGGTCACCGACCTGGCGATGCCGGGGATGAACGGCTTCACCCTGGTCTGGGCGCTGCGTCGCAGCAAACCCGACCTGCGCGTGATGGTGGCCACAGGACAGGGGACCGATGCCAACCTGCGCGAGCTGGAGCGCATGGGCGTGCGCGAGGTGCTGCTCAAACCGTTCTCCTCGCGGCGGCTGCTCGACGGCGTCGCGCGGACGATGGCGGAACCGGCCCAGTGCGAGCCGGATCTGTTCCTGGATGCGGCCTTCGCCCAAGGCGCCTGACCGGGGCCGGTCCGGGACGCGGTGGGGGCGGGCGGCGGGAGCGGCGCCGGGAAAACGTGGGCGCGGGTGTTTCGACGGTTGAGTCGATGCCGGGACGGGCGTATCCCGAGGCATGCTGCGGGAGTGGATTCGCAACCTGAAGCGACGACTGGGCGGCGGGGACCGGACCGACGCCGGTGTCGGCGCCATGGGCGAGTCGGCGGCGGCGGTCCATCTGCAGCGGGAATTGGGCTTCACGGTGCTGCGACGCAACTGGCGGCACGGTCGCGACGAGATCGACCTCATCTGCCGCGACGGCGAGGCGCTGGTCTTTGTCGAGGTGAAGACCCGGGCGGCGCACGCACTGGTCGGCGGGTATCAGGCGGTCAACCGGCGCAAGAAGCGCGCGCTGCTCCGGGCGAGCCGGGCCTACCTCGCGCAGTTGGTGGAGAAACCGCTGACGATCCGCTTCGACATCGTGGAGATCGAGCATGTCGACGGCGCGCGGACGGCGCTGCGGCATTACGCGAACGTGCCGCTGTTTCCGAAAGAGCTGCGGCCGCGGCGGTGAGCAGGGGCGCGGTGTCGGGCGGTCTTTCGCATCGACAGGGGACTTACGGAGCCCTGGACTCGGCAAGCGATGCGCGATCACCTCCAGTTTCTCGCGGGCTTCCTGCGCAAGCCGCGGACGGTGGGGGCGGTGGCGCCGAGTTCGGGACGGTTGGCGCGCGAGGTTCTGCGCTACTCCGACCTGTGGCATGCGCAAACGGTGGTGGAGCTGGGCGCGGGGACCGGCGCGATCACGCGGGAGATCCTCGATTTCGTCAATCCGCGGGCACGGGTGATCGTGGTCGAGCTCGATGCGCGCCACGCGGAGTTGCTCGCCAAGCGGTTTCCGGCGGTGACGGTCTGCCACGACTCCGCCGAGAATCTGCGCGGGATCCTGCGCCGCTGCGGTTGCCGCCGCGCGGACGTGGTGGTGAGCGGCCTGCCTTGGGCGAGCCTGCCGTGCCCGGTGCGCGAGCGGATCACCACGGAGATCCTCGCCTCGCTCAAACCCGATGGCCGGCTCTGCGGATTCGGTTACGTGCACGCCGTCTGGCACCCGGCGGTGCGGGCGTTCCATGAGCGTTTGCGTGGCAACTTTGCGCAGGTGCGCATCAGCCGGGTGGTGTGGGGCAATCTGCCTCCAGCGTTTGCATACAGTCTCGCGGGGCCGTGCTGAGGAACCGGAGGGGCCGCCAGATGGCCGCCGCAGGGGCGGGCGTCGGCCCCGGGGCGGAGAGGGGGGGGCGGCTGAGGTGCTTGCCTCAAAACGGCAGCCACCGCTCAACCGTTCGCGACCGTGGCCGATTTCCCGGCCCGATGGACTCGATGTCCCCATACCCCAATCGCGAGGCCGTGGTCTCGCCCATCGCGGATGGACATTTTCGTCTGGTCAGCGCCAGCGATGCCCGTCCGCTCACCTCCATCCACTTCAACAATCGCAAGGCGGCCCGCAACTGGGCCCTGGGCAAAGGCTACCAGGTACGCATGGACGGTTCAGCGGCTGGGCGGTGAGCCGGGCCGCCCCGCGCGGGTGCCGCGCGCCGGCGTCGGGTTGAGCCCGAGGCCGGGGTGCGGAGGCGTTCGTGTGTCGCCTGTCTGCCGGCGGCATGCCCACGAAAGGGCAGGAGCCCAGCGGCGGTCGCGGCGGGTGCGGACGAGGCGCCCGCTCCTCCGCAGGTCGGCTCAGGCGCCGTTGTCTTCCTGGATGAAAAGGTCGGCGACGATGGGGCGGCCCATCGCCTCGAAGTCGAAGGTCCAGCGTTGCGCGCCGGCGACGGCCTCGACCTGCAACTGCGAGCCGCGCAGCACGGTGGGCAGGGTGACCTTGCACTGGAAGCCGAGGTCGCAGATGCCGTTCTTGAAGGTGCCGACGGTCATGTTGGTGATCTCGCCGACGACGTCCTTGATGATGTCGGCGTTGTCGGTGGTGAGCAGCTCGGCAGTCGTCATGCCGGTGATACCGGCGGCGATCTGGGCGGCCAGATCGATTTCCATGTAGAGGTAGACCATGCCGTTGGCCTCGCCGGTGAACCCGACCGAGCCGACGATGAGCGGGTCGCGCGAGCCGGCCTTGTAGAACGGGGTGCCGTCGCTCTCCTCGCGGGAGTGCCGCTTGAGGTACTTGGCGCCCATGTGGGCGGTCGTCTGCATGACCTTCAGCACCGCGTTTTCGAGCAGTTTGGTGAGGGTCTCGATGTCGGGAAAAGTGGTTTCGGCCATGGTGGAATTCTCGGCGAGGCGCCTGCCAGCGACGTTGGGCGATGGCGGTGTGCTTTCCGGGGCAGGCGTGACAATCGGACGAAGTGGTGTGGACCTAAGGGAAAAGTGCGGCGGCATACCGGTGGAACCCCCTGCACGGGAACGGGCCCGTCCGGCCTCGGCTCGCCCGCACGGGCGTTGCAGATACCGTGCAGCGAGCTTGATGAGCATGCTTGATCCAGTGTTCGGCGGCCCCGAACCCGGCGAGTCCGCCGGGGAGCGGCGGGCCGAGCGCCGGGCGATGGTCGTGGAGCAGTTGGCGGCCCGCGACATCGTCGCCCCTCGGGTGTTGGCGGCGATGGAGGCGGTGCCGCGCCACCGGTTCGTTCCGGTTGCGCTGCGCGCCGAGGCCTACGACGACGAACCGTTGCCGATCGGGCACGGGCAGACCATCTCGCAGCCGTACATCGTGGCGCTGATGACCCAGTTGTTGGCGCCGGCTCCCGGCGACCGGGTGCTGGAGATCGGCACCGGCTGCGGCTACCAGACGGCGGTGCTCGCCGGCCTGGCGGGCGAGGTGTGCACGATGGAGATCGTGGCGGAGTTGGCGCGTCGGGCCGAGGCGACGCTGGCCGGGCTCGGCGTGGCCAATGTGGCCTGTCGCATCGGGGACGGGCGCCGCGGTTGGCCGGAGCGGGCTCCCTTCGCCGGCATCATCGTGACGGCCGCGCCGTGCGCAGTGGAACGGGCCTGGGGCGAGCAGTTGGCCGAGGGCGGGCGGATCGTCGTGCCGCTGGGCGGGCGGTACGAGCAGTGGCTCCACCGCTTCACCAAGCGGGGGCCGATACTGCACGACGAGCGATTGCTGGCGGTGCGTTTCGTGCCGCTGGTCGGTGCGGCGGCGGATGCCCGCCGAATCGGTTGAGCGTCTGTGATTGTGCCGCGGTTACGGTTTGTCGGCGGACCGGCCGTTGCGCCAGGGCATGCTCTCGAGGACGTTGTTGCCGAGGTCACGCGCCGTCTTCGCCCAATCGAAGTCCCAGCGGAGGCGCGAAGTGACGCGGTGCTTGGTTTCTCCCTGGAAGAAGATCGCCTCGTAGCCGGCGCCGACGACGAGCCGGCCGGGCACGCGGGGGATCCAGCGCGAGGGTACCTCGAAGCTCACCGAAGGTTGCACGCTGAAATACTCGCGGCCCTCGCCATCGAGCGCGGTGGAACGCAGCGCCGTAGCCAGCGTATAGTGCCAAGGCGCCCGGTGGAGCACGACGCCCGGGGTGACGATGAGGTTGTCGCGCGCGGGCCTGTAGCGGGCGATCCGGCCCGGCGCCGGATCGGAGTCGAAGATCTCGTAGCCGAGGTTGAGGAAGGCACCGAGTCCGTGGGTATGCTTCAGATCCCGGGAGAAGGCGAGGAAGGGGGTGAAGCGGGTGGTGCCGATCGACAGTTCCTCGGGCGCACCCGGGGCCGGGATCGTGGCGGTGGCGCCGAGGGCGGTGTCGACATAGCGATCGAGCAGGTTGTGCCACAGGTACTTGGCCCCGAGGCGGTACTCCGCGAGGCCGACGCCACGCTCGCCTTTGCCGAAATTGTTGAAGTACGGCACGGCCTCGGCGCTCGCCTCCAGATGCTTCGAGAAGGCGTATCGCATCCCGGTGCGGATCCGCACGTAGTCCTTGTGCACGATGTCGCCGAACTGCGGGTTGAGGGTGAACCGCAGGGAGTCGGGCCGGACGATCTTGGGCAACTGGAAGTCGAAGATGCCGCGGATGGCGATCGCATCCTGATCGTCGACAGTGCTGCCACCGCGGGGACCCTCGGCGGAGGCGGGCAGGGCGAACAGGGCGAGCAGGGCCGGGCAGAGCAGGAGACGACGGATGGTGTCCACGCGCCTAAGCTGGCGCATCGACTGCAAAGTGCGAGTTTGGATGCAGGGGGCCCCGGTGGCGCCTCGGGGACGACGCCGGCCGGAAGCCGGCCCTGGGGCGAAAGACGGGGCGGGGATGAGGAATCTTTCCCTCGACTTCGGGGAAACATTGGCCTCGCATTGGCGGCGAAACGACGTGCTGGCCCCATGAACGTACTACCCGAGCTCACCCCCGAAACCTATTCGTTGTTCCAGTTCACGCTCACCTCGCGCGACGAGGGTACCGCCGCCCAGCGCTCCCATTGCTGGGGTGAGAACTTCAGCATCGAGGAGGCGTTCAACGCCGCCAAGGCGCTCGTCACCCGCGACTACGATGCGATGCGCACGCTCCTGCGGCAGAAGGGGGGCGCGGACGAGAAACTCAATCTCCAGATCAATGATACGGAGTTCGGCTACGATCTGCGCCACAACTTCCTCGTCGTCTCGCGCTACTGGATCCACGCCAAGCCTTCGCTGAAGAAGACGGTTTGAGCCTTTCCGGCGACCGTCGCGGGGGCGCCCGGCCCGCGCCGCTGAAAATGTCCGGAAAAAGCGCTTGCCGGTGGCGCGGGGGCTGTCCAGCGTCCGCGTCTCCCTGACGCCGAGGTGGCGGAATTGGCAGACGCACTAGATTCAGGGTCTAGCGCCCGCAAGGGCGTAGGGGTTCGACTCCCCTCCTCGGCACCACTCGACGCGACGGCACGCACCGTCGCGTTTCTTTTTTCCGGCGGCGCAAGTGGTCTCCGGCGTACCCGAGGGGCGCTTGGCGCGCCCGGGGGCCTCTCCTCAGGCGGTGACTCCAGCACTTGTCGTGGCGTGGCGTTGCCCATCCGGGGCATTGCGGCGTCGCCGGGTTCGCGTGTACGGGCGAGGGAGAAAGCATCGGCGGATTGCTGGGGGCGTGCGGCCCGTTTCGCCCTAAAGTCCGGGCGGGGTGGGCCGTTATTAGGCAACGCGCCCGCCGCGCTCATCGCCAACTCTACCATCATGGACGCCGAAACCGTTACCACCGCCACTGCCCGCGCCAGGAACCGCACCGGCAAGTACCTTACTTTCTCCCTCAGCAACGAGTCGTATGGGGTCGATGTGCTGAAGGTGCGGGAGATCATCCGCTTCCTGAAGATCACGCCCGTGCCGCAGATGCCCGCCTACGTGAAGGGGGTCATCAACCTGCGCGGCAAGGTTCTTCCGGTCATCGACCTGCGTCTGAAGTTCGGGCTCGAGGCGGCCGAGGCCACCGAACGTACCTGTATTGTCGTCGTGCGGGTGACCGCCGGCGGGCAGGACATCACCTTGGGCATGATCGTCGACTCGGTCGAGGAGGTCATCAACCTCAACGAGGCCGAGATCGAGGAGACCCCGGAATTTGGCGTCAAGGTCGACACCGCCTACCTCATGGGCATGGCCAAGGTGAAGGGCGCGATCAAGACGCTGCTCGACATCGACAAGGTCGTCTCGCCCGAGACGCTGCGCGGTTTCTAGTACCGCATACCAACTAAAGTTTCGGATAGAGACGGGTAAGCTTGATGCGC
>DAOOFR010000184.1:0-6813 GCA_035415285.1 Opitutaceae bacterium
ACTTCCTCGGCAACACCCCGCTGCCGTTGGGCAACTTCGTCGAGGACCGCCGCACCCTCACCCTCGGCCTCGAGTTCACCTACCAGAACCGGTGGACGTTCGACCTGCGCTACGTGAACTACTCCGGCGCCGGCGCCCGCAATCTCCTCCACGATCGCGACTTCGTCTCCTCCACGATCAAATACTCCTTCTAGTCTCCCTTTCCCGTCATGCGCACCAACCCGCTCCCGACCCTCGCCGCCCTCGCGCTGCTCGCCCTCGTCCCCGCCCGGCTCGCCGCCGGAGTCTCCCCCGAGGAGGCCGCCCGGCTCGATCGCGACCTCACGCCGATGGGCGCCGAGCGCGCCGGCAACGCCGCCGGCACCATCCCCGCCTGGACCGGCGGCATCGCCGAGGCCCCCGCCGGCTACGCGCCCGGGAAGCACCACCCCGACCCCTTCGCCGCCGACGCCCCGCTCTACACCATCACCGCGGCCAACGCCGAGCAGTACCAGGCGCAGCTCACCGCCGGCAACCTCGCCCTGCTCAAGGCCTACCCGAGCTACAAGCTCGTCGTCTACCCCACGCAGCGCAGCGCCTCGTACCCGCAGTACATCTACGACGCCACCCGCAAGACCGCCGTGGAGGCCCAGCTCGCGCCCAACGCCAACGGCGTTCTCAACGCCGTCAACGGCATCCCCTTCCCCATCCCCGCCAGCGCCGAGGAGGTCCTCTGGAACCACCTGCTGCGTTTCCGCGGCGTCTCCGCCGTCCGCGTGATCAGCCAGGCGGCCCCCACCCGCGGCGGCGACTACACCCTGGTGCGCTTCGAGGAGGAGTTCCTCTTCCCGTACGTCCAGGAAGGCATGACGCCCGAGAAGCTCGACAACATCGTCTTCTTCTTCAAGCAGGCGGTCGTCGAGCCCGCCCGCCTCGCCGGCTCCATCCTCCTCGTCCACGAGACCCTCGACCAGATCAAGGAGCCGCGCAGCGCCTGGATCTACAACACCGGCCAGCGCCGCGTGCGTCGCGCGCCCCAGGTCGCCTACGACGGCCCCGGCACCGCCGCCGACGGACTGCGCACCTCCGACCAGCTCGACATGTTCAACGGCGCGCTCGACCGCTACGAGTGGAAGCTGCTCGGCAAGCGCGAGATGATCGTCCCGTACAACTCCTACCGCCTCCACTCCGACAAGGTGAAGGTCAAGGACATCCTCACCCCGCTCCACATCAACCAGGACCTCGCGCGCTACGAGCTCCACCGAGTGTGGGTCGTCGAGGCCACCGTCAAGCCGGGCACCAGCCACCTCTATCCCCGCCGCACCTTCTACGTCGACGAGGACAGCTGGCAGATCCTCGCCGTCGACCAGTACGACGCCCGCGGCCAGCTCTGGCGCCTCTCCGAGGCCCACTGCATCAACTACTACGACCTGCCCACCTTCTGGAGCACGCTCGAGGTCCACACCGACCTGATCAGCGGCCGCTACCTCGCCTACGGCCTCGATAACGAGAACCGGATGTATCAGTTCAACGTGAAACGCAGTTCCCAGGACTACGCCCCCTCCAGCCTGCGCGCCGACGGCCTGCGTTGACCTCCATCGCCGTGATCGCCTCGCATGGTACCGCGCCTCCCACGAGTGCGCCGTCATTGTCTCCGTTGATCGGATCCACCCGGCGCCGCCTGTCCGTGGCCGGCCTGCTCGCGCTCGCCCTGGCCGCCGCAGTCCCGCCCGGCCACGCCGAGTCCGGCTCCACCGTCCACAGCCTGCCGGCCAGCGCCCACCGGCAACCGGCCACCGGCTCCGACGGCCCGTCCGTGCCCGCCCGGCTCGCCGCGCAAGCGCTCCTGCTCGACCTCGCCACCGCCGGCCCGCGGCTCGTCGCCGTGGGCGAGCGCGGCCACATCCTCCTCTCGGACGACCAGGGAGAGACTTGGCGCCAAGCCGCGGTGCCCACCCGCGCCACGCTCACCGGTGTCCACTTCGCCGACGCCCGCCACGGCTGGGCGGTCGGGCACCTCGGCACGATCCTGCGCACCGTCGACGGCGGCGGGACCTGGCAACGCGTCGCGGCCGGCCTCGACCGCGAGAGCGTCCTGCTCGACGTGCTCTTCCTCAACGCGAACGAGGGCTTCGCCGTCGGCGCCTACGGCCTGTATCTGCGCACAAGCGACGCCGGCCTCACCTGGACCCGCGCCGAGGTGCAGCCCGACCAGTACCACCTCAACCAGATCGCCCGCACCGCCGACGGCGTGCTCTTCCTCGTCGGCGAGGCCAGCACGCTGCTGCGCTCCCGCGACGGAGGCCGGAGCTGGGAATCGGTCCCGCCCCCCTACGACGGCTCGCTGTTCGGCCTCGTCCCGCTCGCCGACGGCCAGCTCCTTGTCCACGGTCTGCGCGGCCATGTCTTCCGCTCCACCAACGGCGGCGCCGGGTGGCTGCCCGTCGAGACCCCCGTGCCCACGCTGCTGATGCAGGGCGTGCGCCTGCGCAACGGCCTCGTCGTGCTCGCCGGCCAGTCGGGCAACTTCCTCGTCAGCCGCGACCAGGGACAGTCCTTCACGCTCTGGCACCCGGGCGACGCCGCCGGCACCGCCGCCCTGCAGGAGACCGCCGACGGCGCCCTCCTGCTCGCCGGCGAGAAGGGCGTGCGCCGCCTCGCCGCCCCGCCGCTGCATCCCGCCCCGCAGGCCCCCGCGCCATGAGATTCTCCGACCGCCTCACCGCCGCGCTCGAGTCGTTGATCTTCGATCACCGCCGCAGTGTGCTCGCCGCGCTCGCGTTGTTCACCGTCGCGATGGCCTTCTTCGCCAGCCGCACGCACATCGACGCCAGCTTCCTCAAGCAGCTCCCGGCGGAGCATCCGTACGTCCGCACCTTCGTCGAGTACCAGACCGCCTTCGGCAACGCCAACCGGGTCGTCATCGCGCTGACCGTCAAGAAGGGCGACATCTTCCAGCCCGAGTTCTTCGATACGCTCCGCAAGGTCACCGACGAGGTCTTCTTCCTGCCCGGGGTCGACCGCGCCTCCGTCACCTCGCTGTACACACCCAACGTGCGCTTCGTCGAGATCGTCGAGGACGGCTTCGCGGGCGGCACCGTCATCCCCGCCGACTTCCAGCCCACAGCCGCCGGACTCGAACAGGTCCGGCAGAACGTGCTCAAATCCGGCAAGTTCGCCCGGCTCGTCGCCAACGACTTCACCGGAGCCCTCGTCACCGCGCAGCTGCTCGAGGTCGATCCCTCCACCGGCAAGCGGCTCAACTACCTGGAGGTCGCGCAGGCCATCGAGGAGAAGATCCGCGAGCGGCATGTCCCCGCCGGCGGCGACTTCGGCCTGGGCATCCACGTCATCGGCTTCGCCAAGATCATGGGCGACGTGGGCGAGTCGGTTCGCAGCGTGTTGCTGTTCTTCGCCGTCTCCATAGCGCTTACCGCCCTGCTGGTCCTGATCTACACCCGCTCGTGGCGGCTCACGGTCTGGCCGATCCTCTGCTCGCTCGTCGCCGTGCTCTGGCAACTCGGGCTGCTCAACCTGCTCGGCTACGGCATCGATCCGCTCTCGATCCTCATCCCGTTCCTCGTCTTCGCCATCGGGGTGAGCCATTCGGTGCAGATGGTCCGCGCCTTCCGCAACGCGGTCTTCGACGGTGCGGCCGGCCCGGCGGCCGCTCGCGCCGCCTTCCGCGGCCTGCTCTTCCCCGGCGCCCTCGCCCTGGGCACCGACACCATCGGCTTCCTGACGATGCTGCTCGTGCGTATCGAGATCATCCGCGAGCTCGCGATCACCGCCAGCCTCGGCGTGGCGCTGGTGATTCTCACCAACCTCGTCCTGCTCCCCGTCATCCTTTCCTGGGTGCAACTGCCCCCGAGCTTCCGCGTCAAGATCCGCGCCCGCAGCATCGCCACCGACCGCCATTGGCGGCATTTCGAGCGCATCACCAAGCCGGGCCTCTCGGTCGTCATCATCCTGCTCGCGCTCGCACTCGGCGCCTTCGGTTGGCGGCAGATGGACCGGGTGCAGATCGGCGATCTCGACGCCGGCGTGCCCGAGCTGCGCCCCGACTCCCGCTACAACCGCGACGCCGCCGCCATCACCTCCCGCTTCACCGTGGGTGTCGACCTGCTCTCGGTCATCGTCGAGACCGTGCCCGGCGGCTGCATCGACTACGATGTGATGACGCGCATCTCCGAGTTCGAATGGCACCTGCGCAACGTCCCGGGCGTGCAATCGACCGATTCGCTCGCCGAGGCCGCCAAGGCCGTCAACGCCGGTTGGAACGAAGGCAGTCTGAAATGGCGCTCGCTCCCGCCCAACCAGGCCATGCTCGCGCAGGCCACCTCGCCCTTCGACACCGCCTCCGGGCTGCTCGACGCCGAGGGCCGCGTGATGCCGGTGGTCGTCTACCTCGAGGACCACAAGGCCGCGACGATCGAGCGCGTGATCGCCGCCGTGAAGGAGTTCGCCGCCGCCCACCCGTCCGACCGCGTGCAGTTCCGGCTGGCCAGTGGCAACGTGGGCGTGATGGCCGCCACCAACGAGGTCGTGCGCGCCACGCAGTGGCCGATCGTCGGCTGGGTCTTCGGCTCGGTCATCGTGCTCTGTCTGCTCACCTTCCGGTCCGTGCGTGCCACGGTCTGCATCGTGCTGCCGCTTGTCGTGGTGTCGTTGCTGGCCAACGCGGTGATGGTCGCGCTCGGCATCGGGCTGAAGCCCTCCACCCTGCCGGTGATCTCGCTCGGAGTCGGCATCGGCGTGGACTACGGCATCTATCTGTTCTCGCGTTTCCAGCAGCAACTGGGAGACGGCATCCCGTTCGAGGAGGCGCTCTTCCGCGCCTTCCGCCAGACCGGCAGCGCCGTGATCTTCACCGGGCTCACCCTCGGCGTCGGTGTGAGCACGTGGATCTTCTCCGGACTCAAGTACCAGGCCGACATGGGCGTGCTGCTCACCTTCATGTTCATCGTGAACATGCTCGGCGCGATCCTCGTGCTCCCCGCCCTCGCCCGCTGGCTGTATCGGAGCGGCCCCAGCACGGTACCGAACCAGTCGTAACGCCGCGCGTCCCCACCGGGCGCGCTGCCGGTGCCCGCAGGTTCGGCCCTCCAGAATCGCCCTGCGTCCGCTTCCGTCCGGCACTCCCTCTGCATGCCCCACCATCTCCGCCTCCTCGCGCCGATCGTATTCGTCGCCGCCCTCCTTCTCGGCTTTTCCACCGCTGCTGCGGCCACCTTGACCCTGAGCTACCAGCCCGCATCCGGTTACCTCGCGGATCAGGTGATTGAGCCTATCATTCCCACGCTTGGCGGCGAAGATGCCGGCGTCCCCACCACCTTCACTCTGACCAGGGGAACCTTGCCGGCAGGCCTCAGTCTGCGCAGCGACGGAGCAATCGTCGGAACCCCCACCGCCGCCGGAGCCGGCTCCGTCACGATCACCGCCACAAACGGAAGCGCCACGGCTTCGGCCTCCGTCTGGCTGAGCATCCGCACCGTGACGGTCACCTACGCCCTGCCGGTATTCGTGGTTGGCCAGTCGGTGTCCTCAATGGACATGCCCCACACCCGACCTGCGATCGCGTGGGAGCTTCCCGGCGTGCCCACCACCCTCGACGTCACTGGGGGATCGATCCCGCCCGGTCTCGCCGTCGATCCCGCCGACGGCTCGTTCTCGGGCACGCCGACCACCGCCGGCATCTACGTTTTCCAGATCACCGCCACCAACGGCGCCCACACCGCCGTGCAAAGTTTCTGCGCATTGGTCACCGCGACCGACCTCGCCGCCGCGCCCCACAGCGCGCTCTTCTCCGATCCGGGCGTCGCCCGTTTTCGCCCCTCGTCATCGACCGGCGACTACTATGTCGACTCGGTCAACGGCAACGACCTCAACGACGGCCGCACGTCCGCGACCGCCTGGCGGAACCTCGCCAAGATCCCCACCGCCCAGCTCGCGCCGGGCAACGTCATCCACCTCGCCCGCGGGTCCCACTGGCCCCGGCAGACGCTCTACCTCCGCGACGTCCAAGGCACCGCCGAACTCCCCATTGCCGTGCAGGCCTACGGCACCGGCGCGCCGCCCACCATCTCCGATTCCTACCCGCCCTGGTCCACCACCCAGCACTACCCGGGCATCTACATCGAGGGCACCGCCGCCCACCTCGTCGTGCTCGATCTCCGGATTCAGGACAATGTCGCCACCGACGGGATCACCATCGGCCCCAACACCCGCCACATCATCATCGCCGGCAACGAGGTCCTCCGCTGCTACTCGGGGATGCGCGCCACCGGGGACGACGCCACCATCGTCTCCAACTACATCCACGACATCTACATTCCCGGCGAGAAGGAGTGCGGGGTCGGCATCTGGTATTGCGGAAGCAACGTCGAGATCGCCTGGAACCGCATCGCCAACTGCCGCTCGCTCACCGCCGACAGCAGCGGCGGCGGCTCGCTCGAGTTCTACGGCCACCGCGCGGCCACCGGCTACGATTTCGTGTCCGAGAACATCCGCATCCACCACAATCTCCTGCTCAACAACGCGAACTTCATGGAGATGTACGGCAACGCCACCCGGTTGGTTGTCGACCACAACCTCTACCTCTGGGGCGCCAGCCACGCCTTCCTGCCTCACTGGGACAACTGGGGAACCAGGAGGCCTTCGGTCACGTGTGCACCTACGACATGCTGGTCGCCCACAACACCTTCGTCGCCCGCCCCGACCCGACGCCACGGGGCTGGGGTTTCTTCACGCTGCTCTGGGACTCCAACCACATCCCCGAACCGGCCCTCAACTCGCTGGTCTTGCGCAACAACATTTTCAGCACCAACGCCACCG
>DAOOFR010000185.1:0-6555 GCA_035415285.1 Opitutaceae bacterium
CCGCGCAGCTTCGACGTCTTCTTCTACGTCAACGTCGGCGTGCTGGCGCTGTTCCTCACCCTGTTCACCTCGAAGTTCGTGCTCGCGCCGGGGCAGACGATCTCGGTGCCGGAGCTGCCGCGGGGGGCCGTCGCCGCGCAGCCCACCGGCCTGGTCGTGAACCTGCAGCGCGACAACCTGATCCTGTTCGAGGGCGGTCGGTATTCGATGGACGGATTTCAGCAGCGGCTGGGCGAGGTGGTCGCCGCGAAGGGGCCGACACGGCTCCTGTTGCGCGTCGACCGGCAGACCTCGGCGCAGGCCCTGGTGACGTTCACGGCGGTCGCCACCGCGGCCGGCTGCGACGTGCAGATCGCCGCCGAGGCGTCGGCGGGCGGCGAGTGACCCGCCATGGCCGCGCAGAAACAACGGCACTGGGCGCAATGGGTCTGGCTCGCGGCGGGGCTGGCCCTGGTCGCCCGCGTCGCCTTCATCTTCTGGGGACACGCCGATCCGGCCGTGCCGCTGCCGCCCGCGCAAAGTCGCCCGCGGGTGACTGTCGTGACCGAGAGCGGCGTGGCCGGCGGGCCGCTGGTGCGCGAGCAGATGGTGTTGTTCGACCAGCAGCCGCTCTCGATGCCCACGGCGTGGAACGCCGGGGCGCAGGAGTTGCCCGCGGATCTGCGCCGCCAGCCCGGCGAGGTGTTCGGAATGTACGAGCCGCGCCTGGTCTTCGACGCGGAGCGGCTCGAGCCGGTGTTCGGCCCGCCCGGTGGGGCGCCCACCGACGGGCGCGGCGGCTTGCGCACGATCGGCGCGATGGCCGGCGGCTGGGCGGGGCTGGGGCGGATCGACCGCCCGGTCCCGCGACTGCCGGAGCGCGAAGCGGCGGTGGAGGTGCGCCGGTATGCGGGCGGACAGGCGGAGGTCGTTGTGTTGCGGGAGCCGTTGCGCGGTCTGCCGGCGGCGGTACGGGAGCATGACTGGACCCCGGTGGAATACTCGGTGGTGGTCGCTCCGCTCGGGATGGTCGGCGTGCCGACTTTGGCGCTCGGCTCCGGTGTCGATGAGGTGGATGCGTTCTTCGGCGGTTTTCTGGCCCGGGATTTTCGCCTTGGCGAACGGGTCGGACCCGGATTGTACCGGGTCTGCGTGGTTCGTTGAGCGCGGTGCGACAAATTTTCGAAAAAGCAGTTGACGGTCGAAAAGCCGCTTACCAAAGTCCGCCCTCTTTTTCGGTTTTGGTCTTTTGTCCTGTCCGCCCTTGTAGCTCAGTTGGTAGAGCACGCCCTTGGTAAGGGCGAGGTCACCGGTTCAAGTCTGGTCAAGGGCTCCAGGCCAATCGTCGGCAGGCTCCCGACGTTAAAACGGGGCCGCCCTTCCAAATCCCTGTCTCTTACAACTAACTCAACGTCCACATGGCTAAAGGTACATTCGAACGCAAGAAACCGCACGTGAACGTCGGCACGATCGGCCACGTTGACCACGGCAAAACCACCCTCACCACCTCCATCCTCGCCGTCCAGGCCGGGAAGGGTTTGGCCGAGCTCAAGTCCTACGCGGACATCGCCAAGGGCGGTACCGTGCGCGATGCCTCCAAGATCGTCACGATCGCGGTTGCCCACGTCGAGTACGAGTCCGACAAGCGCCACTATGCGCACGTCGACTGCCCTGGACACGCCGATTTCGTCAAGAACATGATCACCGGCGCGGCCCAGATGGACGGCGCCATCCTCGTGGTCAGCGCGGCTGACGGCCCGATGCCCCAGACCCGTGAGCACATCCTGCTCGCCCGCCAGGTCGGCGTGCCGAAGATCGTCGTCTTCCTCAACAAGGTCGACCTGATCGACGACGCCGAGCTTCTCGACCTCGTCGAGATGGAGATCCGCGAGCTGCTCAGCAAATACAACTTCGACGGCGACAACGCGAAGATCATCCGCGGTTCCGCCACGGCGGCCCTCGAGGGCAAGCCGGAAGGCCTCAAGGCCATCCAGGAGCTCATGGAAGCCATCGACTCCGAGATCCCGGAGCCGGCCCGTGAGGTCGACAAGCCCTTCCTGATGTCCGTTGAGGACGTCTTCTCGATCACCGGCCGTGGCACTGTCGCCACCGGTCGTATCGAGCGTGGTGTGGTCAAGCTCAACGACAACGTCGAGATCGTCGGCCTGCGCGACACCACCACCACCGTCGTCACCGGCATCGAGATGTTCCGCAAGCTGCTCGACCAGGGGCAGGCCGGCGACAACGTCGGTCTCCTGCTCCGTGGCATCGACAAGGACGGCATCGAGCGCGGCCAGGTTGTCGCCGCTCCGAAGAGCGTGACCCCGCACAAGAAGGCCAAGGCCGAGATCCTGGTCCTCACCAAGGACGAGGGCGGCCGCCACACGCCGTTCTTCGACGGCTATCGCCCGCAGTTCTACTTCCGCACGACCGACGTGACCGGCTCGATCATCCTCCCGAAGGGTGTCGAGATGATCATGCCCGGTGACAACACCAACATCGACATCGAGCTGCTCACCCCGATCGCCATGGAGAAGTTCCAACGCTTCGCCATCCGCGAGGGCGGTCGCACCATCGGTGCCGGTCGTATCACGGAGATCACCGAGTAAGTCCAACTTAAGCGGTTACCGCGTACGCCGAGGTCTCGCCGCGGGGCCTCGGCCGTACTGTCTCAAGAATCATTTCACAGGGCAGTAGCTCAATTGGTAGAGTAGCGGTCTCCAAAACCGTTGGTTGGGGGTTCGATTCCCTCCTGCCCTGCCACCTTTGTTCATGAAAAACCCATTCGGCAGTATCCGTGTCTTCACCGGCGAGATGATCGCCGAGCTCAAGAAGGCTTCATGGCCCACGTTCCAGGAACTGCGTGAGTCGACCTTGCTCGTCATCGTCGCCTCCATCCTCATGGGGCTTTTCACCAGCCTCTCCGACTTCTCGCTCTACCAGGTCGTCGACCTGTTCACCTCTTGGGTGAGCTGAGCACCGCATCCCATGCCTGCCGACAAGACTGTTCCCCAGGGTACGCAATGGTTCGCCGTGCACACGCTCTCCGGCCAGGAGGGCAAGGTGAAGAAGTACATCGAGAAGTTCGCACCGATCGAAGAGTTGGGTGAGAACATCTTCGAGGTGCTCCTGCCGACCGAGCAGGTCTCCGAAGTCAAGCGGGGCAAGAAGACCAGCCAGGAGCGTAAGCTCATCCCAGGCTATGTGTTCGTGCAGATGAAGCTGTACGACGAAAACGGCAAGGTGATGAACAAGCCGTGGTATTTTGTGCGCGAGGCCCCCGGCGTGATCGGTTTCGTCGGCGGCGATCGTCCGGCTCCGCTGCGCCAGGCCGAGATCGACGACATCCGTAGTCGCGTTGAGGCCGCTTCCGGCAAGGAAGTGCCGAAGGTGAGCTACGAAGTGGGTGAGGAGGTCAAGATCAACGACGGCCCCTTCCTCAACCTCACCGGCCGGATCGACGAGATCGATCCCGAGCGCGGCAAGCTCAAGATTTCCGTCTCCATTTTCGGCCGTTTCACCCCGGTCGAGCTCGAATACTGGCAGGTCGAACGCGCCGCCAGCTAACCTGTCCCCATCCGCTAACTACTTTTTCCCATGGCCAAGAAAGTTCAGGGCATCATCCGTCTCCAACTGCCTGCCGGCGCCGCCAATCCCGCGCCCCCGGTCGGTCCCGCGCTTGGCGCCCAAGGCGTCAACATCATGGCGTTCTGCAAGGACTTCAACGCCAAGACCAAGGACCAGAACGGCTTGATCCTGCCCGTGGTCATCACGGTCTACAGCGACAAGTCCTTCACCTACATCCTCAAGTCGCCGCCGGCGTCCGTCCTTCTCAAGAAGGCCTGCAACATCGCCTCCGGTTCCGGCAAGCCGAACAAGGACAAGGTCGGCAAGGTGACCAAGAAGCAGCTGCTCGAGATCGCGAAGATGAAGCAGAAGGACATCAACGCGACCAGCGATGACGCCATGATCAAGGTCATCGCCGGCACGGCCCGCAGCATGGGCATCGACGTCGTCGACTAATCTTTCCGTCACATCAACCGCGGGAGTCTCGCAGCGCGGGACGTTCGCACCGCAAAACACACAACATGGCCAAGCAAAGCAAACGGTTCCGCAATGCGCTGAAGGTTGCGGACCTCACCAAGGAATATTCCCTCCAGGAGGCGGTCGAGCTGCTCGCCCGTTTCCCGAAGACCAAGTTCGACGAGACCGTCGAACTCGCGTTCCGCCTCGGCGTCGATCCGACCCAGGGCGACCAGATGGTGCGCGGCACCACCCCGCTCCCGAATGGCAGCGGCAAGAAGGTGCGCGTGCTCGTCTTCACCGATGACCCCGCCGCGGCCCTTGCCGCCGGCGCCGATGTCGCCGGTCTGAAGGACATCCTCGCCAAGATCAACGAGGGCTGGCTCGACTTCGATGTCGCCGTCTCCACCACCGCCGCCATGAAGGAAGTCCGTGCCGCGGCCCGCGTGCTCGGCCCCAAGGGCCTGATGCCGAACCCGAAGTCCGGCACCGTCACCGACAACATCGCGCAGGCGGTCAAGGAAGTGAAGGCCGGCCGTGTTGAGTTCAAGATGGACAAGGCCGCCAACCTCGGCGTTCCGATCGGCAAGCGCTCCTTCACCAACGAGCAGATTCTCGAGAACGCCGCCGCCGTCATCCAGGCCGTCGGCAAGTCGAAGCCCGCCTCGCTCAAGGGCCGCTTCATCCTCAATGCCACGCTCTCGGCCTCGATGAGCCCCGGCATCGCCCTCGCCTCCGGCGAGTACTCCAAGTTCTAACGCCGTACCGCCATGCGTACCGAGAAAAAGTATCTCATCGAGGAAGTCGCCCGCCATCTCAAGAAGTCGGACTACCTTCTCATCACCAATTACCAGAAGGTGACCGTGGCCGATGTCGCGGCGCTCCGGGCCAGGCTCGCTCCCGCGCAGGCCGAGTTCCACGTCGTCAAGAACAGCTCCCTGCGCGTCGCCGCCCAGGAAGCCGGTCTCCCGGGCTTCGACACCATGCTCGCCGGTCAGACGGCGATCATCGTCGGCGGCCGCGACAGCTCCGGCGTCGCGAAGATCGTCAAGAAGTTCTTCGACGAGAAGCAGAAGCTCGAGATCAAGGGCGGTGTTGTCGGTGGCAAGCTCTTCAGCTCCGCCGAGGTCATCAAGCTCTCCGAGCTGCCCTCGCTCGAGGTGCTCCGCGCCCAGCTGCTCGGGCTCCTCAACCAGCCTGCGACCAGCCTCGTCCGTGTCATCAACGGCGTGCCGCAGGCCTTCGTCAACGTTCTCCAGGCCAAGGTTCGCGCCGCCGCCTAAGGCACGCGTCCCGGCCCTCTCAACCCTTTCCCGCAAGCCTCACGGCCCAACGGAATATCAACCGCAACAGTCAACTGAAGGCAGGCTAGGGGATTCGTCTCTTAAATGCCCGGCACCAATCGCTCGGGCGCTAGCCGTCTCACTGATACCATGTCCGACATCACCAAAGACCAAGTCATCGAGTGGCTCTCCAGCCAGTCCGTTATCGAGATCGCTGCCCTTGTTAAGGATCTCGAGACCAAGTGGGGCGTTTCCGCCGCCGCTCCGGTCGCCGTCGCTGCCGCCCCGGCCGCCGGTGCCGCCGCTGCCGCTCCCGCTGAGGAGAAGACCGAGTTCAACGTCATCCTCGCTGACGCTGGCGCCAACAAGATCGGCGTCATCAAGGAAGTTCGCGCCATCACCGGCCTCGGCCTCAAGGAGGCCAAGGACCTCGTCGAGGGCGCGCCGAAGGCCGTCAAGGAAGGCGCTTCCAAGGCCGACGCCGAAGAGATCAAGAAGAAGCTCGAGGCCGCCGGCGCCAAAGTCGAACTCAAGTAAGTTGCGGGACTTCATCTCCTACAACGTTTTCGCCTATGGACAGGTCGGGTTCGTCCCGGCCTGTCCTTCGGCGTTTCTAAAAACTCCGTTCTCTCACGCCTGCGCATCCCTGCATGGTGCGCAGCCGTGAGAGCTCGGCGAAATCCACGCCAGCTCGTTATCTAACACTCGGGAATTCCTATGGCCGCCACTCAAGAACGCCAAAATTTCGGCAAGCTCCGCGAAGTCATCCAGCCGCCGAATCTCATCGAGATTCAGATCAACTCCTATCTGGAGTATCTGCAGAAAGACGTTCCGCAGAGCCAACGCAAGCCGCAGGGCTTGGAGGCGGTCTTCCGCGAAGTCTTCCCCATCAACTCCTACGACGAGCGTCTCGTTCTCGAGTACGTTTCCTATACCATCGGTGATCCCAAGAACACCGAGATCGAGTGCTTGCGTGAGGGCATCACCTATTCGGTGCCGCTCTACGTGAAGCTCCGCCTCCGCGAGGAGGACTACATCAAGGACGAGGAGATCTACATGGGCGAGATCCCGATGGTGACCGAGCGCGGCTCCTTCATCATCAACGGCGCCGAGCGCGTCGTCGTCTCCCAGCTCCACCGTTCGCCCGGCCTCTGCTTCGAGGTCGCCACGCACCCCAACGGCAAGCTCCTCCACTCCTTCCGCATCATCCCCGATCGCGGCACCTGGCTCGAGGTCCAGTTCGACAACAACGACCTGCTCTACGTCTACC
>DAOOFR010000186.1:0-6550 GCA_035415285.1 Opitutaceae bacterium
CATCCTTGCCTGCGACGCCTTCATAGCAGGTCCAGTCTCTGACTGGACGCCGGAATACGGGAGCCGGCGGGCAGGGCTGGAGTCGGAGGTGTCCGGTCGGAGACCGGACCCACGGGGAGAGCATGCCGGCCGGTGGTTTCACCAACGGTGGCCGGAGGTTCGCTCGTGGATTTGCGGCAACTGCATGATCACGCCTGAGCAGCCCCGCCAACCTCCGCCGCGGCCGATCGGACGAGCGTCGAGCCGACGAGTGACCCGCGCCAGAAGACCGAGGAATCCGGAAGCGTCGAACGGCTTGATCGTCCCACCGACGGTTCGGCTCTCGTCCCTCGTCCGCATCACCGCCCCATCCGCGTCCCTCAGCGTTCATCAGCCTGTTCTGCCGTACGGCAGAACGGTTCCACTCCCCCGTTCCGTCCGTCGCGCCGCTGCGTCGTCGCGCGCGATTCTCCGTGGCTCCATTTCCGTCGTCTCCCGCGTCTGGATTCCGAGGGCCGTCCACCGGCAACCGCCTTCCGTCTTCCGCCATCATCCTTCCGCGGTCCGTCCTCCGCCCTCCGTCCACCGTCCACCGGCATTCGCGCTCAACTCCCCGGCCGCGCAACCGATGCCCCAGGGGGTTTTTCCCGGCAGTTGCAGATGTTGTTTGTGCGCCGGTCCGGCCCCACCCATCGTCGGCCCATCACCAACGCGCGTCCGCCGCTCCGGCTGCGGACGTTCCCCTCCTCCGAAATGAAACTTCTCGATCTCAACCGGCACGGCGGCATCGGCGCCAGCTGCCACCTCGTGCAACTCGGCGACGTCCGCATCATCATCGACTGCGGCCTGCACCCCAAGCTCTCCGGGCCCGCCGCCACGCCCGACTTCACCCCGCTCGACGGCCTCGAGGTCGACCTGATCATCATCACCCATTGCCACCTCGACCACATCGGCTCCCTGCCGCTGCTGCTCCGCCGGCAACTCCGCGCCCCGGTCGTGATGTCCGCCTCCAGCGCACTCCTGCTCGCCCGCATGCTCCACAACTCCGCCAGCGTCATGGAACGCCAGCGCGAGGAGCAGTCCCGCAGCGACCTCCCGCTCTTCACCCATGAGGAGGTCGACCGCTGCGCCCAACGCTTCCACTCCCTCGCCTTCGGCCAGACCCGCAAGATCAGCGGCGCCAAGGACGACGTGGAGGTGACGCTCCACCCCGCCGGCCATGTCGCCGGCGCCGCCGGCGTCGAGCTCAAGCACAAGGGCCGCCACATCTTCTTCTCCGGCGATGTGCTTTTCGAGGGCCAGCGCACCGTGCCCGGCGCCCGGTTCCCCGCCGGCCGCTTCGACACCATCGTGCTCGAGACCACCCACGGCGCCACCGAGCCCGTCGCCGGCCGCACCCGCGAGTCCGAGATCAACCGGCTGCTCGACACGGTCAACCGCACCATCGCCCACGGCGGCTCCGTGCTCATCCCCGTCTTCGCCCTCGGCCGTCACCAGGAGTTGCTCACAATCTTCCACCACGCCCGCGAGAACCGCCGCCTCGCCAAGTGCCCGATCTACAGCTCCGGCCTCGGCATCGACCTGTGCGACTACTTCGACGACGTCGCCCGCAAGACCAGCCACATCCACTTCAGCCGCTCCGTGCTCAAGGCCCTCAAGGTCCAGCAGACCCCGCGCAAGCTCATCCCCGGCGTCGACCCGCGCCAGAACGGCATCTACCTGGTGAGCAGCGGCATGGTCGTCGAGCGCACTCCCTCCTACCTCGTCGCGTCCTGCCTCGCCGGCCACGCCCACAACACCATCGCCTTCGTGGGCTACTGCGATCCGGATACCCCCGGCGGCGCCCTGCTGGCTTCGCACAACGGCGACAAGTTCCTCTTCGCCGCCCTCGACACCGAGGTGAAGCTCGCCTGCCAGATCGAGCGCTTCAACCTCAGCGCCCACGCCGGCCGCGACGAACTCATGGACTTCGCCCTGCGCCGCGACCCGCGCGCCGTCGTGCTCAACCACGGCGATCCCGACGCCCGCGCCTGGTTCGCCACCGAGTTCGCCCGCTCGGCCCCGCACATCAAGGTCACCGATCCCGCGCCGCTCACGCCCGTGGAGATCTGAGCCGGCAACAGCCCGCGGTCTGCTGGTTCCTCCATTCCCGCCCCGCCCGCGATCAGCGGGCGCCTCCCCCATCTTCCCTGCGGCGATCAGCCGCAGGACACGCCCAAGGCTTCGCCCGTTGGCGAAGCCCATCAGCCGAAGGTTCTTCGGCACGGGAGAACGGTTCACCAACTCCGTCCCCACCACCCGGAGAATCTGGAACTCAGCGTAGACGCGCGCCGGGGCGCGACCTTACGGGGGAGCAACAATGAAGAACCATTCCAGCAGAGGGTGACCATTCTGCCGTACGGCAGAACACGGATGGGCACGGATGACCAGAGAATGATCCGTGTTCATCCGTGAAATCCGTGGTTTCTGGTTCATGTTGCTTGAGAGGAACTCAGGAAATCGCGCACCGGAGAAGGGAACCACTCTGCCGTACGGCAGAGCACACTGATTCACACCGATGGCCTCCGAAAACCCGGATTCTCCCCCTCGCGCATCGCCTCCGCCGGCACCCCACCCCGCCGGGTAGTAGTTTCCCCAATCCAAGCGCGCTCCGGCAAAAGCAGAACTCGTAACTAACTGTCCGGCCGGTTGCGGCCGGCCAATTTCCTTGAACCTTGCGCTTCCACGAAGCGTAAAATCCCGCCCGCCAAACACCGTGAGCACGCCCACCAATCCCGCCCCCATTCCGCCGCAGTCCGAGGCGGCCGAACACGACGTCCGCTACGCGAAATCCCCCGTCAACTCCGACCTCGCGCCGGAGAAGAAGGTGCAGCTCTACACCGACATGGTGCGCATCCGCCAGTTCGAGGATCGCAGCCTGCGCGTGTACCAGCAGGGCCGGATCGGCGGCTTCCTCCACCTCTACAACGGCCAGGAGGCCGTCGCCGTCGGCACCTGCTCGCTGCTCGGCGAGCACGACCACGTCATCACCGCGTACCGCGACCACGGACACGCGCTGGCCGTCGGCATGGGCATGGGCGAGCTCATGGCCGAGATGCAGGGCAAGTTCACCGGCTCCTCCAAGGGCAAGGGCGGCTCGATGCACTTCTTCTCGCCCGAGAAACATTTCTGGGGCGGCCACGGCATCGTCGCCGGCCAGACCCCGCTCGGCCTCGGCATCGCCTACGCGCTCAAGTACCAGGGCAAGAAAGGCTGCTGCCTCTGCTACCTGGGCGACGGCGCCATCAACCAGGGCGCCTTCCACGAATCCCTCAACCTCGCCGCCCTCTGGGACGTCCCCGTCATCTACGTGATCGAGAACAACGGATACTCGATGGGCACGAGCCAGAAACGCTCCTCCGCCGGCGAGATCCTCGCCCGCCGCGCCTCCGGCTACGACCTCGAGTGGGCCGTCATCAACGGCAACTCCCTCTACGAGGTCCGCGCCCGCACCTACGAGGCCATGCAGCGCGCCCGCGAACGCTCCAAGCCCACCCTGCTCGAGATGCGCACGTATCGGTACCGTGGTCACTCCGTGGCCGACGCCAACGCCGAGAAGTACCGCACCAAGGCCGAGATCGAGACCTACAAGCGCGACTTCGACCCCATCAGCCTCTTCCGCGCCGTGCTCGTCCGCGAGGGCCACCTCGACGACGCCAAGATCGATGCCATCAACGCCGCCGTGAAGCAGGAGGTCGAGGCCGCCGTGCGTTTCGCCGACGAGTCGCCCGTCGCCCCCGTGCCCGAGATCTTCACCGACGTCTACGCGACGATCGACGAGAACGCCGCCGCCCAGCACGGCACGCACTTCTTCAACAAGGACGCCCACTTCGTCGCCAACCAGCAGGTCGCCGAAGCGAAATAACAAGTGCCACGTTCCAAGTAACACGGAAGCAACAGGAGCCCGGAACCGCCGACCCGATCGAGAATCATCCGCCCTCCGATTCCCTCCTTCCTCTCAAGCAACATGAATCTGAAACCACGGATATCACGGATGAACACGGATCATCCAGCGCCCATCCGTGGCAATCCGTGGTCACTCTCCGCCCCGCTCGCTCAGCAATGTTGCTTCCCCGCAAGGCCGCGCCCCGGCGCGCGTCTACGCTGAGTTCCACATTTCCACTCCGGAGTTCCGAATTCCGCACTCCGCAATCCGCCTTCCGCAATCTTTCCGGCCCATGCCACTCATCACCTACCGCCAGGCCCTCAACGACGCGCTCGCCGAGGAAATCGAGCGCGACCCGAACGTATTCATCATGGGCGAGGAAGTCGCCCAGTACAACGGCGCCTACAAGGTCACCGAAGGCCTCCACGAGCGTTTCGGCTCCAAGCGCCTCGTCGACGCCCCGATCAGCGAGACCGGTTTCCTCGGTCTCGGCGTCGGCGCCGCCATGATGGGCCAGCGCCCCGTCATCGAGATGATGTTCTGGAGTTTCGCCTACGTCGCCTTCGACCAGATCATCAACAACGCCGCCACCATGCGCTACATGTCCGGCGGCCAGATCAAGGTCCCCATGGTCATCCGCGGCCCCGCCAACGGCGGCACCAACGTCGGCTCCACCCACTCGCACACGCCGGAGATGTTCCTCGCCAACCAGCCCGGACTGAAGGTCGTCTGCCCCGCCACCGCCTACGACGCCAAAGGCCTCATGAAGGCCGCCATCCGCGACGACGACCCGGTCTGCGTCATGGAAAACACCCTGCTCTACGGCGAAAAATGGGAGGTGCCCGAGGGCGAGATCCTCGTCCCGCTCGGCAAGGCCGACCTCAAGCGCCCGGGCAAGGATCTCTCCTTCATCGCCCACGGCCGCGCCGTCATCACCTGTCTCAAGGCCGCCGAAATCCTCCAGCGCGACCACGGCATCGACGCCGAGGTGCTCGACCTCCGCTCGATCCGCCCGCTCGACGAACAGGCCATCCTCGAATCCGTCGCCCGCACCCACCGCGTCGTGCTCGTCGACGAGAACAAACCGTTCTGCGGCGTCGGCGCCCAGATCGCCTCGCTCATCGCCGACCAAGCGTTCGACGAACTGGATGCGCCCATCAAGCGCGTCTCCTCGCTCGACGCCCCGCAGATCTACGCCAAGCCCCTCGAGGACCTCATGCTCCCCACCGCCGACCGCATCGTCGCCACCGCGTTGACCATTTGCTGAAGGTAGGGCGCGACCGCCGGGCGCGCCGCAACGTCGAGTCCGCGACCGGCCCGACGGTCCGGCCCTGCCGCCAACTGATCTTTTCCGTCTTCCGTCCTCCGCCATCTGTCCTCTGACTTCCGTCTTCCGTCCTCCGCCGTCAGTCTTCTGTCTTCCGTTCTCGCCATTCCGCAATCCGCATTCCGCAATCTGCACTAGTCTCATGGCTACCATCATCGACATGCCGAAACTGAGCGACACCATGACGGTGGGCACGCTCGCCAAATGGCTTAAAAACGAAGGCGATCCGCTCACCAGCGGGATGATGATCGCCGAGATCGAGACCGACAAAGCCACGATGGAGCTCGAGTGCTTCGATGCCGGCACGCTCCTTAAGCAGGTCGCCAAGGTCGGTGATCAGATCGCCGTCGGCGCCCCCATCTGCGTGATCGGCAAACCCGGCGAAGACCTCTCCGGCCTCAACCTCGCCACCGCCGCAGCAGCAGCCCCGAGCGTGAGCTCGGGGGCTCCCGCGCCCGCTCCGACCCCTGCGCCCGCGGCTCCTCCGCCACCGCCGCCGCCCGCAGCCGCCGCGCCCGCACAACCCGAAACCCTTTCCCACACCGGCACGCCCTCGCACACGCCGCTCGCGGCCGCCATCGCCGACGTCCGCGTGAAGGTCTCCCCGCTCGCCCGCAAGATCGCCGCCGACAAGGGCGTCGACGTCTCCCGCCTGCGCGGCACCGGCCCCGGCGGCCGTATCGTGAAAGCCGACGTGCTCGCCGCCGCCGAAGGCAAAGGCAGTTATGTGACTTCTCCCTTAGCCCCGAGCGTGAGCTCGGGGAAAGGCGTCGCGACCTCCGCGCCCCTGGCCGGTGCGGGCGTCTTCCGCGGCCCCGTTGCCGAGCAAAAGGACACCCCGCTCTCCAACATGCGCGCCACCATCGCGCGTCGTCTCCTGGAAGCGAAGACGCAGATCCCGCATTTCTACCTCGAAGCCGAGGCCGACGCATCCCCGCTCCTCGCCCTCCGCGCCCAGCTCAACGCCGCCCTCGAAGGCCGCGGCGTGAAGCTCTCCGTCAACGACTTCATCCTGAAGGCCTGCGTCGAGGCCCTCCGCCGCGTGCCCGCCGTGAACAGCTCGTGGGAAGGCACACTCATCCGCCAACACGCCGCCGTGCACATGGCCTTCGCCGTCGCCATCGAGGACGGCCTGATCACCCCCGTCATCCGCGACGCCAACAACAAATCCGTCTTCGAGATCGCCGCCGAGGCGAAGTCGCTCGGCGCGCTGGCCAAGCAGAAGAAGCTCAAGCCCGAGCAGTACACCGGCGGCACGTTCTGTGTCTCCAATCTCGGGATGTTCGGCCTCGACCGTTTCTCCGCGATCATCAACCCGC
>DAOOFR010000187.1:0-6534 GCA_035415285.1 Opitutaceae bacterium
GCCCAGCCCGCCGAGGAAGAGCAGGAACATCGCGGCCACGCCGAGCAGCAGGTGTCCGAAAAGATTGAAGCCGGTGCTGGAGCCGCTCGTGCCACTGCCGCCGGTAGCAGCGGTGTCGCCCGGCTTCTTGTAGCCGACGAGCGGCGGATTGAGGAACGACCCGAGCGAGCGCAGTTTCTTGCCGGCTTGCGTGAGCAGCGGGCCGACCTGTTCGAGGTCGGCGTCGCCCTCGAGCACCTGGCGCCATTCGGCGAGATCCGGGGCGAAGTTGCGCGCGAGGCCGTCGAGCCCGGCGGTGAGGATGCCGAGGCCCTCCTCGATGATCGTCGGCTTGATCGACTCGGCGGGGTTCTTGATCAGCCCGAGCGTGACCTTCTTGCCGTCGAGGAAGTCGCTCGAGAAACCCGCGGGGATGATGATCACGGCGCTGAGCTGGTTGTCGCCGAGCTGGGCGAGGGCCGGGCCGCGCTCGAGCAGCACGGGTTCGAGCGGGACCTCGGAACGGCGCTCGCCGCCGAGGTTGCCCTGGTTGAGGCCGCCGCGCAGGAAGCGCGAGACGATGGTGTCGTCCTCGTCGACGAGGGCGAAGCGGATACGGCTGATCTTCTGCTCCCGCTGGCCGCCGCCGAAGGCGAAGCCGATGATCCCGGCCACGCAGAGCGGCGCGAGGAGGAAGATGACCCACGGCAACGGGTTGCGGCGGGCGCGGGCGAAGTCCTTGGCGAGCAGGGCGCGGAACATGGCGGCTTACTCCCGGAGGTTGCGGCCGGTGAGCTGGAGGAAGACGTCGTTGAGGCTCGGGCGCTTGAGCGTGACGTTCTCGGCGCGCACGGGCAGCGCGAGCAGCTCGCGCAGGCAGTCGGCCGGATCGCGCTCGCTCAGCGCGGCGACGACGAGCTGGCGGTCGGTGTGCGAGAGCACGCGGTAGTGTTCGCGCAGGCCCGGCCAGGTGTCGGGCTGGGCGCCGGCCCACGCGCCCTCGAGCACGAAGATGCCCTGGTCGCCGAGGCGGTCCTGCAGCTCGCGCAGCGTGCCCTCGGCGTGCATCCGGCCGTGGTCGACGATGCCGATGCGGTCGCAGAGCGACTCGGCCTCCTCAAGGTAGTGCGTGGTGTAGAGCACGCCCACGCCGTCGGCGCGCAGGCCGCGCACGAACTCCAGGATGTTGAGACGCGCCTGCGGGTCGATGCCGACGGTCGGCTCGTCGAGCAGGATGAGGCGCGGGCGGTGGAGCAGCGCGCAGCCGAGGTTGACGCGGCGTTTCATGCCGCCGGAGAAGGTCTTCACCGGATCCTTCGCGCGGTCGCTCAACGTGAGGGCGGCGAGCATCTCGGCGGTGCGGGCGCGGGCGGTCTTGCGATCGAGGCCGGCGAGGCGTCCCCAGAATTCGAGGTTCTCGGCGGCGCTCAGCTCCTCGTAGAGCGCGAGCTCCTGCGGCACCACGCCCATGAGGCGCTTGGCGGCCTGCGGGTCGGCGGCGAGCGCCTGGCCGGCGACGGCGATGTGGCCGCCGTCGGGCTGGAGCAGGCCGCAGATCATGGAGATGGTGGTGGTCTTGCCGGCGCCGTTGGGGCCGAGCAGCCCGTAGATCTCACCCGGGCACACGGCGAAGCTGATGTCCTCGACGGCGCGCACCGGACCGTAGGCCTTCGAGAGGTGGTCAACTTGGAGCAGGGGCGACATGGCGGCGATGCTGCCGGCGGCGCCGGATGGAGTCGAGAGGACGGAAGTCATGGCGGGGCGGGAGGGAAGGCACGGTAACCGGTGCTTTGTGGGCGGTTGCCGGTGACGTGCGGTTGTTCAGGGGACAACCGGCGTTTCGGGGAAAGGTTACGAAGAATCCGAACGGCGCGTCACAACGCCGAGCCGAGCACGAGGATGACTTCCGGCACGGGCGGCACGCCGCCCAGCTCCAGCGCGAGCAGCGCGGCGCCGGTGGCGGGGGGAAGTTCGGCGGGCACGACCCGGGCGGCGGGCACCTCGCGGGCGATGGCGGCGGCGATCACGGGCGCGAACGTGGCGGCGGTTGCGGTGCTGCCGGCGAAGACGACTTCGGGCGCGGCGTGAGGGAAGAGCTTCTGGGCGACGGCCCGCACCATGGCGGCGAGTTCGCCGGCGCCGCGCGCGAGCAGCTCCTGTGCGGCGGTGTCGCCGGCGCAGGCGCAGGCCATCACGTCCTCGGCGAGCCGCGCCAGCTCGTGGCGGACGAGCGTGCCATTGTGCAGGCGGGTGACGATCTCGCGCAGGTTGGAAACATGGAGACGGGCGAGGATGCGTTCGCGCAGCGCGGTGGCGGGGCCGCGGCCGTCCTGGGCGCGGATGGCCGCGCCCACAGCGCGCAGGCCGAGCCAGTAGCCGCCGCCGCCGTCGTCGAGGATCGAACCCCAGCCGCCGGCCTGCCAGGTGGCGCCTTCGGCGGTGCGGCCGTAGCAGGAGGATCCGGTGCCCGCGATGAGGGCGATGCCGGGCCGGCCGGCGAGCCCGCCGGCGAGCGCGATGCGGATGTCGTGGTCGACGCCGATCGCGGCGGGCGCGGTGGCGAGCCCGAGCCGGTGCGCGAGTTCGCGCCAGCGTTGGCGGGTTTCGTCGGAGGATGCGGCCGCCATGCCGAGAAACGCGGCGGAGCAGGGCGTGGCCGTGAGCCCCGCGGCGGCGAAGGCGCCCGCGACCGCGGTGTGCAGCGAACCCGTCGCGCCGTCCCAACCTGCGTGCAGGTGGTTGGCCACGCCGCCGGTGCCGAGGCCGAGCACCCGGCCGCGCTCGTCACAGAGGATCGCGCGGGTGGAGGTGCCGCCACCATCGATGCCGAGGAAGAGGGCCATGCGCGGGTGAGGCTTCGGGAAACGCGCCGTGGCCGCAAGCCCGGCGCGAACGTCCGCCGGATCAATAGAGCTCAATCCAGAGCGTCCGTGTCGGGTTCTTGGGGTCGACGAGCACGAACATCGGCTGGCCGCTCTCCAGCCGCTCCATGGCGAACCGCACCGCCCGCGCGTCGGAGCGCCGCTCGATCCGCGGCTCCGCTCCCGGGGCATCGGCCGGCGCCAACGCGATGCGGAACAACGGGCGTTTGTTCACCTGGATCTTGGTCGACTCCACGGCCGTCACGCGCAACTCGGCCACCGCGCCGTGGATCAGCATCCGCTCCGCGCGCCGGCGCTCCAGTAGCGAGTAACCCGCCACACTCACCCCGACCGCCGGAAAGAGCAGCACCAGCAGTCCGATCCAGCCGCCCTGGCTCAGCCGCGCCCCTTCGAGGCACGCCACCGTCGGATCGCCAGCCACGTAGCGGACCGTCGCCACCGCGCCCTCCGACCAGCGTTCGCCAGTCGTGTAGCAACGCCCGCGGATCTGCGCCCCGTCCGGCGTGGAGAAGAGGAAGTCGTAGCCGTGCACCCGCGTCTCGTTGATCGAGAAGTTGGTCGCCTCGACCCGCTCGATCCGCGCCTCCGCGGTGCGCACATCCGGCAGCTTCAACCGCAGCTCGAACGGCAGCTGCCACGGGAAGAAGAGCGCCACGAAGATCATCCCGAACGCCGCGAAGAAGAGCCCGAAGCCGACGCCGATGAGCGCCGCCGCCTCGTTCTTCACCCGGGCCAGCAACTCGGCGGGCGGCCGGCGCGGCACAGGGGAGGCCAGCACAGCCGCCAGTTGGTCGAGACGGGAGGTATCCGCAGGGGCGGGGTTCACGCCCGCCAGCCTCGCCGCCCCGCCCGCCGCAACAAGCGTTTTCCCGCCGCGGAGAAACTCCGCGCGGCCGTGTATTCGCCCAACGCCACCATTTCGGACCTGTCCCTTTTAATCCGTGTCTCTTTCAATTTGAGCCGCTGCTCGGCGCTGGCGGAAGTGTACCGGAGCTGAGCGGCCTTGCTTACGACGCCGGTTGTTCGGCGTTCAGGATCTGGCCTTCGAGATCCTGCCAGAACGTCTCCAGCGCGGTCGCGAAATAGAGGGAGCGCAGACAAAGCGGAGTCTCTTCGACGAAGTTCTCCCCGTGGAGCTGGAGCTGTGTGAGCACGGCCATCGACTCGTTGCGCAGCGTGGTGCCCTCTGCCGGGAGATGGATGAACTCGGGAAGCTCGCCAGCGGAGACCTTCTCGATGAAGGCGGCCGGATAGTCGTGGCCGACGTTCTCCTCCTTCCGCAGCGAGAAGATAGGGGCGAATACGTGGGATTGCGGGTTGGGCTTCGCGCCGCAGCCTGCGTAGCTGTTGGCGAGTCGCCGCGGATCGACCGCTCCGCGCAGGACGAGGACCGCGGGACGGCGCTTCACTTTCTTCACGAGCAACTCCTCGCCCATCTGCAGCTTCAGCTCCGGGATGGGCATGTGGTGGAAGAGATCGGAAGGCGCGCCGATCGTGCTGATGGTCTTCTTCTGGATCTCGAAAGTCGCGGTATCGATCGGTTGGTGTCGATCCCAGCGATTGCTCACGCGCACCACGTGGTAGTCGGCCATGTGCTCATAGGCGGGAATCCAGAAGATCTGGCCCGGCACATGGCGCCCCCGCTCGGCGGGTGTGAGCTGGCGGTAGATCTCGCTGATGTCCGCCATGGTCGCGCTACGCCGGATTGGTCCCGAGGTCGCCGATCACCTCCGGAGCCATGCACCCCCGCAGGTCCGGCAACGGCTCGGCCGAGAACGTTTCCGCCGCGAGCATCTGGAGCGCCGTGCGGTAGTCGGCAGACTCGCGGAAGCGTTGGCGCTCGTCGGCCTTCTGGCGGAGACGAGCGGCCTTGGCCTTCATCGCGGCCATGCGCTCCTGCAGCTGTGGGTGCAGCGCGAACGCGGCCGGCTTCGGGCGGGCGGGGGTGAACTGGGGCATGGCGTGGTCCACGGGCACGACCGAGAAGTCCAGACGGTCGCCCCGACGCGCGTTGAGCATGGGCTCGGTCTGGCTGTAGGCAAACTCGACGACGCACATCGGCTCGCGGTCCTTGAAGGCACGCACGACGTGCTCGACGATCGAGCGGATGGTCGGCCCGGGGTCCTCGGGTTCCTCGACGCGGGCGAGCTGCAGCACCGGTTCCTCCTCTTCGAACCAGGAGAAACCGAAGTCCTCGGCGATGGCGGCCATGCATTCCTCGGCGGCCGGGCTCCACGGGCCGTAGTGGTAGAAGATCCAGTCGATGTCGGTCGCCGGCCGGCCGTGGAAACGCCAGTGGCAATAGTCCACGAGGTAGAGGTACTTCGTGAACTGCACCTTGCCCGGCTTGTGGTCGTGCGCCAGGCAACTGGCGAAGAGGGCGGAGGCGATCTGTTGGCGGGACGGCATGCGCTGGACGAATCGGTCAGGTTACCCACGCGCTGAAGCGAGTCGAGTGCCGGGCAGGGGCGAGCTTGCTTGGTACGCGGTCGAGAGTTGCGGGAAGTGTTGGGGTGGGCGAGTGAGCGCCGGCGCAGCGCGAGCCCGTCGCCCGCTAATCGTCGAGCGCATCGTCCGGCTCCGAGATCCACCGGCCTTTGCTGTCTTGCGAGATGACGTAGATCTTGGCGTAAGGCTGTTTCGCTTGTTTCTGCTGGATAGCGGTTCTCAAAGCGCGGATGGCGGCTTTCGAGAGCTCGTCGTCCGGTTGCGGCGAAAGCCTCGCGATCGACTGCGCGAGTTCATCGAGATCGACAAACGACTCCAGCTCGGTCCCCGCGAGCGTGAAGACGGATTTCGTGCCGCCGCCCCCGGTGATCTGGGATTCGGATAGCGTCTTCCGGAGAAGAACAGCGGCTGTTTCGGGGTCGCGGATTGCGGTTTTTAGCCATTCGCGGGTTGCTGCTTCGCCAGACCACTCGCGATGTCGCCAAATCAGGTAGCTCAGAATCCTTAGCTTCCAGAGGTCGCCACGTAGCGCAGCCTCCTTCAATCGTGGTGCGAACTCCTGCTGTAGGGCATCCAAGACGGGGATCGAGATAGGAAGCCGTGCCTCTTCGATCGATCTGTCCTTGGGCGGTTGCAATGAGGATAGGATCATTGCCGGTCCGCTGATCCCCGCTGTAGCGCGGATCGCGTCGCGAAAAATCTCCTCTCTTCGTTTCCGGTCCGGCTCTTGCATCAATAACGCCCGAACCAAGCGGGTGAGCGCTCGCTCGGGCATGTCGTGCATCGAGTCCCGCCCAGGCAACTGGTCAGACAGGTCGAGTAGGGCTGTAACAAGCGGCTCAATCGTTTCCTTGGGAATGTCAGCACGGACTGCGAACATGCGGTCGATCAGCGTGAGGAATGGCCATCGGCCCAGCGCTTGGGAAAGGAGCGTCTTCAGCTGAGCTTGGCTCTCGCCGGCCCTGATTAGTTTGGAGATGAACGCAGCCGGGATATCGCCCGCATCGCGGCTGATCTGGAAATACTTCGCGAAGTGCTGGAGATGGCAGAGGCGGAGATCGCGGTTCCATATCGACTCCCTCTCATCGGAAGGATCGAAGGCCTCCCGCGCCTGAGGGATCAGGGCAAACAGGATAGCTTGAAGGCGCTCCTGCCGTCGGGGATCCTTTGCCAACTCGTCCCGATCCAGCAGGCTCTTGACGCTGAGATCCAGCCGGCTCTTCGC
>DAOOFR010000188.1:0-6533 GCA_035415285.1 Opitutaceae bacterium
GTGGCCGATGACCGACAAACACGGCGCGCGTTGGGACCGCGAGAAACTGCGCGCCGAACTCATCGCGAAATGGGAGCCGCTCACGCGCCTCGGGGTGCCGGTGCATGTGGGCGAATGGGGCTGTTTCAACCGCACCCAGCACGCGGCGATGATCGGCTGGATGAGCGACCTGCTCGCGCTCTGGCGGGAGGCGGGGTGGGGCTGGGCGATGTGGAACCTGCGCGGGGCGTTCGGCGTGGTCGACAGCGGCCGCGACGACGTGAAGTACGACTCGTTCCGCGGCCACAAGCTCGACCGCGAGTTGCTGGAGCTGATCCGCGCGCATTGAGGCTGTGCCCTGTGTCGCTCCGCTCCCGGCGGGCGAGGTCGGACTCCGCAGGCACCGGACGCCTGCGCCGCCCCGCGGCACCTCGGCTTGCCGCGGGGCCGGGAAACCCGCTTGCACGGTGGGCCCACCGCCCTAGACCTGCTCGCCGTGAGATGAGCCTCTCCTTTCCCACACGAGCACTCCTCCCGGCGCGCGGCATGGCCCGCGTGCGGGCGCTTTTCGGCGGCTGGACGGTGCTGGTGCTGCTCTTCTTCTACACGCCGATCCTGTTTCTGGTGGCGTATTCGTTCAACAGCTCGCGGCTGAACATCGTGTGGGAGGGCTTCACGCTGAAGTGGTACGTCGAGCTCTGGAACGACAACCGGTTGCTCGCGGCGCTGGAGAACAGCCTGCTCGTGGCCGTGGCGGCGACGGCGCTCTCGATCGTGATCGGCACAACCGGGGCGTGGTTGCTGCATCGCTACCGCTACCGCGGCGTGCGCACGATCGGCACGCTCGCGTTCATCCCGATGGTGGTGCCGGAGATCATCATGGGCATCAGCCTGCTGGTCTTCTTCAAGACCGCCGGGGTGGGGCTGGGCTACGGCACGGTGATCGTGGCGCACACGACCTTCTGCTTCCCGTTCGTGATGGCGGCGGTGCAGGCGCGGCTGGCGGGGCTCGATCCCGCGCTGGAGGAGGCGGCGCTCGATCTCGGGGCCACGCCGCTGAAGGCGTTCTGGCATGTGATCGTGCCGTACCTGATGCCGGCGATCGTCTCCGGCGGGCTCATGGCCTTCGCGCTCTCGATGGACGAGCTCATCGTCACCTATTTCACGTCGAGCTCGTCGTCGGCCACGCTGCCGCTGCGGATCTACGGCATGGCCAAGGTCGGCCTGAATCCGAAGATCAACGCCCTCTCCACCATCTTCATTGTGGCAACGATCGTGCTGCTGCTCGCCTCCGAATGGGTGAAGCGCCTGCGCCGCTGAGCCCGCAACCCGCCGCTATTCCTCAACCCAACGAAATGAAGACACGTCTCGGTTCGCTGCTTGCACTCGGGCTGGCCCTCGGCGCCGCCCTCGACCTCTCCGCCGCCCGCAAGGAAGTCAACCTGTTCGGCTGGTCCGAGTACGTGCCCCAGGAGGTGCTCGACCTGTTCAAGGAGGAGACCGGCATCACGGTGAACTACGAGACCTACGCCTCCAACGAGGAGATGCTCTCCAAGCTGCTCGGCGGCGCGGGCGACTACGACCTGGTCCAGCCCTCCGAGTACGTGGTCGAGTCGCTGGTGAAGGCCGGCAAGCTGGCGGAGATCGATTTCGCGAACGTCCCGAACATCCGGAACATCAATCCCGCGTACCTGCACCGCCCGCATGACCCGGAGCAGAAGTACAGCGTGCCGTACATGGTCGGCGCGATCAGCATCGTGGTGAACACCGAGCGGGTGAAGGAGCCGGTGACCGGCTTCACGGATGTCTTCAGCGGCAGATACGCCGGGCGCATCGTCTCGCTCAACGACAACCGCGAGCTGCTCACCTGGGCGCTGCAGACCCTCGGGCGCGATTTCAACGCCGTCACGCCCGAGAACATCGCCGCGGCCCGCCCGTTGCTCGAGAAGTGGCTGCCGCAGGTGAAGATCTTCGACTCCGACAGCCCGAAGACCAAGCTGCTCAACGGCGATGTCGACATCGGCATCGTGTGGCCCGGCGAGGCGGCGATCCTCCACCGCGAGGACAAGAAGTTCGCCTGTATCCTGCCCGTGGAAGGCTCGCACGTGACGATCGACAGCCTCGTGATCCCGCAGGAGGCGCCGCACAAGGCCGAGGCCGAGGCGTTCATCAACTTCATCCTGCGGCCCGAGATCAGCGTGCTCATCTCGCGCGCGTTCCCCTACACCAATCCCAACAGCGAGGCCTGCAAGCTCCTCACCCCGGAGGAGCTCGCCAACCCGGCCAGCTTCCCGAAGGGCGTCGAGACGCTGCCGACGTTCAAGGCCATCGGCAAGGCCGCGGCCCAGGTCGACAAGCTCATCACCGACCTGAAGAGCGGCTCCTGATCCACTGGGCGGCCGGCCTCGTTACGGGCCGGCCGCCGTTTTCTCCTCCCGCGAAATGTCCGCCCCCCGCGCCTCCACCGACAACTCCGCCGGCGCCCAACGCGCGCCGCGCACGATCGGCTGGCTGCTGCTCACCCCGCTGCTGCTCTGGCTGGCGCTCTTCGTCGTCGTGCCGACGGCGATCCTGTTCGTCTACAGCTTCTGCCAGCGCGACGAGCTCGGGCAGGTGGTCTTCGCGTTCACGCCGACCAACTACGCGCGCATCCTCGATCCGGTGTACCTCGGGATCCTCGGGCGCTCCCTCTGGTACGCGGCGCTCACGACCACGTTGTGCCTGGTGATCGGTTACCCCGTCGCCTATTTCATCGGGCGGTCGCCGCCGGCGCGGCGCTCGACGTTGCTGCTGCTGGTGATGATCCCCTTCTGGATCAGCTTCCTGCTGCGCACCTACGCGTGGCTGTCGTTGCTCAAGGGGGATGGGCTGGTCAGCGCACTGCTGCACGGGATGCATCTGCTCGCCGGCCCGCTCGACGTCCTCTACTCGCCGACCGCCGTGATCCTCGGCCTGGTCTACACCTACCTGCCGTTCATGATCCTGCCGATCTTCACCAGCGCGGAGAAGCTGGACAACTCCATGGTCGAGGCGGCGCTCGATCTGGGGGCGGGGCCGGTGCGCGCGTTCACGCAGGTGATCATCCCGCTGACCAGGCCGGGCATCTTCGCCGGGGTGCTGCTGGTCTTCGTGCCGTCGATCGGCATGTTCGCCGTCACCGACCTGATGGGCGGGGCGAAGGTGCCGATGATCGGCAACGTCATCCAAAATCAGTTTGGCCAGGCGCGCGACTGGCCGTTCGGCGCCGCGCTCGGCATCAGCTTCCTCGCGTTGTTCGCGATCACCTTCTGGTTCCTGCACGACCGAGGGGAGGCCCGGCGGTGAACCCGAGCGCCGTGGGCTCCGCCCCCAGAGCGCGCTTGCGCCGTATCCCGCTTCCCCGATCCTGATTCCGCCCGTGCACGAACATCCCGACACCCAACTCGAATGGGAATTCCGTCTGCCGCCCGCGCCGCTCGCCGCGGCCCCGGCCGACGTCTCGGCCGCGGTCATGGTCGAGCTGCGCGGTGTCACCAAGAGCTTCGGACCGGTGACCGCCGTCGACCACGTCGACCTCACGATCCGCAAGGGCGAATTTCTCACGCTTCTCGGGCCCTCCGGCTGCGGCAAGACCACGCTGCTGCGCCTGCTCGCCGGCTTCGAGGTGCCGACCGCCGGCGAGATCCTCCTCGAGGGCCGGGATGTGTCGAACATCCCGCCCTACCGGCGCGACGTGAACCAGGTGTTCCAGAGCTATGCGATCTTCCCGCACTTGAGCGTCGCCGACAACATCGCGTTCGGGCTGAAGATGCGCCACGTGCCGGCCGCGGAGCGCCGTGCGCGGGTCGAGGAGGCGCTGGAGCTGGTCTCGCTCGGCGGGCTGGGCAGGCGCCGGCCGCAGGAACTTTCCGGCGGGCAGCGGCAGCGCGTCGCCCTGGCGCGCGCGCTGGTGTGCCGGCCGAAGGTGCTGCTGCTCGACGAACCCCTCTCGGCGCTCGACGCCAAACTGCGCCACGCCATGCAGCTCGAGCTCAAGCAGCTCCAGCGGCAGCTGGGAATCACCTTCGTCTTTGTCACCCACGACCAGGAGGAGGCGCTGATCATGAGCGACCGCATCGCCGTGATCCATCGCGGGCGCATCGACCAACTGGGCACGGCGACCGAGATCTACCACTCGCCGGCGAGCGCGTTCACCGCCGACTTCATCGGCGAGGCCAACCTGCTCGACGGCGACATCGTCTCCAGCAACGGCGTGACGGCTCTCGTCCGGCTGGACGAGGGGGTGGAGGTGACGGTGCGCGCCGCGGCGCTGCGGCCCGGGTCGACCCGTGCGCTGCTCTCGATCCGGCCGGAGAAGATCTACATCACCCGCACCAAGCCGGCGAAGGACAACTGCTTCAAGGGCGTGATCGAGAACGAGATCTTCCGCGGCGCGATGGACGAGCTGCGCATCCGCGTGGCGCACAATCTCCAGCTCATGGCCATGGTCGCCAACGAGAGCGCGCACGAGCACGCCTGGCACAAGGGCGACACCGTCTACTGCGCGATCCACACCGACGACATCGTCGTGGTGGAGCAGAAGTAGGGCGGCCGCTCGGCGAGCTGCGCGTCTTCCATCGGCACCTGAGGGTAGGGCGGGACCGCCGGGCCCGCCGAGCGAACGGACGACCCGGCGGGGGCGTGCGAGACGAGCAGGGATCGGGCGCGGGCGCGGCGGGAATTTTCGTGCGCCGGGGGCGCGGCCGCGTTCTGCTGGCGGCACGATGAGCGCCGTTGAAGACCTTCGCCGCACCGTGGCCCGCCTGCGCGCGCCCGGCGGTTGCCCCTGGGACATCGAGCAGACGCACCAGTCGCTGGCCGTCTGCCTGATCGAGGAGTGTGCCGAGTTGCTCGACACGATCGACCGGCTCGACATGGAGCACATGCGCGAGGAGCTCGGCGACGTGCTCATCCAGGTCGTCTTCCATGCGCAGCTCGCCGAGGAGAAGGGGCTGTTCGACCTCGAGGCCGTGGCGCGCGAGATCAACGAGAAGCTCATCCGCCGGCATCCCCACGTCTTCGGCACCGGAAAACTGGACACCTCGGCCCAGGTGATCACGCAGTGGGAGCAGATCAAGGCGACCGAGAAGAAGAACGGCAACCAGCCCGTGGCGACCGGCGTGTTCAAGCGCCAGCCGCCCGCGCTGCCCGCGCTGCTCAACGCGCTGGAGGTCTACAAGCAGATCCACAAGAAGAAGCTCCCCGCCTCCGGCGTGATCGACGAGGCGCGTGTCGCCCAGCTCGCCGCCGGCCTGACCGAGGCCGAGGCGGGGCGGAAACTTTTCGAACTCGCCGCGGCCTGCCGCCAGGCGGGGATCGACCCGGAGTCCGCGCTGCGGCGCGAGACGTTGCGCGTGACCACGGACGTCGAGGCGCAGGCGAAGGCCCAGGCCTGAGCACCCGGCGCGGCGAATCCCTCCGGCCCCATGGGCGACCACGCGGACGAATCCGACCCAACGGCGCTGCCGCCGGCAGTCGCCGCGGAGTGGCTGCAACCGTGGCTCGACCACCTCGCGCTGGAGCGGCGCTGCTCGCCGTACACGGTACGCAACTACCGGCAGGCGTTCGAGGACTTCCACCGCTGGCTGCGCGGGGCGGGCCTGGCGGAGCGGGCCTTCGACTCGTTCGACCAGCGCGCGATGCGCGACTTCGTCATCGAGGCGCAGCGGCGGTTCGACCGGCGGACGCTGCACAACCACGTCTCGGGCCTGCGGGCGTTCTACCGGTTCTGGATGCGGCGAGGGAAGCTGGACCGCAATCCGTTCACCGGGGTGGCGCTGCCCAAGCTCGAGAAGCGGTTGCCGAAGTTTCTCACCGAGAAGCAGGCCGATGCGCTGCTCACCGCGCCGATGCGGCGGCTGGAGGCCGGCGAGGGCGATGCGTTCGAGTGCTGGCGCGACCGGCTCGCGCTCGAGCTGCTCTACGGCGCCGGGCTGCGCATCAGCGAGTTGTGCGGGCTCAACTACGGGATGATCGATCTCGGAGAGGGCGTGGCGCGCGTGCTCGGCAAGGGCCGCAAGGAGCGGATCTGCCCGATCGGGGCGGTGGCGAAGACGGTGCTGGAACGGTTCCGCGCCGAGTTCGCGCCCGCCAAGGGCCCTGCCGACCCGGTGATCGTGGGCGCGCAGGGGCGGCGGCTTACGCCGACGGCCGTGCAGCTCATGATGAAGCGTTACCTCGCGCTCTGCGGCCTGCCGATGGACCTCACGCCGCACAAGCTCCGCCACTCGTTCGCCACGCACCTGCTCGACCGCGGCGCCGACCTGCGGCTCGTCCAGGAACTTCTCGGACACTCCAAGCTCACGACCACGCAGATCTACACCCATGTCACGATTGCGCGGCTGAAGGATGTGTACCGGCACGCCCACCCGCGGGCGTGAGCGGCGCCGGTGGCGCGGGCGGCTGCAGCCGGGAAGATTCGCCGATGGCGTGGCAATGCATTCGGGAGGTTCCGGCGTTGTCCGGGATGGGACGAACCGCCTGATACCAAGTAGCATTCAAAGGTATAATAAACCCGTGGGAATCCACGGGAAGCA
>DAOOFR010000189.1:0-3162 GCA_035415285.1 Opitutaceae bacterium
GGGCGGCGTTGGCCGAGGCGAGCGGCAGGGCGTAGGCGAGGGCTTCGGGCCAGGGCTGGCCGAGGTTGAAGTGGGCGTGGAGCAGCGCGGCGAGCAGGACGTCGCCGGAGCCGGTGGCGGAGACTTCGCGGATGGGCGGCGGGCGGAGCGTTGTTGTGGTGCCGTCCTTGAGGGCACACCAGACGGGCTTGGCGCCGTCGCTGATGATCCACGCGGCGACGGGGTAGCGGGCGACGGTCTCGGCCAGCCGCATCGTGAAGGCCAGTTCGGACTTGTCGCCGGGATCGGCGGGGACGAGGCGGTCGAACTCTTCGCGGTTGATTTTCACGAGGGCGAGCGGTCGATCGACCAACCATTTGAGGGGCGGTCCGTAGGTGTCCGCGACGAGCTGGCCAGGCCAAGATTGGAACAACTCGCGGAAGGCGGCGCCGGTGGGTCCTTCCCAGCCGGGGATGCTGCCGCAGACGGCCAGGACGGACTCCTTCGGCTCGGCGGCGAGGAGCGCGGCCGCGGAGCGCACGGCGGCGGGATCGAGCGGCTGGTCGGGGCCGAGGAAGGTCGTCTCGGTGCGCAGGCTGCGGATGACCACGCCGCTGCGGGTCTCGGGCGCGGCGGCGGGAAAGGTCTTCAGGACGAAGCCGCGCTCGCGCAGCCACGCTTCGACCACGACCCCGGTGGCTCCGCCCGGGAAGCAGACGGCGGAGTTGGCCGCGCCGAGGCGTGTCAACATCTTGGAAACATTGATGCCCTTGCCTCCAACCTGGTGGGAGCTGCGGGTGGCGCGCTGGGTGCGGTCGGGCTGCCACTCCTTGAAGACCAGGGTCTGTTCCCAGAGGAGGTTGGCGGTGAGGGTGAGGAGATGGGGCATGGTGGGCGGGAAATTTCGGTGGCTCCGGGGAGCGGGGGCGGCAATTTGCGGTGGCATGCGCTCCGCGGCAAATGCGTTTCCTGGGTCGGTCTCGGTGCTGCCGCCGCAGCAGTGGCGGGCGCGCGGCACGGTGCGGCTCGCGCGGGAGCTGCTGGGTAAGTTCCTCGTGCGCACGCGCGACGGAGGAGCGGAGGCGCGCCTGATCACCGAGGTGGAGGCCTACGACGGCGAACGCGACCTGGCCTGCCACGCCCGCGCCGGGCGGACGGCGCGCACGGCGACGTTGTACCGGGCCGGCGGCTGCTGGTACGTGTATCTCTGTTACGGGGTGCACGAGATGCTCAACCTTGTGACCGGGCCGGAGGGCTGGCCGGCGGCGGTGCTGATCCGCGGCGTGGCCGGCGCGGCCGGCCCGGGCCGGCTGACGCGGGCACTGGGGATCGACCGGCGGCTCGATGGTGCGGTGGTGACGCCGGCGAGCGGATTGTATGTGGAGGATCGCGGTTTACGGGTGCCCAGAGCCTGGGTGCAGGCGACGCCGCGGGTGGGGGTGGACTTCGCGGGCCCGGTGTGGGCGGCGAAACCGTGGCGTTTCCTGATCGACCCGGCGCGGGTGCCGGAGTTGGCGGGCGCCGTGGAGTGCGGATGTCCGGGGATGACGGCGGCGCCGCCGCGCGGAGACAACCCGTAGCATGCGCAGCGCTGGCGCGGCGCGGCCCGCCATCGTCTTTTTTTGGGGGAAAATCGCGGGGGCCGGCATTATGCGCGGGACATGAAACCCGGGCGTTCTCCGTTCTGCGCGTGGCGGCGGTCTCGATTGCCGCTGGCGGCGCTCCTTCTGTGCATGACCGTGGCCGGCCGGGCTGCGGACGACGATGCCTTCGCTCCTTCGCCGTTTGTCCAGGCCACGGCGGCCTTCGAGTCGGGCGACCTCGCGCAAGCCGAGAGCCTAGCGGCTCCGCTGGCGGACGGCGAGGCGGCGACGGCGGATGCTTGCTCACTGCTCGGACAGATCCGGCTGCAGCAGAAGCGCCCCGCGGAGGCAGTGGAGCAGTTCGCTCGCGCGGTTGCGATGAAGCCGGCGAGCGCGGCAATGCGCAGCCGGCTCGGCGAGGCGTTGCTGGCGCAGGCCGGCGAGGCCGAGGGCGCGGCGCGCGCGGCGTTGCTCGGCCGCGCGCGCACGGAGCTCGAGCTTGCCGCCGCGACCGACGCGGAGTGCGTCGACGCGCAGATGGGACTCCTGCGCTTCCACCTTCTTTCGCCCGGGGGCGGACCGGCGGGCGCGGCGGAACGCCATGCCGCGGCGGCCGCGCGGCTCGATCCGTTGACGGCGACCTACGAGGTCGCCGCGCTGGCGGAGTCATTCAAGCGCTTCGATCTGGCGGAGCCCTACTACCGGGAGTACGCGCGGCTGTTTCCCAATCCGTGGTTGAGCTGGAAACACGGCTGCATGCTGGCGGCGCTCGGCCGGGCGGCGGAGGCGCGCGGGGTGTTTACGACGATCCTGGAGAAGGTGCCTGGTTTCGAGCACGCGCGGCGGTCGCTGGAGGCGCTGCCGGCGCCGTAGGCCCGGTGGCTCAGCGAGTCTCGGGCGGCGGAGGCGGGGCCGGAGCGCGCCGCTCCTCCTTGGTGAGGGCGGCGACGATCGTGCCGATCTTGGTCTTTGTATCCAGGCGGACGATCTGGGGGCGGTCGCCTGTCGAGATCCAGACCTTGAGCGCGCCGCCCTTCTTGAAGAACCCGGTGAGCGGGCCGATCTGTTTCGGTTCGAGCACGACGGCGTCGAAGGTGCCGGCCGGGGTCTTCACGCGTTCCTCGCGGAGCGCGGTGACCTCGATGGTGAAGAAGTCCTCGTCGTTGACGCAGAGCACGCGGCGCGACTCGCCGGGCCGCAGCCGCCAGTCGCGGGCCTGCATGAGGGCGACCATGATGTCGTAGGCGGGTTCGGCGGGCAGCGCGACGGTGGCGTTGTGGTGGGGGCGGATCGTGTTCACGTGAACCGCCCGGCCCTTCGCGTAGTCGAAGGTGGTCGTCTTCTCGGTGAGGCGTTTTCCGCTCTGGCCCTTGATCGAGATCGTGAGGGGGCGGCCGGTGGTGGCGTCGAGGACCGACTCGGAGTTGTTCACGACGGTGTAGAAGGTGTCGACGATGCCGCTGCTCTGGGCGGCGACGCGAATGCGGAAACGTGGGCCGGCGGCGGAGTTTTCGGCGGAGGTCTCGATGCGGGTGGTGCCGGCGGTGCCGAGGAGGCCGTAGGTCATGCGCAGTTCGAAGGACTCGCCGGGACGGATGAA
>DAOOFR010000189.1:3262-4562 GCA_035415285.1 Opitutaceae bacterium
GGCGGCTCAACCGCCGAGGGGGAACTCGAGCTGGTTCTCCCGGCCGATGGCGGTGGCATCGAGGCCGCGGGCGCGGAGGGTCTGGGCGAACTCGGCGGCGAAGCCGTGCACGGTGAGCACGCGTCGCGGCTGCACGCGCTCGACGAACTCGAGCAGCTCGGGGAAGTCGGCGTGGTCGGAGAGCGGGAAGGCGGCGTCGCAGCCGGTCTGGTACTTGCAGGCGGAGTCGAGGGCCCAGCCGGTGATCATCGCGGTGCGGCGGGGGGCGAGGCGGCCGAACCAGGCTTTCGAGGCCTGCGGCGGGGCGATGACGACGTGGCCGGGGGCGGCGAGGGCGTCGAACTCCCGGTAGGCGGGGAACGCGAGTCCGAGTTTCTCGCACAGCCGGGTGAGCCGGAGAATCTCGGGGTGGAGCATCACGGGCAGTTCGGCGCCGGCGAGCGAGGCGAGGATCTCCTGGGCCTTGCCGAGGCTGTAGCCGAGGAGCACGGGGATGGCGCCGGCGGCGAGCGTCTCGCGGCAGAAGCGCACCATGTCGGCGATCACGCCCTCGACCGGGGGAAGCCTGTACTTCGGCAGGCCGAAGGTTGTCTCCATGATCAGAACATCCGCGTGCGGCACGGCGCAGACCTCGGCGGCGCGGCCGGGGCGGAGCTTGAAGTCGCCGGAGTAGAGGAGGCGGCCGTGCTCGGACTCGGCGAGGAATTGCGCGGAACCGAGGATGTGGCCGGCGGGGACGAGGGTGACGTGGCAGTCCGGAGTGAGCTCATGGACACGGCCGAAGGGCAGTTCGATCAGCTCGCGGCGGGCGGGCTGGCGGGCGTGCATGAGGCGGGCGGTGGCCTCGGTGCAGAGCGTGAGGCGGTGCCGCGCCATGTGGTCGAAGTGCGCATGCGAGATGAACGCGCGCGGGGCCGGGCGGGGGGCGTCGAGCCACCAGTCGATCTGGGGCAGATGGAGTCCCTGGCGGAGTTGCACTTCCCACGGCATCCGGCCAGCAAGCGGGCGTGAAGGAGCGCGGTCAACCGGAGAGCGGACCCTCGATGGCGAAGAGCGAGCTTCGCCGGCTACTTGCCGGGCTTGAAGCCGGCGGCGAGCAGGGTCTCGAAGCAGGGCTCCTCGGTCTCGCGGGCGACGGTGCTGACCTCGACCTGCGTGAAGCCGGCCTTCTTGAGGAAGCCGTGGAGGGCGCTCTCCTTGAAGCCGAGCCAGCGGTCGGCGTAGAGCTCGCGGGCCTTCTCGAAATCGTGGGCCTTGAGGTCGAGGACGATGAGCTGGCCGCCGGGTTTGAGGATGCGGC
>DAOOFR010000189.1:4662-6505 GCA_035415285.1 Opitutaceae bacterium
TCGTGGGCCTTGAGGTCGAGGACGATGAGCTGGCCGCCGGGTTTGAGGATGCGGCTGGCCTCGTCGACGGCGCGCTGCGGGTGTTCGGCGTGGTGGAGGGCCTGGCTGAGGATGGCGAGATCGACGGTGCGGTCGCCGAGGGGGACGGTCTCGATGTCGCCGAGGAGGTAGCGGAGGTTCTCCAGGCCGTTCTTCTGCGCGAGCTCGGTGCCCACCTCGACCATACGAGGGGAGTTGTCGATGCACCACACCTGGGCGGCGCGGCGGGCGAGCAGTTGCGAGAGCAGGCCCTCGCCGGCGCCGAGGTCGGCCACGACGATGCCGGGCACGAGGCGCAGGGCGAGGTGGCCGATGGCTTCCCACGAGCGGCCGGGGCAGTAGTTCTTCCCGAGCCGGCCGGCGACGAGGTTGAAGTACTCCTCCGACTGGCGGCGACGGCGGGCGAGCACGCGCTCGAGGTTGGCGCGATCGTCGGCGGATTCGGGCTGGTCGGCGATGGCCTCGGCGGCGGTGCGCAGGAGAATGAGTTGGCGCTGGTCGAGGCCCGGGCGGAGCGAGTAGTAGGCGCGTTTGCCGTCGCGGCGATCGAGGACGAAACCGGCCTGGCGCAGCAGCGAGAGCTGGGAGGAGACGCGCGACTGGGCCATGTCGAGGATCTCCTGGAGCTCGGCGACGGAGAGTTCCTCGCGCAGGAGCAGCGCGAGCAGGCGCAGGCGGGTGGGATCGGCGAGAAGCTTGAGCGTGTCCCAGGGGGATTTCATCGCGGGGCGACTCTGGCACGGGTGGCGGCGGGATTGCACGAACGAATCGGCGACGCCGGGTACGGCGGCGGATCCGTAAGTTTTTGTTTATTTCTCGGAAGGCTGTGCTGAGTCTTCCCTGCGATGGCAGGACTCATTATCGTGCCATCACCGCATATCATTGTCATCGCGGTTCCCTGATACCAGCAAACCCCCACATCCACTGCATGAAACCCTATACCCTCGCATTTGGTCTCGCGCTGGCCGGCCTGTTGATCGCCGGCTGTTCGACCCCCCAGTCCACGGCGCCGGCGAAGCCCGCCAAGCCGGCCACCGTTGCCCAACCCACCCCGCCTCCGCCGCCCCCGCCGGCTCCCGAACCGGTGATCGCGGCGCCGGTCTCGGCCGAAGCCGCCGCCGTGGTCGAACGCTTGATCGAACCGATGGAAGGCGGCGTGCAGCATGAACAGGTGGAGGCCACCGGTTTTCCGCAGGCGATCGCCTCGCTCGAGGCCGGGGCGAAGGCCCCCACCGTGGAGGCGCCGATCAACTACGGCAGCCAGCCTCCGACGCGCGGTTTGACGGCCGACGGCGCCACCGCCGAGCTGGTCGAGCGTGACTGGACCGGCATGGTGCTGGTGCCGGTGAGCGCGGAATTCGCGAAGGCGTTCACCTCGATGGTGAAACTGACGTCCATCGAGGCGCATCCGCTCACCGACGGGCGTGTGCGCACGTGGATGCGCGTGCGCAATGTGATCGATGCACCGGTACAGGTCGGCGTGGCCTGCCGCTTCCTCCTGCAGGACCAGGCCGAGGCGACGACGGCGCGTTACTACAGCCTCGATATCCCGGTGGGCCAGTACCGGGACGTGTTCTTCGTGTCGCCGAAGGGCTCGCTGGTCAGCTACACCGTGCTGGTGAAGAAGGGCATCTGAACCCGCCTGCGATTCCCGGACAGTTCCCAACGGCCGCCTCCGGTGCGAGGCGGCTGTTTGTTTTCTGGGGCGCGGCTGAAGGCGCCGCGGTGTGGGTTCAGAACGAGGCGAGCAGTTTGCGCAGGTCGACGTGGTCGAGGACCATGCGCTTGATGATCGGGATCTTGT
>DAOOFR010000190.1:0-6489 GCA_035415285.1 Opitutaceae bacterium
CTTGATGGTGGTCTTGTTGCTCTCGTTGCCGATGAACTTGGGCTCCCAGCGCGCGGTGGCGAAGAGCCGCTTGTCCAGGCTGTAGGCCGGCTTCTGCTTGTAGCGTTCGTCGTTGCGTAACAACGCCACGCGCACCGCGAGCTCGTTCGCGATGAGCTGCTGGTTGAGGTCCAGCGAGGCGCGGTTCGTGCCGTTGCTGCCGAGGCGGACCTCGGCCTCGCCCATGTTGCGGAACTGGGCCGTCTTGGTCGTCGAGTTTATGATACCCGCCGGGCTGCCCATGCCGAAGAGGATCGAGTTGGGCCCGCGCTGCATGTCGACGCGGTCGACATTGTAGGCGTCCCACGGGATCTCGCTCATGAAGAAGTTGCGCGTGTTGTCGGCGGCGGAGAGGCCGCGCACGCGCGTGTTGGTGTTCGGGGTGGTGAAGGTGGTCTCCTCCTGCTGGTTGCTTGAGCTGGCCCGGATGAAGTTGCCCCCGATGCTGCCCACCTCCGTCGCGGTGGCGTACTGCAGCAGCGTCTTGTTGTCGGTGGCCCCCGTGTCCCGCATGAACTCCGAGGTGATGACGCTGACGGCGGAGCCGACGTCCTTCAGCTGGGTGTTGATGCGGGAACCGGCCAGGGTGGTGGTGGCCACGTAACCGGTGGACTCCGAAGCGGTGACCTCGAACGGGCTGAGGACAACGACCTCCTCCTCGGAGGCGGTCGGCGGCTCGGACGGCGGCGGCGCGCTCTGCGCAGAGGCGACCCCCGGCAGGGCCAGGGACAGGACAGCGGCCGAGGCATAGGCGCCCGCCGCGATGGTTCTACAGGTCATGGTGATCTTTCGTTGGGAATTCCGGGCCGCCCGCGAAGGCGGCCCGACCCGTGGCGCACGGGCGGGCGTCCGCGGCGGTCGATGGGGCGGCCGCCGCAGTAGTCGGTTTCGCAACACCGGACGTCCGCGGGGAAACGGCCGAGCCGTCGCCACAGACGCCTGGTCCTGCAGCGGAGGGTTATCCCGCGCGCACACCTTCCCCGCGTGAATCGGTTCTACGCCGATTGATTTCTGTTATCCGCGGTCCCGGCCGGCATCGACCACGCCCGGGCGTCCGTATCTATTATTCGGCTCCGCCGTCCGCGTGCGCCCGGGCCGGGCCGCCGCGCAGGCAGCGCCGGCGGTAGGCCCCCGGCGTCTCCCCGGTCAGGCGCCGGAAGACGACGCACAGGTATTCCATGTAGGCGAAGCCCGTCAGCTCGGCGATGCGCTTGAGGGGCAGATCGGTCTCCGCCAGCAACTGCCGGATACGCGCCACCTGCACCCGCCGGATCTCGGCCTGCGGCGACCGGCCAAGGTGCTGACGGAACTTCTTCTCCAGTTGCGCCCGCGAGACGGCGGCATGCGGCAGCACCTCGGCCACCGTCAGCCCCTCGCAGGCGTGTTCCGCGATATGGCGCACCGCCGCCGCCACCGCGCGGTCGGGAATGGCGAGCACGTCGGTCGAGCGTCGCACCGCAATCTCCGCCGGATCGAGCCGCAGATCGCAGGCGACCACGCCGCGGCCGGTCATCCGCTGCGCAAGGTGTTCCGCCGCGCGGTAGCCGACCTGAAACAACCCCGGATCCACGCTCGACAGCGTCGGCGTCGCCAACTCGCAACGAACGACATCGTTGTCGGCCCCGAGCACCGCCACCTCCTCGGGCACCAGGCAACCGGCCTCGCGGGCCGCCTCCAGCACCCGCACCGCGCGTTGGTCGTCGCTCGCCATCACACCGACAGGTTTCGGCAACTCCCGCAACCAGCGCGCCAGCGCGCGCCCCTCCCCGCCGCCGCGGTCGGGCCCGTCGCCAGCCGCGGTCGTCAACGCCATGACCTCGGCGTTGTGCCCGCCGAGCCGCACCGCCTCGACAAATCCGGCCCGCCGCTCCCGCGCCCAACCGACGGACTCCGGCCCCACGAAGGCAAAGCTCCGAAAACCACGGTCGAGGAAAAACTCTCCGCCCATTGCGCCGATCGCCACGTGGTCAGGCCGAAGCTTGGACACCCCGGCAAAAGTCGGCGAATCGTCCAGATCGACCAGCGGGATCCCGCGCTCCGCACACGCCGCGACCAGGGCCGCCGAGGTGTTCAGGCTGATCACGCCCTCCCAGCCGCGGGCCAGACGCGCCCGCAACTCGTCCGCGGTCCGCGGGTGGTCGTCGGCCAGCGCACTCCAACCGCCGTGCGCCTGCTGGTAGTGTGCGATCCCACGCAACAACGCGGAGGCGCGATCGTCTCCGGTACGGAACACCAGCAGCGTCCGTGGACGCCGTCCGCCTCCAGCCGCGGCGCCGGCAGACGGCAGGATCGTCTCCCCAGGGTCATCGGGAGCGGAGACAAGCGGGCCGGCTGGCTCGTGCGGGAGGGAAGAGTTGATCAAGTCTGTGGGGACGTTGTTCAAGCAACCCGGAAAGCCCGCAGCGCCCGAAATCCCTTCACCACCGCGCCACGCGTCCGCTCGCAGCCACGGCCGTCGGCCCGCCCTGTGAATCCACGCTCCAATCACACCGCCAACGACGCCGCCTCCTGCCTCGAGCCCCCGCCGCCCGCAAGGCCCGCCGCCCAGCTCGACCTCGGCCTCGGCTGACCGCGGGCTTGTGGTCCCGGGAGGCGGCGCGGCCAAGGTCGCGCCCTACGGGAGGCCGGCCGCGGCGGCCCGGGCGCTCGCCACGCTCCGCCGCTTTCTGCTGTGACTTTCCGCCCGCTTTGCGGCACCACACACGTGCTCGCTCCGTACCCGATCCTCCCGCCCACTCCATGCAACGCACCCTCGTCAAAGACGCGCTGGCGCGCACCGCGCCCCTCGACCCGATCCTGCTCCAGGGCTGGGTCCGCACCCGCCGCGACAGCAAGGCCTGCTCGTTCCTCGAGCTCAACGACGGCTCCTGCCTGAAGGGCCTGCAGATCGTCATCGACCGCACCCTGCCCGACTACCCGCAGGTCGAGCGCGCCGCCACCGGCGCCTCCATCGAAGTCCGCGGCCAGCTCGTCCCCTCGCAGGGGCAGGGGCAGCAATGGGAGGTGCTCGCCCGCGAGCTCAAGGTCGTCGGTCCGGCCGACGGCACCTACCCGCTCCAGAAGAAGGGCCACACGCTCGAGTTCCTGCGCGAGATCGCACACCTGCGCCCGCGCTCGAACCTCTTCGGCGCCATTTTCCGGGTACGCAGCCGCCTCGCCTATGCGATCCACCAGTTCTTCCAGGAACGTTCCTTCACCTACGTCCACACCCCGCTCATCACCGCCAGCGACTGCGAGGGCGCCGGCGAGATGTTCCGCGTGACCACGCTCGACCCGAAGTCGCCGCCGCTCCAGGAGGACGGCACGGTGGACTTCGCGCAGGACTTCTTCCACAAGCCCGCCTACCTCACCGTCAGCGGCCAGCTCGAGGGCGAGGTCTTCGCCTGCGCGCTCTCCAACATCTACACCTTCGGCCCCACCTTCCGTGCCGAGAACTCGCATACCTCGCGCCACGCCGCCGAGTTCTGGATGATCGAGCCCGAGATGGCCTTCTGCGACCTCCAGGGCGACATGGACCTCGCCGAGGAATTCGTGAAACAGCTCATCCGCGACGTGCGCACGCACTGCGCCGCCGACCTCGAGTTCTTCGGCAAGTTCGTCGACAAGGACCTGCTCGCCCGCCTCGACTTCGTGCTCGAGCGCCCATTCCAGCGCGTGAGCTACGACGAGGCCGTCGACATCCTCATCAAGAGCGGTCGCGAGTTCGAGTTCCCCGTCCTGCCCGGCAGCGCGCTCCAGGCCGAGCACGAACGTTACCTCACCGAGGTGCACTTCAAGTGCCCCACGACCGTCTTCAACTACCCGAAGGACATCAAACCCTTCTACATGCGCCTCAACGACGACGGCCGCACCGTCGCCGCGATGGACGTGCTCGTGCCCGGCATCGGCGAGATCATCGGCGGCAGCCAGCGCGAGGAGCGCCTCTACGTGATCCAGGGCAACCTCGCCCGCATGGGCCTCAACGAGCAGGACTATTGGTGGTACCTCGACCTGCGCCGCTACGGCACCGTGCCGCACGCCGGCTTCGGCCTCGGCTTCGAGCGCCTGCTGATGTTCGTCACCGGCGTGGCCAACATCCGCGACGTCATCCCCTTCGCGCGCACCCCCGGCTCCGCTGAATTCTAGAGGGAGAACCACGCCGCCGGCCTGTTTGCCCGCCCTCCGGAAAAATGTCGGCCAAAGGGTTCTTGACAGGGGTTGGGCCGTTTCTACCGTCGCGCCTCTCCCGTTCCACGGGGTGGTAGCTCAGCTGGTTAGAGCGTCTGCCTGTCACGCAGAAGGTCGCGGGTTCGAGTCCCGTCCATCCCGCCAGTTTGTAAAAAGCCCGACTTCGCAAGAAGCCGGGCTTTTTCATTGGTGGCCAACGAATTGGCTCCGATTTCGGCTTCCGCACGATTCGGCAGAATTCGGCACTTTTGTGCCAGTTTTGCGCGTTTTGGAGCCACCGCGGAGCCACCGTCTACCGAAAACGCGGGAGGCGGTGGCTCGGAAAAACGTGCTATCATCGGCGCGTGGAAAGCACGGGACCATTCCTCGACGAAACCAAGAAGCTGATGGGGCGGCCGGCCTGCTGGTACCTGCGTTATTCGGCGCCGAAACGGAATGCCGACGGCACGCTGGTACTGGCCGAGAACGGCCGGCCGGTCATCCAGCGATTCCGCCCCTTCTACGAGACCAAGGCCGAAGCGCTCGCCGACATCCCACGTATCCGCGAGCAACACGAGGTCGCCGGCTCCGGCCAATTCCTCTTCAACCGCCAGGCCGCCGACGACTACGAGACCGCCCTCAAGGTGGCCGGAGGCGTCTCCATGCAGGAGCTCGCGAAGTTCTGGCGGTTGCACCACCCGGAGAAGCCCAAGCGCCGACTCCACGAGCTGATGGAAGCTTTTCTCGCCGACGTGCAATTACGCCACGGCGACGGCGCCCACTATCGCGATCTCAAGTCACGCGGCCGGGCCTTCATCGCGGCCGGCTACGGCGAGCGCTACGCCGACACCGTCACGCGCCAGGAAATCCTCGCCTACGTGAAGAGCCGCGACTGCGCCCCGCGCACCATGCGCAACCACAAGACCGCCGTGTGCGAGTTCTTCAATTGGCTCGTGCAGGACCAGTTCGAGCTCACGGCCAATCCCGCCGCCGGCATCAAGAAGCGGATGCTGCCCAAGGAGGTGAAGAAGGAGATCGAGTTTCTCTCGCTCGATTTCGTCACGCGCTACCTCCGCGCCACCGAGCGCTACGATCCCGACTTGGTCGCTCACGAGATCGTGCAGCTGATCGCCGGTGTGCGCTCCGACGACGAGATGGCCGGCTTCGACGCGTCCTTCGTCCATCCGCAGAACCGCGAGGTCGTGATCCCGGCCGCCATCGCAAAGACCGGTGCACGCGAGGTCATCAACGGGCTGGAGGATAACTTCTGGGCGTGGTGGGCCGCCTACGCCCCCGCACAGGGGCCGCTTCGCCCGAAATACCACGGTGCGCGCTGGGAGCGTATCCGTGTGCTCGCTTCAATCGACGACCAGACCCGCGCCGACGTGCTCGGACGCCTGCCGATCAAAGTGCTGCTGAAATTGCCCGAGGCGCGCGCCGCGCTGCGTCGCTGGCCATGGAACGCCCGCCGCCGCACCTTCTGCACCTTCCACGTCGCGAAGCACCAGAGCGCCGCGAAGACCGCGCTCATCATGCGCCACCGCGGTTCCGCCTACACCCTGCACAACTCCTACCGCGGCCTCGGCGTCACGCAGGAACAGGGCGTGAAGTACTTCGAGATCATGCCCGCACCCGTCGCAGTCCCCGTCCGCCCGGTGAAAGCAACCACCGGCATCGTGCGCATGATGCAGGAGGCCCGCGCAATCCGCGCCGCCTAACGTCGTCACCTCCGGCCAGGCACGGCACCGAACACATCGAGATCGGCCTTTCGGAAACGGTAGACCGAACCCAGCCGCTGGTGCGCCAGCCTCGCCTTGCCGTCTCGCGCGACGACAACCGCACGACGAATCGTGTCGGGACTGACGCGCAGATACGCCGCAGCCTCGTACACATCCATCTTCGCCGGCCAGCAGTCCTCACGCGGCCAGCGCCGCCACAGCCCCTCCTGCCATGCCGCCGTCGCCTTCAGTTTCGCCACGGCCACGCGCCCTTCGCGGTCCGCCATCCGCTCCGAACACGGATCGCGCCCCTCGTCGTGTGCCCAATCTGTGGCGATTGAAGCGATGCCATCGGGGAGGAGTGATCGTGAGCTCATTGGCGGGTGCACCACCACCACACTGCAATGCCGCGTTCCCATCAACGAGGCGCACCCTCCGGATCCACGGTACCCGGACTACACCAAACGCGGTAGAACTGCCCGGCGATCCATGGCACAGCCAGCCCCTCTGGTCTCCACACCGGACGCGAGCACCGCGAGCGATCGCACCCGGCGCTCCGGCTCGGGGACTGTCGTGCTGGCGCTGG
>DAOOFR010000191.1:0-2300 GCA_035415285.1 Opitutaceae bacterium
CGGCCGGCGGCATGCGTCGCGCGCACCGATTCGGCGATCGGCGTGAGCAGCCCGGTGTCGGAGTGCGCCTCCTGGTTGAAGCGCATCGAGACCGTCTTGGACACGCCGCGCTCCTGCATCGTCACGCCGTAGATCGCGTTGGCGGCGGCCACCGTGCGCTTGTTGTGCGTGATGATGATGAACTGCGAGCTCGCGATGAACTGCTTGAGCAGCGTGGTGAAGCGCTCGATGTTCGACTCGTCCAGCGGCGCATCCAGTTCGTCGAGCAGGCAGAACGGGCTGGGCTTCACCAGGTACAGGGCGAAGAGCAGCGCCACGGCGGTGAGCGTCTTCTGGCCGCCGGAGAGCAGCGTGAGGCTGTTGAGCTTCGTGCCCGGCGGCTGCGCGACGATCTCGATGCCGCTCTCGAGCGGGTCGTCCTGCGTGATGAGCTGCAGGTCGCAGTTGCCGCCGTTGAAGAGCGTCTGGAAGGTGAACGCGAAGTTCTTGCGGATCTGCTCGAAGGTGAGCGCGAACTGCTTGAGCGAGGTCGCGTTGATCTCGTCGATCGCCTTGAGCAGCTGGTCCTTCGAGGCGATCAGGTCGTCGCTCTGCGTCTTCAGGAAGTCGTAACGCTGCTTGAGCTCGGCGTACTCCTCGATGGCGACGAGGTTGACCGCACCCATGCTGTTGAGGCGCTGGCGCAGGGCCTGCACCTCGCTGCGGATCTGGTCCCAGTTGGTCTGGTCCAGCGCGGCGAGCTGCTCCTCGGTCGGCTCGCCGCGGGGCTCCTTGGCCTTGCGGCTGCGGCGCGGCTTGGCGGCGGCTTCGGCGGGCGCGGAGCCGTCGGTCGGCACCACGGCCGTCGCGGCGTCCGCGGGCTTCGCGCTCTCCTCGTCCTCGTCCTCGTCGAGGTCGAGCGGCTTGAGCCCCTCGGGCTCGTCGTCGGACTTCCAGAACTCCAGGCGCCAGTTCACCTCGCCCAGATCGATCGAGAACTCGCGCATCGCCTCCTCGGCGAGGAAACGCGAACGGGCCTTGTGTTCGGTGTAGCGGATCTCGCACTGGCTCAGCTCGCCGGCCGAGGCCTCGGCCTGGTCGCGCAGACTGCTCTGCTCGCCCTCGACGGCGCTCACCGTCTGCTCGAGTTCGGAAAGCTCACGACGGATCGCCTCGACCTGTTCCTGCGCCACGGCCTGTGTGCGCGCGAGTTCCTCGACCCGTGCGGCCTGCCCCTGCTCGGCGGCCTCGAGCTCCGCGACCTGCGCGCTCCACATTTCGAGTTCGCTGCGGCGCTGCTCCAGCAGCTCCGCCAGCTGCGCGCGGCGCTTCACCATCTCGCCCAGGCCGCGGTCGATGATCTCGACGCGTTGCCGGCGCTCCGCCAGCTCGAGGCGGGCCATGCCCAGCTTCTCGCGCTGCTCGTCGCGCGACGCGCGCACTTCGACGATCTTCGCTTCGTTGGCGGCGATGGACTCGCGGCCGAGCGTGATGGCCTTGTCGACCTCGACGAGCGCGAGCTGCGCCTTGGCGAAACGCGCCTCGGCCTCCTGCCGCATCGACTCAATGCCCTGCACGTCGCGCTCCAGGCGCGCCACCCGCTGCTCGGCCTCGTCGAGCGCACGCTGGCCGGATTTCTCCTCGGCCTGCGCGGTCGCGACGGCCTCGTTGGCCGTCTGCACCTCGGCGCGCTTGTCGGCGAGCCGCTGTTCGATCGCCGCGAGCTCGGCGTTGATCTGGTCGATCGCCGCCTTCTGCTGGTCGTGCTGCTCCTGCTCCTTGGCGACCTCGCGCGCGGTCTCGCGCATGTCGATCTCGCGCTGGACGATGCTGGAGCCCGGCCGCTTCTGGTAGCCGCCGAACACCATGCCGCGCCGGTCGACCCACTCGCCCTTCGGCGTGGCGACCATGAGGAAACTGAAATCCTGCCGCTGGGCCCAGAACCCGAGGAACTGCTCCAGCGAGTCCGCCACGTAGCACGAGGCGAGCACGCTGTGCAGCGGATGCCCGGAGCAATCGTCGGTGAAAACTGAAGTCGCGGGCCGCAGGAACGCCGGCAGCTCGGCCGGGGCGGACGCGGGCACCGGCTCCGGCGCCGGGACCTTCAGGTAGGCGCTGCCGACCTTGTCGTTCTCCAGGCGGGCCAGGATCGCCTGCGCCGTGGCGAGATCGGCCACGTGCACCGCCTCGACCGCCGCGCCAAGCAGCGCCTCCGCGGCCTTGGCGTATTCGGGGCGAAAATCCACGCCGTGTGTGAGCGCGCTGAACGAGGCGCCGCCGCCCAGGTCGGTGAGGCGGCCCTGCAGCAGCGCCTTCGCGCC
>DAOOFR010000191.1:2400-6446 GCA_035415285.1 Opitutaceae bacterium
CCGCTGGTCGCCTGGTCGGAGACCTCCTTGAGCTGCATCTCCAGCTCGCCGAGATCGTCGTTGGCCGAGGCGATGCGGTCGCGCAGGCCCTGGCCCTTGACCTCGTTGAGATGGATCTGGTTGGCCGCCTGCTCGCGCTCGGAGCGCAGGTCGAACACCGCCTGCTGCGCCTCCTGCACGCGCTGGTTCAGCTCGGTGCGCCGCGCCTTCTGCGCCTCGAGCGACGACTGGTGTTCCTGCAGCAGCGAACGCCGGGTGTCGGCCTCGCCGCGCAACACCTGCAGGCGGCCCGAGAGCTCATCGAGCACGCCGCGCAGTTGCTGGTACTGGAAACCGTCGTGCGCGAGCGCGAGGTGCCGCAGGCGGTGGTTGAGCCGGCGGAACCGCATCGCCTTCGACGCCTGGCGCTTGAGGCTGCCGATCTGCCGGCCCACCTCGCTGACGACGTCGGCCACGCGGGCGAGATTCTGCTCGGTGAGCGCGAGTTTGCCGAGCGCCTCGCGACGCTGCGCCTTGTAGCGCGTGATGCCCGCGGCCTCCTCGAACACCGCGCGCCGCTCGTCGGGCTTCGACGAGAGGATCTGGTCGATCTGGCCCTGGGCCATGATCGAGTAGGATGTCCGGCCGATGCCTGTATCCATGAAAAGCTTCTGGATGTCCTTCAGGCGGCACGGCTGGCCGTTGAGATGGTATTCGCTCGAGCCGTCGCGCGACACACGGCGGGTGATCTCGACCTCGTGGAAATCCATGCCCAGCGCCTGCTCGCAGTCGGTGAGCAGCAGCGACACCTCGCACATCGAGTGCGGCTTGCGGGTGTCGGTACCCTCGAAGATGACGTCGTGCATCTTGCCGCCGCGCAGCGCCTTCGCGCTCTGCTCGCCGAGCACCCAGCGGATCGAGTCCGCGATGTTGCTTTTGCCGCAGCCGTTGGGCCCGACGATGACGGTCACGCCCGGCTCGAAGCGAAGTTCGGTCGGATCGGCGAAGCTCTTAAAACCGTGCAGTTTGAGGGCCTTGAGGTACATGCGGGAAACGAGGGGTGCGATTCAAGGTCCGGCCCTCCGCCCCGCAATGGGGAAGTCCGAAAACTTATTCACAGCTGCTCGGAAGTTGCTCCCAATCCGTTGTGAAGAACTGGAGCTTGCCAACGCCGTTCCGCAGCGCTCCGCGCCGGCATCCGCCACCGCGAGCCAAGCCCTCCCCTCCGGCGTGGCACCGTTCACGGGATGCAGGTGGAGCGCTCGCGCGCCGCAGCGGCGCCGCGGTATCCACCGGAGCATTCGCCCGGCTCCGGGATCCTGCCCACCCTCGCGCAACAGACGGCCCATGGCAGGGGCGGGCGCCGAGCTGTCTGTCGGCTCTGCGGTCCGTTCTGCCGTACGGTAGAACGCCGACCGGATCGCGTCGGCTCTGCGCGCGCCCCAACAAATTCGCTCTGCCGGCGAACGGCTCGGGCGTTGGCTCCAGCCGAGCCCACGACGACCAGGAGCCCGCGGCACAGATTCCCGGACCGATCAATAGGCCGATTTCGGCGGGAACAACACCTCGCGGATCGTGCGCAACACGATCACGCAATCGAGCACAGGCGTCCAAGACCGGACATAAGCGATGTCGTGCTGCGCCCGTTTGAACAGAAGGCTCACGCTGGTGATCTCGCCGCGATAGCCGTGGCATTGCGCCAAACCGGTTATGCCCGGCTTCACGAAGTGGCGCATGCGGTAGTCCGTCACCAGTCGCGCGAACTCGTCGTCGTGCTGCACGAGGTGCGGCCGGGGACCGGCCACGCTCATCTCGCCGAAAAGCACGTTCAGGAACTGCGGAAACTCGTCCAAGCTTGCCCGCCGCAATAGCCGCCCCAGCGGGAACACCCGATCGTCGTGGGCGCTCGCCTGCTGCCGCTCGGTCGCCGGATTCTGCGCCGCCACATACATCGTGCGGAATTTGAAGATCAGGAAGGTCTTCCGTCCCTCGCCATAGCGCAGTTGCCGGAAGAACACCGGGCCGGGAGCCTGAATCCGCTGCACGATCATCACGAACAGTGTCAGCGGCGGGAGCACAAAGAGCACGACCGGCAGCGCCACCGCGATATCGAAGACGCGCTTGATTCCGCGATTGACCGGGTTCTGGAGGGGTTCGCCACCGTCGCCGATCAAGTCGAGACCTGACTCGGTGTGCTCGACGGTCAAAGGCCGCCGGTAGCTCTCGCCGAGATTCTCGACCAAGCGGACACGGCAGCCGGCGTCGCGCGCGACAGCCATCACATGGCGGGTCTCGTCCGCGCCGAGGTAAAATAGAGGAAGGATGATCTGGGAGGCCGGATGTCGTTCGAGAATCACCGCGAGTTCGCCAACCTCGCCCAAGTGCCGCTCCACACCGGCGGGGTTGTCGCCCTTTTTCAGTACACACCCAAGTACGTCGACGCCGAGTTTCGTCTGCTCGGCGAGCCAGGCATCGAAGCCCGGGGTGCTGGCCGGAGAACCAACCAAGATGGTCCCGATCGAGCGCGACTTGAAGACGAAGTGCGCGATCACCCGGGGCAGAAACCGGTTCGCAAACACCAGCATCACGCCGACCAACACCAGAAACGTGCCGAGGAAGAGGCGGCTGATGTTGGTATCCTTCACCGCGAAGGCGGTGCCGAACAGCACCAGCGCCAGTCGCGCGATCTGCTGGAGGGTCAGGTAAACCGCATCGCCCCAGCTCAGCCGTGCGAGCCGGTCGCCCCACCCGAGGTAGATACGCGCCGCCACCAACATGCCGATGAAGGTCGCCAGAAGATAGAGGTTGAGGCTGAATCCCGGCGCCAGCTTCACCCATCCCGTCAGCTGGGTGCCAACCGTGAACAGGTAGAACCCCGCCGTGGTCAGGATCGTGACCCAGAGGCCGTGGAGCGAAACGAGGCCATCAAGACGGTTGCGGAGCATGTCGGTGGAGCGAGGAGAACAGGTTGAGGACTTTCTTACTACAAGTTACCGCCGATCGGTCAGCAAAAGAATCGGGCCCGCCCTACTCGTGCCTTAAGGGTTCCCCCGACCGGCTCCTGGTCGCGCCCCGGAAGCAAGCCCAAGCAACTGCCCCACAAACGCTTCCACCAGCCTCCCTCGGAACCGGAAACGGGGCGGCGCCAAGAATTCTCCAATTGGCTCGCCGACCCGACGTTCCGTTCTCCTCCACCGCATTTTCCCCTTCCGCCTTCGCCCTTCCGCCTTCAGCCTTCGCCCCTTCCGGCGCTGCAATCGTACGCAGGGCCACAACCAACACACACCATGGCAATGACTCCGCTCGAAGAAATCCGGCACTCCGCTTCGCACGTGCTGGCCACCGCAATCCTGCGTCTCTTCCCCGAGACCCAGCTCGACATCGGCCCGCCGACCGAGACCGGTTTCTACTACGACATCGACCTCGACCGCAAACTCACCGCCGAGGACCTCGTCGCCATCGAGGCCAAGATGAAGGAAGTCATCGACGAGAACCAACCGTTCCGCCGCACCGAGGTCTCCCGCGCCGAGGCCGTCGAGCTGATCAACAAGATCGGCCAGACCCGCTACAAGCTCGGCCGTCTCGACGACATCCCCGAGGGCGAGGCGATCTCGTTCTACCAGAACGGCGAGTTCATCGATCTCTGCGCCGGCACCCACGTCCGCTACACGAAGCAGATCAAGGCCTTCAAGCTCCTCTCCATCGCCGGCTCCTACCACCGCGGTAACGAGAAGAACAAGCAGCTCCAGCGCATCTACGGCACCGCCTTCGCCTCGAAGGACGAGCTCGCCGCCTATCTCACGCAGATGGAGCAGGCCAAGGCCCGCGACCACCGCAAGCTCGGCAAGGACCTGAAACTTTTCCACATCGACGAGGACGTCGGCCAGGGCCTCATCCTCTGGACGCCCAACGGCTCCATCCTCCGCCAGGAGCTGCAGACCTTCATCCTCGAGGAGCTCCAGAAACAGGGCTACTCGCAGGTCTTCACCCCGCACATCGGCAAGCTCGAGCTCTACAAGACCTCCGGCCACTTCCCCTACTACAAGGATTCGCAGTTCCCGCCCATC
>DAOOFR010000192.1:0-6424 GCA_035415285.1 Opitutaceae bacterium
GGCCCCGAACGCCGGCGATGGTCGCCGCCAGCTCCGCCTCGCCCGGCAGCGGCGGCAACAGGTCGATGAGCGCACGGCCCATCGCCTCGACCGGATCGAAGCCCATCCGCCGCGCGAAGCTGCCGTTGACCCACTCCACCGTCCCGTCCCGGTCGGTGATGGCCACCCAGTTGTCGGTGATGCTCGCCACCGCCGCCAGCTTGCGCGCCTCCGCCTGGCTGGTGCGCAGCGCCTCCTCGGCCAGCTTGCGCGCGGTGATGTCCTGGAACGTCCCGGCGATCCGCCGGGGCGTCGCGTCCGGCCGGAACGCCACCGCCTTCGAGCGCTCGAGGATCCAGCGCCACTCGCCCGCGAGGTCGCGCACGCGGTACTCCGCCTCGTGGAAACCCGGTCGCGGCCCCCGCGGGAAGTCGCGTTTGACCGCCCGCGCGTCGTCCGGATGCACCAACGCGTCCCACTGCGCCATCCGCTGGGTTCCCGTTGTCTGGATACCGAGCATCCCCCACACCCCGGGGCTGAAGACCGTCTCCCCCGTCACGAGGTCGCTGTCGAAAGTGCCCACCTGCCCCGCCTCCAGTGCGAGACTCAGGCGTTCCTCGCTCGCCTTCAACCGCAGCTCCGCCTGCCGGCGTCCCCGGTCCTCGGCGACCAGCCGCTCCGCCACCTGCGCGGCCTGCCGCTCCCGCCACCGGGCCTTCTGCGCGAGGTCGACGATGGTTCCCAGCAGCAGCGTGAAGATCGCCCCGGCGGCCAGCACGACCTCCGCGATCCCCGGCCCCGCCGCCGCGCCCACCTCCAGCCGGACCGGCAGCCCGCCCACGTCGATCTCCCGATCCACCGCCCCGCGATATTCCCCCTCGGCGAACTGGCCGTGGATGGGGACCGGACCGAGCGCGACCGCCACCCAACCGTGCTCCATCGAGGGCAGCCGCCGCAACGCCCGGTCCGCCCAGGCCGAAGCCGCGATCTGCGCCACCAGAAATCCCTCGCCGTTGCCGCGGCGGAAGGGCACGTACGCCAGCACGCCCGGGCGCCCGTCGGGGCCCGCCTCCGGGGCCAGCAACTCCATCCGGCTCATCGCGCGCGCCCGCTCCAGCGCCGCGCGCCGGCGGGGCTCGCCCAGATGCTCGAATACCCCCGCGGTCGCCTCCCCCGTCGCGGCCCAGGTCTGCGTCGGCCGCAGCGCCTCATCGAGCCAACCGACCCGCAGGACCTCCGGGAACTCCTGCATCACCCCCTGGGCGTCGGCCTGCCGCAACCGGGGCGTGTATTCGGCTCCCACCGCCTCGCGCACCGTGATGCGGTTGAGCGCCTGCAGCGGCCCCTCCAGCTCGGCGGCCAGGGCCGCGGCGATCGCGTCCGCCCGCAGTTCCGCCGCCCGCCGCGCCTGCAACCGGTCGCTCCGCACGAGCGCCCCCCAGAGGACCAGCGTCGCCGCGAGGCACCCGATCATCAGGGGGACCGGCAACCAGCGCGCCGGCCGCGCCCGGTCCGGCCGCTCCTCGACGCCCAGCGTCACTAGGCAGCTGCCCAGCACCAGCAACCCCGCCGCCATCGGCAGAGGCAGGGCCGCATCGCTCCCCAACCGCGTCGCCACCTCCAGTCCGGTGGCGTGTCCAAGGACTGCCGACAACCCCGCGGCGCCGACCAGCGAGCCGATCGTGGCCAGCAGCAGCACCCGCGTCCGCGTCGGCCGCCCCCCCGCGAGGGAGGCGAGCACGCCGCCGGCCAGCAGAAATCCCGCCGCCGTCACCAGGCCCAGCCGGCCCATTGTCACCACCTGATCGAGACCATGGCGCCCCAGCCACGTGTCGAGCCCGGCCGGCAGCAGGGCCCAGCGGGCGAGCAGGCTCCACACCCCGGCCAGCGCGGGCAGCGCGCCCACCGCCGCCCAGCGGCGTCCCAGCCGGTCGCGCCCGAGCAACGCCAGCGCGAACAGCATCAGCCCGAGCGCCCCGCTCGCCGGCGCCGGGGCGTTCGCCACGCCCCAGTCGGCCAGCATCGCCGCGCCGGTGAACCATCCCGCCAGCACCCCCGCCCCCAGCGTCAGCAGGATCAGGGCACCGGCCACGGGCAGGGGATGGGGGGGCGTGTGCCGGGGGTTGGGGTTCGTCACGTCTGACATTTTTGGAGTCACCATCGGCCCGATGCAACCGGTTTCCCTCCGGCCAACCCGCGGTTTTCCTCTTTCCGCGCTCCGCCCTCCGCCTTCAGCTTTCCGTCGTCCGCCATTCCGCATTCCGCAATCCGCAGTCCGCAATCCGCCCTTCCCTCATGCCTCGTATCTCCTTCCTCGGTTCCGGCAACATGGCCTCCGCCATCGTCGTCGGGGTGCTCAACCAGAAGGTCGCCGCCGTCGCCGACCTCGCCTGCCTCGGCGGCAACGACCCCACCGGCGCCGCCCTCTCCGCGCGCACCGGCATCCGCCTCGCCCGCGATGTCGTCGACCTCTGCGCCGGCGCCGATGCCGTCGTCGTCGCATTCAAGCCCCAGAACCTGGCCGACGCCGACCCGCGCCTCGCCGAGGCCACCCGCGGCAAGCTCGTCATCTCCATCCTCGCCGGCAAGAAAATCGCCTCGCTCGCCAAGGCCTTCCCGCACGCCCGCGCCCTCGTGCGCGCCATGCCCAATCTGCCCGGCTCCATCGGCGCCGGCATCGTCGGCTGGAGCAGCCTCGCGCCGCTCGCCGAGGCCGACCGCGCCATCGCGCTCGGCGTGCTCGGCGCGCTCGGCGCCGTGCACAGCTTCCCCGAGGAGATGCTCGACTCCGTCACCGCGCTGGGCGGCAGCGGTCCGGGCTTCGTCTTCGAATTCGCCGCCGCGCTGCGCGAGGCCGGCGTCGCCGCCGGGTTCACCCGCGAACTCGCCGCCGAGTTCGCCACCGAGGTCCTGCTCGGCTCCGCCAAGCTCCTCAAGCAGTCCGGCGAGGACGCCGACGTGCTGCGCGACCGCGTGACCTCCCCCAACGGCACCACCTATGCCGGCCTGCAGGCGATGAAGTCAGCGAACTTCCGCGACACGATCCTCGCCACGATCCTCGCCGCCCGCGACCGCAGCAGGGAGCTCGCGCAGGGCAGCTGAGGCAAACCCGCACCCGGCCGCCGCCCACCCTTCGGCGAGCCGTCCCCCTCTCCTGGGCGCGGCCTCGGTCGCGCCTTTTGGTCGACACTCTCGCGTCGGCCGCAGATCGTGACGCAGTCCGCTCCACCGCTGGAGGGCGCTACTCCGTCAGCGCCGTTTGGACATACGCGGCGGCAACGGAGCGCCGCCCTCCAGTTCGCCCCGGTACGTCAACACCTGCCATCCTTGGACCGCATTCACCCGCACGCGTAGAGCCCATGATCGCCCCCGGCACCCTCCCGCCCCTGCCTCGCCCGCGCGGCGCCTCGGCGTCGTTCCTCGACTGTCAGCGGTCACCTCAAACCAGCCACTCAGGGTCGAAATAGAACCAGCCACCCTAAATTGCCTAACTCGCACTTCCTTTCCAACAAACTCCATGCCTAACGGCTGATATGGAGCTTGTTGGAAAAGAAGTGCTCTTTGCTCTCCACGTTTTGGGGTGGCTGGTTTTTTGGTGACCCGAGGTGGCTGGTTTTGAAGTGACCGGTGACACCTCGACGGATTCGCTGCCCCCTGGGCCGGTCTGCGCTACATGAACGCCCACCCGGCGCTCTGGCGGCACGGCGTCCTGCCGATCCTCTGCAACCTTGTCCTCACGGCCGCACTCTTCGCGGGCCTCGTCTACGGCTGGTTCAAGGCCTACGCTTGGGTCGACGCCGCCTTCCCCGCCACCTGGTGGGGCGGCACGCTCGAAGTGCTCTCGGTCGTCGCCATCGCCGCCCTCGAACTCGCGTTGGCCGTGGCGGCCTGGATCGTCTTCCAAGGCATCTTCTGCGGCTTCTTCTACAGCCGCCTCGCCCGCGAGGTGGAGATCCAGCTCGGCATGGACCCCGCGCTGATGCGCGAGGTCCCGCTGCTCTACCAGATCACCGACGCCCTGCTCGACCTCGCCGCGCTCACCGCTGTCGCCATCGGTTGCTTCATCCTCGGATGGGTGCCGCTCGTCGGCGCGCCGCTCGCGCTCGTGCTCGGGCTCTACTTCGACTGTTTTGTCTTCGGCATGGACTACCTCGACTACCCGCAGGCGCTGCGCGCCCGCGGCCGTGGCGTGCAGCGTCGCTTCGCGCGCCAGCACCGCGCCGCCACGCTCGGGCTCGGATCGAGCGTGATGCTGCTCACGTTCATCCCGCTGCTCAGCCCCGTGCTGCTCACCACCGCCGCCACCGGCGCCGTGCTGCTCTACCGCAAACTCGAGACCCCGGTGGGCTGAACAGCGACCCCGCGTTCCCGCACCGCACCGCCGCCACCTCCCGGACCGCACAAAATCTTGTTCCGATCGGAACAAGATTTTGTGCGGACGCCGGCGCGTGGCGCCAAACCCGCACCGGCGCACTTCGCGGCTTGCGGCACCGGTCCGCGGGCCTTCCCCTCGCCGGTCGTGTCCGAAGCCACCGCCCAACCGCCCGCCGCCGATGAACTCTCCCACCTGCTCAAGCAGGTCTTCGGCTACGACCGGTTCCGGCCGCTCCAGCGCGACATCATCGCCGCCGCCCTCGCCGACCGCGATGCCCTCGCCGTCCTGCCCACCGGCGCGGGCAAGTCGCTTTGTTTCCAGCTCCCCGCCCTCGCTCGCCCCGGACCGGGTCTGACCGTTGTCGTCTCGCCGCTGATCGCGTTGATGAAGGATCAGGTCGACCAGCTCAGCGCCGCCGGCGTCGCCGCGACATTCATGAACTCCACCCTCGGCGCCGAGGAGGCGAAGCGGCGTTACCGCGGGCTCTACGCGGGCGAGTACAAGCTCCTCTACGTCTCGCCCGAGCGCCTCGCACTCGACGGCTTCATCGACCGACTGAAGGAGTGGCCGGTCAAACTCCTCGCCGTCGACGAGGCCCACTGCATCTCCGAATGGGGCCACGATTTCCGCCCCGAATACCGCCAACTCGCGAAACTGCGCGAGCAGCTCCCCTCCGTGCCCGCGATGGCGCTTACCGCCACCGCCACGCCGCGCGTGCGCGACGACATCGTGCGCCACCTCGCCCTGCGCGACCCGGCGATCTTCGTCGCCTCCTTCAACCGCCCGAATCTCACCTACCGCGTCGAGCCCAAGGACGAGCCGATCAAACAGCTCCTCGCCTTCCTCAAGGAGCGCCCGCGCGACGCCGGCATCGTCTACTGTGCCAGCCGCAAGCAGACCGAGAAGGTCGCCGATTCCCTCGCCGGCCGCGGCATCGCCGCCCGCGCCTACCACGCCGGCCTCGACGCTGAAGATCGTACCCGCAATCAGGAGGCGTTCCTCCGCGACGAGGTGCGCGTCATCTGCGCGACCATCGCGTTCGGCATGGGCATCAACAAGCCCAACGTCCGTTTCGTCGTCCACTACGACCTCCCGAAGAACGTCGAGGGCTACTACCAGGAAACCGGCCGCGCCGGCCGCGACGGACTCCCCGCCGAGTGCCTGCTCCTTTACTCCGCCGGCGACGCCGCCAAGCAGCGCCACTTCATCGACGAGATCACCGACGCCGAAGAGGCCGCGCGCGCCCGCCGCCAACTCCGCCAGATGCTCGCCTACGCCGACGCCACCAGCTGCCGCCGCGTCGAGCTCATGGGCTATTTCGGAGAACCCTTCCAAGCCTGCGACTGCGGCGCGTGCGACAACTGCCTCTCCCCCCTCGAAACCTACGACGCCACCGTCCCCGCCCAGAAGCTCCTCTCCTGCGTCTACCGCATCCGCGCCGCCAGCGGCTTCGACATGGGCCTCAAGCACGCCGTCGACGTTCTCCGTGGCCACCCCAACGAGAAGACCGAGCGTCTCGGGCACGATAAGCTCACCACCTGGGGCATCGGCGCCGACACCACCGAGCACGAGTGGATGCACCTCGGCCGCGAGCTCCTGCGCCTCGGCTACCTCGAACTCGGCACCGAGATGCCGGTCGTCTCGCTCACCGAGGCCGGCCGCGAACTTCTCCGTACCCGCACCGCGGTGACTCTCGCCAAGCCTCGTGCCGTCGTGAAACCGAAACGCGACCGCCAGGCCCGCGCCCGCCGCGGCGACTTCGACTACGACGAGATCCTCTTCGAGCGCCTCCGCGAACACCGCCAGAAGCTCGCCACCGAACTCGAGGTGCCCGCGTACATTGTTTTCGGCGACACCACGCTGCGCGAGATGGCGCGTTTCTACCCGTCGAGCCCGACAGAGATGAGCGGCATCACCGGCGTGGGCGAAAAGAAGCTGGAGCGTTTCGGCGACGTCTTCCTCGCCGCGATCCGCGCCCACCTGCAGGTCCACGGCAAACAGACCTTCGCCGATTAGTGTCAGCGGTCACCTCAAACCAGCCACTCAGGGTCGAAATAGAACCAGCCACCC
>DAOOFR010000193.1:0-6408 GCA_035415285.1 Opitutaceae bacterium
GGCCATCCTGCCGGCTCCGCGCTTATGACGACCTATTTGTGGGACACTACACTAGCGGGCCCGCAGGCGTGCAGGCCGTGGGCGGTCTCGATCACGCGGACGGAGTCGGGGGCGAGGTGAATGCTGTATTCATCGGCTCCGGGCACGGTGACGATGGCGTCCCAGAGCGTCTCGGTGGCGCTGGCGACCAGGGTGGTGCCCTGTTCGGGGTTGGTGCCGATCCAGGTGGTGCGCGCGCCGCCGGTGGTGATGGAGGTGGCGGTGAACTCGAGCGGCAGGCCGGGCGCGGGGACGACGGTGAGTTTCGCGGGCGTGAAGCGGCGCCAGTCGGTCACCGGCCGGTCGAGGGACGGGAGCACCTGCTGCAGGAGTCGCTGGTCGGCGACGAGGTCCGCGGTGTCGTTGGCGTTCGACGACGCTCGGGAGTGGGCCGGGGGCGGGCGGGGCGGCGCGGGGTCGGTGATCGCGAGGGCGGGGCGGGCCGCGATCGTTCGCGCGGTCGTGGCCGCGGGCGCGGGGCGCGGATGGCCGGATAGAAACAGCAGACTGCCGGCCAAGACCGCGACACCAAGGGGGAGAAGCAGCGGGGAGGTTTTCATCCTGAGAAGCGCAGTCGGAACCGACAGAAGGTAACGAAGAGAACGAAGTGGGAACGAGTCGGATAAGGGAACCCGGGGGTTCCAGACTGGTGATGAGAAAGCTCCGGGACCCGTGGGCACCGATCTCCCATGATATGGAGTCCTTTTGTTACCTTCGTTACCTTCTGTCGTCTGCGGAATTTGGGTTCATGGGGAAGCGCTGTCGCGCGGCGGTTGGTGGGGACAGTAGCACATCTGTTCTGCTCCCTCTAGCGGCGGGGGTGTTGCATTCGGGCTGGCGGCGGGTTCCTCGGGGCGATGCTGCGGGTGCCTTCCGGGCTCTGGTTCGGAGGATGGGGGGGCGGGCGGGATCAGCTCTCCCAGTCGAGGATGAGCTTGCCGGGTTCGCCGGCCGCGGCGCGCTCGAAGGCTTCGCGGAAGGCGGCGATCGGCAGGCAGCGGCTGATCACCGGGGAAACGTCGAGGCCGCTCTGGAGCGCCGAGGTGAGCCGCTCCCAGTCGGGCACATTGTCGCGTGCGTCCAGCCCGAGCACGGAGAGTTGCTTGGCGAGGAGCGGCTGAAGGGGGAGACACGCGTCGTCGGCCGGAGCGCGGAGCAGTGCGAGTTGGCCCCCGAGGCGCAGGTGCGCGAGCAGGTCGCCGAGGGCGGGGGTGCGTCCGGTGGTGTCGATGCCGAGATCGAAGCCGTCGACGATGCCCAGTTCGCGCCGGAGGGTGGCGAGCGAGGCGTCGCGCGTGTCGACCACATGGGCCACGCCGAGCGAGGCGGCGAGGGCCAAGCCGGCGGGGTGGGCATCGGCGACGACGACATTTCGGGCGCCGGCGTACCTGGCGATGGTGGCGGCCATGCAACCTTGGGCGCCCGTGCCCGCGATCAGCACCTGGGCGCCGAGCAGGTCGAAACGGCGTGCGATGCGCACCGCCTGACCGAGGGGCACGAAGCAGGCGAGGATGTCGAGCGGGAGGCGCGGGTCGGCGTGCCAGACCGCACCCTGCGGCAGGCAGACGTAGTCGGCGAAGGCGCCGTCGCGATCCTGGCCGAGGCGGCGGGCGGAGGCGCAGCGGTGGTGGTGGCCGGCGAGGCAATGGCGGCAGGTGCCGCAGGCCACGCAGGGTTCGCCGATCACGCAGTCGCCGAGATGGAAATCGGTGACCCCCGGGCCGACGCTGGCGACGAGCCCGACGAACTCATGGCCCACGATCACCGGGGGGCGCACGGTGCGCTGGGCCCAGGCATCCCAGCGGTCGATCGAGGCGGCGGCGGCGCTCAGGGCGGTTCGTTTCACCCGGATCAGGACCTCGCCGGGGCCGGGCGCGGGCACGAGGGCCTCGATGAGTTTGAGGCCCGCGGCGGCGGCGGTCTTGGCGAGAGCCCGCATCGTCTTGGGCACGGTGTTTCGGTGGGCGTAGATGTGGGGCATCGCTGCTCCGGTTATCGGACCAGGCGCGGTGCGGTTTACCGTTTTGGCGTAGAAACAAGGGCGGACGACGACCGGCGCACCGGGTCCAACCCCGCCCGGCCGCTGTCAATCGGACGGGGCGAGTTCGTGCACGCGCCAGAGGTACCAGGCGGCGACGGAGCGATACGGCGCCCAGCGGCGCGCGTACCTCGCGAGTTCGGCCGGCGTGGGCTGGCGGCGTTTGCGGTGGAGTTTGCGGAAACCCTCGCGCACGCCGAAATCGCCGGTGGGCAGCACATCGGGCCGGCCGAGATCGAACATGAGGAGCATGTGGACTGTCCACGGCCCGACGCCGCGCACGGCGGTGAGGCGCGCGACGAGTTCGGCGTCGGAGAGTTTCCGGGCGGCCGCGGGCGTGGGCACGGTGCCGTCGGCGCACTTCGTGGCGAGGTCGCGGATGGCGGCGAGCTTGTTGCGCGAGAGGCCGGCGGCGCGCAGCGGCTCGTCGGGCAGGGCGAGCAGGGCGGCGGGGGTGGGGCGGTATTGCGGAAACAGCGCCTCGACGCGGGCGAGGATCGAGGCGGCGGCCTTGCCATTGAGCTGCTGGTACACGATGGCGCGCAGGAGCACGTCGAAGAGGCTGCGGAGGCGTTGCGGGGCGAGCTCGCAGGGGCGGGCGCGGTCGATGACGGTGGCGAGTTTCGGATCGGCCGTGCGGAGGTGTGCGAGGGCGGCGGCGAGATCGAAGAGGGGCTTCATCGGTGGGCGGTGGTCGGTGGACGGTGGACGGTTGCCGGTTGCCGGTGGGCGTTCTGCTGTTCAGCATTCGTGCCCTCGGCAGAACCTGCGGGAATCTCCGGCGCGGCGCGCCTCCGAGTGAACGGTGAACAGTGGGCGGATCGTTGCGCTCACGCGCAACGCTACGGGCTGCGAAGTGCGGGATGGTGGTCGGTTGCCGGTGGGCGGTAGGCGGTTGCCGGTGGACGGTTGCCGGTGGCCGGTGGGCGGTGGCCGGTGGGCGGTAGGCGAGTTGGGCTGAGTGTGCGTCTGTTGTGCGGCGAATCGAGATTGTCTCCGCGTCCTCCGCGGCTTCGCGCGGGGATGGTTCGGATCTGGTTTCGGAAGGTTCTCACGCGGAGGCGCGGAGAACGCGGAGTGGAGATACGCTGAGCGTGGTGCAGCGCGCTACTCCGGTCGAGCCGTGCCGGGCAGGGACTCCAGGGCGGCGCGCACTTGGCCGAGCATCGGACCGTGCTTCGCCAGGCCCTCGGCCTCGAGGTGCTCGAAATGAGGATGCGCGAAGATCGGCGACTGTACGGGCGGGCCGCCGGCGGCCTCGCTGGCGTCCTTCGTGGCGCCGGCCAGCGCGGCGACGAACCGGTTCAACGACTCGGTGCGTTCCAGCAGCGTGCGCGGATCGCGGCCGGGCCAGTACTCGCCCTCGTCGGAGATCGTCACCGCGGCGCCGGCCTTCTTCCAGAGCAGGATCAGGTCGATCACGGCGGCGTGGCAGCGCACGAGGTGCGCGGCGCCGGCGCAGCTGGCGTACTGGGTCTTGCAGAAGGCGCCAAAGGTCCACGCACCCCCGAAACCGGTGCGGCGGCGGCGGGCGCCGTCGGCCACGAAAGCCGGATACAGGCCGAGCCCGAAGGTGGCCGGCTCGCAGCCCTCGCCGATGTCGACGGTGAAGCACCAGCCGGCGGTGGGCTCCACGTCGATCGCGTCGGAGTAGCCGCGGCGGCGCACGAGCACGTAGCGGCTGGCGTGCATGCCTGCCTCGGCCAGCGGGATGACCGGCCCGACTCCGCCCAGCCCGCGGCGTTTTGCGAAACGGGTGGCGGCGGCGTGGAGCTCACGCACGGTGCGTCCGGCTACGGCGGCGGAGCGGGTGGCGAGGCGGAGCGAGTAGTGGATCGTGAGGCCCATGGCGGTCGGTGGACGGTGAGCGGTCGACTGTGGACGGTGGGTGTGGGCGCGGACTTTACCGGGCGGAAGTGGACAATGGCGGTACGGGGCCGGAAATCGAAGCGGATCGCGACAGAAGGCAACGAAGAGAACGAAGGGCGCTGGACGTGGTGGCGGGTTGACCGAGGCCGGTGACGGCGCAGGCTCCGTGCGCCGGGTATTCGCTTCGGGCGTCCGCTCCGAGGTCGCGAGACATTGGAGCCCCCGGCACTCCGCGGTTCGTGGCGCGCCAGCTCAGACCTTCACGATCTCGACGATGCGCACTTCCCGTGCGGCATGGTCGACCCAGTAAGTGAAGAGAAAGCCGTCGATCAGCAGGTTTTCCGTGGTGCGGCCGGAGGCGTCTTCCATGCGATAGTCGCCGACGCGGAAAGGGTAACGGGCGAGCTGATCGGCCAGATCGAGGACAGCGATCTGTTTGCGCTTGGGCAAACTGACCACGAAAGCCGCGGCCGTGGAGGAGAGATGACTCGTGTAACGCGAGCGCTCAGGCATGACCGAGCTGCTTGCGGAGCTGCGCGACGCTGACCTGCTTGCCGTTCGCCATCTCGTCGAGGCGCTTGGCGGTTTCCTTCTTCCACGCCGGCGTTTCCTGGCCGAGGCGGATCAGGAATGCCGAGACATCGCGACGCTGCGCCTCGGAGAGGCGCGCGAGGCGTTGCTTCAGATCGAGGAGTGCGGTCGCGGTCATGGCGGCAGGCTAGCGGCGGGGCGGTGTCGGTCAAACGCGCGATGGGGGCGGGGCTGAGCACAAGCCGCACCCACCCTCTGGCTGGCCGATGCTGCGATGCGGACAGGCCAGTGTCCGCTTCTGAGGTGAATCGACTCTGCGTCCTCTGTGGCTCCGCGTGAGGATGGATTGGGTTCGGTTTCGGAGATGGGCTCACGCGGAGGCACGGAGAGCGCGGAGTCGATGCGCTCACGCGCATCGCTACGGGTCACGCGCCGCACACTTCAGGCGCTTCTTCGATTCGGGGGCTTCGAGGTAGTTCTCGCGGCTCACAACTTTGCGGCCACTGTCACCCGGCCGTACTGCACCGGTAGGCTTGGACTTCATCCCCTGAGGCCACCCCTTGACTTCCGAGCATATCGAAACGATACCCAGCCCATGCCTGTCGACTTTGGCAAACTTACCGGTTTCGAGTGGGACACGGGAAACAGTGTTCATGCCTCGGCTCATGGTGTGTTGCAGGTTGAAGCAGAGAGTGTTTTTTTCCTCGCACCGCTGGTCTACGACGACACGCGGCCCGGGCAGAACGAACCGCGTTTTGCGGTGCTGGGGAAGAGCTCGAACGATCGAGTTCTTCGGATCATCTTCACAGTGCGCGGCACGAAAATCCGTCCGATTTCCGTGCGCTGCGCCTCTCGAAAAGAAAGGGAACAGTATGGCCAAACGATACCTTAAGGAAGACCGGGACAAGCGGGCGTTCGACTTCGCGAAGGCGAAGCCGGAGGTTTTCGCGAGCCTGAAGCCGACGAAGCAGAAGATTTCGCTCAGTCTCCCGGCCTGTGTGCTGGAAAAGTTGGGCGCTGAGGCCAACCGGCGCGGCGTCGCTCGTCAGGCGCACATCAAGGAGATCCTCGCCGAGGCGGTCGGTTTTTGATTCTCGGCTTCATCTCTCGCCCCGGGCTTCGCCGCCCGGGGCTTTTTGTGTCCGCCGTGGCCGGATGGGCCCGCAAGTCGATCTGTTCTGCCGTTCGGCATTCGTGCTGGGGCAGAATCTGCGACCGGAGTCGATGCGCTCACGCGCCTCGCTACAAGGCGCCGCTCACTTCAGGCGCTTCTTCGATTCGGGGGATTCGAGGTAGTTCTCGCGGCTCACGACTTTGCGGCCGGATTTCGTCTCCAGTTCGCGACGGGCGTTGCCGGCCACGGTGCTGACTTCGACGGCAGCGCGGCGGTTGGGCGGGAAGCCTTGGGCGTCGGTCTGGCGGGCGATCTCGGTCGTGGCGGCTTCGCCGATGGGTATGTACGGATTGTACTTACCCCGACGGTTCGGGTTTCTGCGGAGGCAAGGGGGGGCAAATTGTCCACCCCCTTGGCCTCGGATCGAGTTGGTTCGTGTTGCCCTCTCAACGCGGTCGCAGCGAGGCGCGGAAACCGAGGGGCTGAACGACTGCGTCGTCCAGCTACGGCGGAGAGGGTTCAGCGCAGGAAGGTGCCTTTGGCGTCGCCGCGGCGGGCCTGTTCCTTGGTGAACACAGGTAGGGCGGCCTCTCCGAGGGCGCCGGCGGACGGACGGCTCGGGGTCGCGGGCATGGGTGGGCGGGACTGGCGCAAGCGCGTCCGAGGCAGGCCGGGGGCTTCGTTCAGGCCGGAGGTGTGGGCGGCGTTGGCTTCGGATTGCATCCTGATGGCACGATTAGCTCGTGTTCATCCTCCACGACGCGGAGACTGGCCAGCCGAGCGACATCGTTTCCATCATCGCCCAAGCGCTCTGAGC
>DAOOFR010000194.1:0-6347 GCA_035415285.1 Opitutaceae bacterium
GGCTGGTGGCGCAGGCGGTCGGCGCGGGGCGGATCCTGTACGGCTCGGACTACCCGCTGCGGTTGTATCCGAAGCATCAGGCGGAACCGGAGTTCGCGCGTTTCCTCGCGGAGATCCGTGGCTGCGGACTGGGGGCGGACGAGCTGGCCGCGGTGTTGGGCGGGAATTGGCAGCGGTTGCGCGGGGAAGTCGGGGAGGAAAGCCCGTCCTCCAGTGGTGGTCGCGCCGGTCGAGCTCGGGGGTAACGCTTGGTAGGGGGCGCCCCAAGACGCCGCGAAGCGGCGAATGAGCGGGCGCGTCCGCGCCGGCTACGCCCACTCGGGCGGGTTCTGCAGGGCGGGCTTGAGCACGCCGATGCAGGGGAGGTTGCGGTAGCGCTCGGCAAAATCCAGGCCGTAGCCGACGACGAAACGATCCGGGATCTCGAAACCGGTGAAGTCGGCTTCGAAGGGCACCTCGCGGCGGCCGCGTTTGTCGAGCAACACGCAGGTGCGCACGGAGGCGGGTTTCATCGCCGAGATGAGGTCGACGACCATCGCGAGGGTCTTGCCGGTGTCGAGGATGTCGTCGATGAGCAGCACGTGGCGGTTCTCGATGTCGATGGTGAGGCTGCTGCGCAGTTGGGGCTCGGTGACGGCGGCGGTGGCGTTGCGATAGCTGGAGACGCGCACGCAATCGAGCCGGACGGGCCGGTTGATGAGGCGCAGCAGGTCGGCGGTGAAGAGGAGGGCGCCGTTGATGATCGCGATCGCGGTGATCTCCTGGCCGGCGTAGACGCGGTCGATCTCGGCGGCGAGGGCGGCGAGGCGCCGTCTGATCTGGGCCTCGGAGACGAGGATCTCGGCGAGGTCCTTGTGGGCGGGAATCTTCCTGGTGGTGCGCGCAGGCATGGCGGGAGGCGGACGGTAAGGCGCCGGCCGGAGCGCTGGCAAACGGCATTCCGGTGAAATCGCGGTGCCGGGCGGGGCCGGCCCGCGCCTTGACTCGGGCGGCGGGCGGTCGTTCGCTGCCAACCAGCGCTCCGCCATGATTCCCATCGGCATCCAGAAGGTCAGCAAACGCTTTGGCGCAACGGTGGCGCTCGAGGCGCTCGATCTCGCGATCCAGCCGGGCGAACTCTTCTTCCTGCTGGGCCCGAGCGGGTGCGGGAAGACGACGCTGTTGCGCTGCCTGGCCGGGTTCGAACGGCCGGATACGGGTTCGATCCGTTTCGGGGAACAGGACGTGACGCGGCTCCCGCCGCACGAACGCAACGCCGGCATGGTCTTCCAGAGCTACGCGTTGTGGCCGCACCTGACGGTGGAGGAGAACGTCGCTTTCGGGCTGGAGGAGCGCCGCGTGCCCGCGGCCGAACTCGAGCGGCGGACCGCCCAGGCGCTGGAGGCGGTGCAACTCGGCGCCCTCGGCGCGCGCAAGCCCCACCAGCTTTCCGGCGGCCAGCAGCAGCGGGTCGCGCTGGCGCGGGCGCTCGTGGTGCGGCCGCGCTGCCTGTTGCTCGATGAACCGCTTTCCAATCTCGATGCGCGCCTGCGCTCCGAGATGCGCAGCGAGATCCGCCGGGTGTGCAAGCAGCACCAGCTCACCACCATCTACGTCACCCACGACCAGAAGGAGGCGCTGGCGATCGCCGACCGGATGGCCGTGATGGACGCCGGCCGCATCCTCCAGTTGGGGACGCCGCGGGAGATCTATGCGCGGCCGGCGACGGCGGCGGTGGCGCGGTTCATCGGCGAGACCAACCTCATCGCCGGTCGCATCGTCGGCGGCGAGAACGGGCGCCTGCTGGTGGACACGCCGGTGTGCCGCTTCCACGGGCTGGCCGGCGATCCGAACGAGGTGCACCGGCGCGGCGCCGAGGTGCTCGTCTCGGTGCGGCCGGAGTGCTGGCGGTTGTCGCGGCAGTCGCCGGCGATGAACGCGGTGCGTGGCCGGATAACGGAGACGGCGTACCTTGGCGAGTTGGCGCAGCATCGTTTCGTTTCGGGCGAGAGCGAGCTGAAGCTCTTCGAGCTGAATCCGCGTTTCGTGGGCGCGGCGGCGCAGGGGGAGCTGTGGGCTGCCGTCGACCCGGAAGACGTGGTCGTGTTGAAACCGTAGGGCGGCACGTGCCGCTCCCGAGCGAACGCCATGTGGGCCCGCCATCTTCTCCTTGCCGCCCTTGCGGCGCTTGTCGTGCTCCCGTTCGCGCTGCGGCCGCGGACGCGGGCGGCCGGGGCGGAGCTCACGCTGGTGGTGGTGACCCCGCACAACGAGGCGATCCGGCAGGAGTTCGGGGCGGGGTTTGCACGCTGGTACCGCGCGCGCACCGGCCGGACGGTGCGGGTCGACTGGCGCGTGATCGGGGGCGCGAGCGAGACGGTGCGGTACCTGCGGGCCGGTTACGAGGCGGCCTTCGCGCAGCACTGGCGCACTGGGTTGAAGCGGGAATGGGACGCGCGGTGGGCGACGGCGGCGCTGGACGGGGGGATCGCGCCGGGCGCGACGCCGGCCGACGACAAGCCGGAGCAGGCGGCACGGCGGGCGTTTTTGGATTCGGAGGTCGGGGTCGGCCTGGATGTGTTCTTCGGCGGCGGCAGCTACGAGCATGCCCGCGGTGCGCGGGCGGGGTGGCTGGTCGACGCCGGGATGCGCCAGCGACATCCGGAGTGGTTCACCGAAGCGGTGTTGCCGCAGACGTGGGCGGGCGAGGAGTTGCAGGATCCGGAGGGCCGTTGGTACGGCACGGTGCTTTCCTCCTTCGGGGTGTTGAGCAACCGCGATTCGTTGGCGCGGCTCGGGGTGCCGGAGGTCGCGACGTGGCGCGACCTCGCGCGACCGGAGTTGTTGGGCTCGGTGGCGATGGCGGACCCGACGCGCAGCGCGGCGGTGGCGGCGGCGCTGGAGATGCTCGTGCAGGAGCAGATGCAGATCCGCTACGAGGCGCTCGGCGCGGCGGAGGCAGACCCCGCGAAACGTGAGGCGCGCGCTGTGCGCGAAGGGTGGATCGAGGGGCTGCGGTTGCTGCAACTCGCCGCGGCCAACGCGCGGTATTTCACGGACAGCTCGCAGAAACCCCCGCTCGACGTGGCGCAAGGGGACGCGGCGGCGGGCATCTGCATCGATTTCTACGGGCGCTACCAGGAGGAGGCACTGGCGCGGCGGCAAGGGGCGGCGCGGGTGCGGTTTGTGACGCCCCGTGGTGGATCCGCCTACACGACGGATCCGGTGGCGCTGTTGCGCGGCGCCCCGCACCGGGAGTTGGCGCAGGATTTCATCGAGTTCACCCTGTCGTGGGATGGACAGCGGCTCTGGAACCAGCGGGTGGGTACGCCGGGCGGGCCGGAACGGTTTGCGCTGCGGCGGCTGCCGGTGCGGCGCGACTACTATGCGGTGGAGGAGCTACGCCAATGGCGCTCGGATCCGGCGGTGAATCCCTATGACCCGGACGGGGTGCTCGTGTATCGGCCGGAGTGGACCGGCGGGATGTTGCGCGAACTCGCGTTCGTCGTGCGGGTACTGGGGCAGGATCTCCATCCCGAACTGCAGGCCGCGTGGCGGGAGATCGTCGCCGCGGGCCGGCCACCGGAGGCGTTGGCCCTGCTCGGAGATCTCTCGGCGGTGGACTACGACCGCGCGCACGGCGAGATCGGTCGGCGACTGGCTGCGCGGGACCGGGCCGAGGAGATGCGCCTGACCCGGGAACTGACGGAACACTTCCGCCGGCAGTATCGGGCGGCTGAGGACTCTGCCGCGGGCCGCGAGTGAGCGATCAGCCGGCGCGCTCCTCCACGTCGACGCTGTAGCTGCGTCCCTCGACCGTGAGCTGGTAGTGGCGACCCTCGCCGGGCGGGGGCGCGACCGGCGCGAGGGCGGCCGGCCGCGGCGCGGTCGGCGCAGGGCTTGGCGGCGAGGCCGGCGCGAGGAGTTTCGCGAGCTCCTGCGGGAACATGGCATGGAGCACCGCCACCTCGTCGGTATCCGGGAAGCCCTTGGCGCGGAGCTCCTCCTTGAGCTTGGGCATGCGCGGCGGGAGCAGATCGGCCTGGCGCTCCTCGGAGCGTTGGTGGCCGGTCTGTCTCTCGACGTGGCGGAGGAGGTCGGCGTAGACCGGGCCGGGGGTGCGGCCGTACTTGCCCAGGAGCACATCGGCGGTGGGACCGGCGATGTTCTTCCAGCGGCCGAACTTCACGTTGAGCATCGCCTGGGTGCCGACGATCTGCGAGGTGGGCGTGACCAGCGGGATCCAGCCGAGGCATTCGCGCACGTAGGGGATCTCGGCGAGCACCTGTTCGAGCTGGCCGTCCATCTTCTGCTCCTTGAGCTGGTTGCGGAAATTGGAGAGCATGCCACCGGGGACCTGATACACGAGGGTGGCGGTGTCGGTCCGCTCGTTGGCCGGGCTGGTGAACTTGCCGAGCTCGGCGTAGACCTTCTCGAAGTGTTTGCCGAGGGCGACGAGCTTGGCGCGGTCGTAGGTCGGGCAGCGGTCGAGGCCCTCGAGCACGGCGAGCATGCGCAGGGTGTCGGGTTGGCCGGTGCCGTTGGCGAAGGGGGCGACGGAGGTGTCGATCCAGTCGACACCGGCCTGCACGGCGGCGTGGTAGGAGGCGGCGGCGAGGCCGGCGGTGTCGTGGCTGTGGAGGACGACGGGAAGCTTCGTGCGCTCCTTGATGCCGGTGACGAGGGCGCGGGCGATCTCGGGCTGGATGAGCCCGGCCATGTCCTTGAGGCAGATGGAGTCGCAGCCGAGCGCGGCGATCTCCTCGGCGAGCGTGAGGAAACTGGCGACGGTGTGGACGGGGCTGAGCGTGTAGCAGATCGTGCCTTGGGCGTGCTTGCCGGCCTGCTTCACTGCCTTGATGGCGGTGCGCAGGTTGCGAACGTCGTTGAGCGCGTCGAAGACGCGGAAGATGTCGAGCCCGCGGGCGGCGGTGGCGGCGACGAAGGCCTCGACCACGTCGTCGGGAAACGAGGTGTATTGGACGAGGTTCTGGCCGCGCAGGAGCATCATGTGCGGGGTTTTCGGCGCGGCCTTCTTCAACGTGCCGAGGCGCTCGAAGGGGTTCTCGCCGAGAAAGCGGAGACAGGAGTCGATGGTGGCCCCGCCCCACGTCTCGAGGGCGCCGAAGCCGAGCGCGTCGAGGTCGGCGCAGGCCGGCAACATCTGGGCGGTGGTCATGCGGGTCGCGGCGAGCGACTGGTGGCCGTCGCGCAGAACCGTGTTGTTGAATACGACCGGAGCGGGTTTCATGGGAAAACGAAGGGCAGAATGTGGTTTGCGAGCGGGCGAAGGGGGGCTCTAGCGTGGCGGGACCATGACCGTCGAAGAGCGTTTGAGCAAACACCTGAGCAAAGAGCCGCAGATCGCCCCGTCGGCCTACGTGGCCCGGGGGGCGATCCTGATCGGCGATGTCCGGATCGGCGAGCGGGCGAGCGTGTGGCACAACTGCGTGCTGCGCGGGGACATCAATTCGATCGAGATCGGCGAGGGAAGCAACGTCCAAGACGGCACCATCGTGCATCTGGCGGACCACTTCGGCGTGCAGGTCGGCAAGTATGTGACGATCGGACACGCGGCGATGATCCACGCCTGCACGATCGGCGACGGGTGCCTGATCGGCATGCAGGCGACGATCCTCGACGGCGCCGAGATCGGCGAGGGCTCGATCGTGGGCGCCAACTCGCTGGTGACCGGCGGCACGAAGATTCCGCCGCACTCGTTGGTGCTGGGCTCGCCGGCGAAGGTGGTGCGGCCGCTCAAGCCGGAGGAGCAAGGCAAGGGCCGGGCGTTCGCGGAGAAGTACGTGACGGTCGCCGCGACCCACAAGGCGAAGTTCGGCAACAGCGCGGGCTGAACGGCGCGAGGGCCGGTTCACCGCGCGGGGTCGGCCTCGCGCAGCAGGGGGCGGAGTGCGCGGGCGAGCTGCTCGATGCCGTAGGGCTTGGGCACCATCGCGACAAAGCCGTGGTCGCGGTAGGTGGCCAGCACCTCGTCCTCGCTGTAGCCGCTGGAGACGACGGCGCGCACGCCGGCGTCGATCTCGCGCAGGCGCCGGAACGCCTGGAGGCCGCCCATGCCGCCGGGCACCGTGAGGTCGAGGATCACCAGATCGTAGGGGCGGCCGTCGCGCAGCGCGCGACCGTACTCCTCGGCGGCGGCGGCGCCGTCGGCGACGCAATGGGCCTCGAGACCGAGGTGCTGCATCATCTGGGTGGCCAGGGCGCGGATCTCGGGCTCGTCATCCATCAGTAGGATACGACCGGAAAGCGAACCGGAGTCGGGGGTGAGGACCGCGGTCGGTGCGGTGGCGGTCGTGCTGCTGGCCGGGAGGTGGAGGTGGAAGGTGGTGCCGGTGCCGACGGTCGAG